>JBGPLS010000059.1:0-15283 GCA_041486565.1 Gemmatimonadaceae bacterium
ATCGCGATGCACCACGCGTGCAGCACCATCAGGTGCACCTCCTGGACGTGCGCCGTGTTTTCGCTCGGTACCGCGATGAGATGATCGGCGTCGCCTCCGGTCAGTCCCGCCGCACCGGTGAGCGCGATCGTCACCACCCCACGCCTTCTCGCCACATCGAGAGCCCGCACCACATTCTCGGATTTTCCGCTGGTCGTGAGTCCGATCGCGACGTCTCCTTCGTGGGCAAATGCCTCCATCTGCCGCGCGAAGAGATCCGGATATCCGAAGTCGTTACCGATGCACGTCATCGTGCCGCCATCGCTCGCCAGGGACACCGCAGGGAGTGGACGGCGCGCGCGATGGAACCGGCCAACGAGCTCTCCGGCGAGGTGACTGGCCTGTGTCGCGCTCCCTCCGTTGCCGAAGCAGATGACCTTTCCGCCGCGAGACAGAGACTCGATAATCGCACGACCCGCTGCCTGGGCGGCGGGCGCGAGCTTCTCCCCGCTGTCAGCGACGACCCGCTGATGCGCGCGAAAGTAGTCGGCGAGGGCGACGTCTCCGCCGGGAGGTCGGGAACCGCGCGAGCTGTTTGTCATCGGCGCGGAAATTTACCCCGCGACCCCTTCCCTTGCCCGCCGCCGCCCCCGCTTCCGCCCCGATGTCGCCCGGCACTTTGCCGACGCCTGACCGCAAGCTCGCGCGCCCGCTCCTCTTCGCGCGACAGTGGCTCCCCCGCACCACCTTCTTCTTCCACCTCGTCCGGCGACCAGGGACGCTCGAGAATCTCCTGTAGCTCCTCGAGAGAGTCCGCTCTTATCGCCCCGCGCTGTCCGCGAATCACAACGAACCGGAGAGGCCGGTCGAGCGCCGGGAGCTCCGATTCACCGATGTTCCGCGCCAGTTTCTCGGGAATTCGAAGACGCGCGACCCCGAGGCTTTGTCCATCACACTCCTCGACATCGTAGTCGATGTCGATCTCGCGATCCCGGATCTCCACCATGGATGGGAGCGCAGCGTAGTGCTCCCTGATCTCACCCGACACGAACTCATCACGGTTGAGGACGAGGCGCGCATTCCTGAGCTCATCCATGGAATTGATCGGCGCCAGCTGTCGCTCGTACCACTCCGTCAGCTCGGCGAGCCCAAGACGCGGCGTCTTCCCCCCCGATCGCCGATATGTCTCGCGAATTTCCTCGATCGCCGCACGGTTGCGCTTCACCGCCGGGTGCCGGGCCTCGCCGCGGGCCAGCGCTTCGGCCAGCGCATGCCGCGCGCGCTCTGCATTTTCCTCGGTGAAGATCTCCAGCGGCTCAACTTCGCGCTCGAGCTCGAAGCCGAAATAGTCGAGCGTTCTCACCAGCAGGAGCTGGCCGCCTTTTCGCTTCGAATCGTAGCTGACCTCCGAGACGCCGCGGGTCGCGTACTTCCGGATGAGGTGCATCGGGATCTGGGTTCCCTCGACCGCGGCCCGCGGATTCCCGGATCTGTCGGCGAAGTATCGGATCTCGCCCGCGATGGCCCCCCAGCTGCCGCAGACGCTCGTCCTCGAGACACGCGCTTGCATCCCGTCCGCCGTCTCTTCGTCGATGACGAGATCAAAGGGCATGAAGCGCGCGAGCAGCTCGCTGAACTTCCGCTGAATGTGGTCGCGGGCGATGACCATCCTGTCGGGCAGCGGCATCCCCAGCGCGCGGAAGACGCTCGCCATCCCGAGCGCCGTGTCTTCGATCGCCTTGATGAGAACCCCGCGCTTTTCCGCCCACCGCTCGATGCGTTCGTCAAAGAGATGTCGCGGAAGACCGTAGACCTGACCGACGTAGCCACAGCGCGAGTACGCTTCCGCGTAGAGGTTGTAAGCCGTGAGATGGTCGCTCCCCGCGATCACCAGCCCGGCGAGATCCCGCTCCTCGCGCGTCATCCGGTGCAACGACTCGAGTGAGCTCATCACCGCGAGGTACGGCACCAGCTCGTCGTCGGCGTTCACAAGGAGCTCGGCCCAGGGCCGGTCCACCGGCATCGCCTCGACCTGCTTCCCGTAATGCGACAGCCTGCCCTTCTCGATGATCCCGCGACTCTCCAGGAGCTTCACGGCGCGTCGGTAGGCCACGCGGTCGAGCGGTACTGGAAGCTCCAGCTCTGACGCATCGACGCCGAGATCGGCGCACGTCATCGCGACTCGTTCCGAATCGCCGGCGAGCTGGAACTCCGGCGCAGTGGGGCGAAGCGTCTCGAAGCGGATGTCCCGGTCGGAGAGAATGAAGACCCGTCCGCCCTCGACGCGGCCGTGCACGCGTCCCGCCATCTGGAGTATCTCGTTTGCGCCGAGGTGCATGCGTGTGAGGACGTTCTTGCCGTGCTCGATGATGTTGCCGAATCGCGAGTCGTCGATCACGACCGTATCGAGCCCGCGCACGTTGAGCGCGCTCTGGCCCGCTGCCGTCATCGTCAGAAAGAACGGCTTGGGCTCCTCGGCTTCGAGGAAAGGACGGATGACGCGAATCGGCTCCCCGCCGTGATAGTACGCGGTGTTGATGCGGGGAAACCTCGTTTCCACGAGAGCCGCCGCCTCCTCCACGCCGGCCCGGGTCGGCAGAAACATTCCGACGCCCCGCCGCTGCTTGATCACCTGCTGGAGAAACCGGTCGTCAAGAAACTCGAGCGGATCCTTCCGCACCACCTTCACGTTCGCCGCGCGCGACGGGTCGAATGCGTAGCTCTGGAGCACCTCCGACGCATCGAGGTACTCGGCGTAGAAAGTGGGATCCACTGTTGCCGACAGCCAGATGAAACGGCATCCGACGCGCTTCCCCAGCGCGAGACACAGCTCGAGCTCCGCCGAAGTCTGGTGGATTTCGTCCACCACGAGCGTGTCGGTGCGAAGGATGTCACCATCCTGGAACCAGCGGCGGGCGATGCCGGTGGTGACGATGATGACGTTCCACGTCGGTGTGTCGGGCGTCGCCTCGCGCTCGCGGTTCACCACGCCGGCGCGTAGCTCTTCGGTGCCGAGCATGGTCTCGGAAATCGGCCGGATGGAAAGCGTTTTTCCGGTTCCCGTTCCAGCGACGATTCCGAATCCCTTGCCCGCCGCGGCGAGCGCGCGAATCTCGCTTCCGTGCTGTTCCTCGAGAACAGTCTGAAGATGCAGTCCGAGGGCGAGCTCGATTGTCTCGCACGCGGCGCGCGTCGGCGCGATGACGATGATGCGACCGGTGGGCGGCTCCGCCGCGACGAATGCTTCGTGGTCGGGCGGGAGATACTTGTCCTGAACCTTGCGCATCACGTTTGCAACTTGCACAAAAAAAGCCCCGGGTGGAATCGCTCCGCCCGGGGCTCGAACTCGAGGGCTAATGATTCTTGTACTTGCCCTTTCCCCTGCCGTTGCCGACGTCGTACCAGACCCCGTCCCGATTGACCCGGCGATCCTCGACACGGTCGTTGCGCGCCACCTTGTACTTCTTGAGCTTCTTCGCCGGCTTGGGATACTTGCAGTCTTCCTTGTAGCCCCGCTCGTTTTCCTTGTACTTGCAGATTGCGCCGTTGGCTCCGTAGCGCACCTCGCTGCGATTCCTGCCGCGATTCACATTGCCATAGATGCCGCGGTTCACGTCGCGGCCGGCCACCCGCGTGTCGACGATGATGTAGCGGCCGAACTGGTCGCGGCGTGCACGTTCCACGACGACGTTGCCATTGCCGTCAACGCGCTGGCGCTGGTAGATCGTGTTGCCGTTCGCGTCGCGCCCCGCCACCTGCCACGAGCCGTCGATTCTCGTGTTGGTGCGGTCAGTGCGCGTGCTTGTGGTACTGCAGTTCACGTCCCACCAGCGGCAATTCGTCTGGGCCGAAGCCGGTGCCGAAATCGCGGCGGTCGCGGCAAGGCCGAGTATGATCATCAAGCGATTCATTTGTCCGTCTCCTTTTGTATCCAAGGGGCGAGCGGCCTGAAGATTCAGGACGTCTTGCCTTTCTTCGGCTTGGCGAAGCCCTTTTTCGGCACGTCGTCGCCGAAAATCACAGAGCCGTTAGTCGGGCGGTTGCGGACCGCGTTGACGCAGTCCGTGGGGGCGGGCTGCTGATCGGGAGGAACTCCTTCGATCCAGATCCTGCACATTCCCTGCGGAGGCCTGTACGCAGGCGGCACCGCGGGCTGTTGCCTTTGCTTCGGCGAGGCCTTCGGGAATTGCGGCATAGGCAAACCCCGTGGAATCCCCTGGGCCTCCGCCGACCCACCCACCGCGAGCATCGCCGCGGCGAGCAGAAGCAACCGCCATCTATCCATCTTCCCCACGGTCGCCCGCAGGTAATCAAGGTTGGTCATGGTCTGTACGAGGGCAGGAGGCATGCCAAACTGATGAATAGACTCTAAACCAATAGGGGACAATGAGTTACCGATGTCGAGATATGTCTGAACCAACCCTCGGTGTCACCCAGTTCGGACACCGTTTCTGCTCCGGAGAGACGGCCTCAGGGGAGCAGAAGCTCCAGCCTGAAAACAATCGGGAAGTCGCGCCCGCGAAGCTAGCGGAAAGCACCGCTCTCTGTCTTCGCGATCAGCTTGGCGATCTCACCGGCCCGGGCGTGGCGTCCGGTTTTTGATTTCTCGTATACCAGTATCCCGTCGACGGCCACTTCGAACCGTCCGCCGCGCGAAGCGATCATCTCGATCTCCGCGCCGGGATATCGATCTCTGAGCTCAGCCGCCAGACTGGCGGCTCGGGGCTCGTAGTTTCAAACCGAGCAGTATTCGATCGCGATCTTCATGTCTGTTGCTCCGTCTGGTGGGCGTCCGCAGTCGGTCGATATTTAACGCATTCCGTGAACCGCTGCCACGACAAAACGATTGTCCCCGCAACGCTCCGATGAATGATTGGACGAAGTCAGCGGCTAGATCTGAGTCTTTCGGTCCCGGAGCATTCAGTGAAGCGCGGATTCAATGTCGTCGAGCTGACGGTCGTACTCGCCGTCATCGCAATCCTGTCGGCGATTGTTCTGCCGAGAGCCTCAGGCTTCATCGACGCATTCGAGGTGCGCGGCGCGGTGACTGAGCTCGACGCCCTTTTTTCGACGGCCCGTCATGTCGCCATCGCCCGCGCGGCCCAGGCAACTCTCGAGATAGATCCGGCACGCGGGGTCGTCTCGGTGCACGTCGGCAGTGACACGGTGCAGAAGCGGGAGATCGAGCGGGCGCATGGCGTGACTCTGCTCAGCACGCGCACTTCCATCACGTACTCTCCCACCGGGATCGGCTACGGCGCCGGAAACCTCACGCTCATCGTCGCGCGCAATCTCGCCGCCGATACTATCTACGTCTCGCGCCTCGGCCGCGTACGACATTAGGCCGGCGCAGCTGGCGGCGCGCGGGCTCCTTCACGGGCGGCTCGGCGGCGGTCGCGGGCGGCATCACCGGCGCTTCGTCGTCCACCGGACCAACCGATCCGAAATCGTATCCGGGAACGGAGATTCTCGGGATCTGCTGGCCGATCACTCTTTCGATCGTCCGCACCATCGCGATCTCGTCGGGCGACATGAAAGTGAACGCGTCGCCGGTAGCCGCGGCGCGACCCGTCCTTCCAATCCGATGTACGTAATCCTCGGGCTGCTGCGGCACGTCGTAGTTGATGACGTGTGAAATCCCCGTCACGTCGAGTCCGCGCTGCGCGATGTCGGTCGCCACGAGGACGCGGATCTTCCCGCTCTTGAAGTCGTCCAGAGCGCGCGTTCGCTCTCCCTGTGACTTGTCGGCGTGCATCGCAGTGGCGGCGATCCCCTTGGCGTCGAGATGTCGCACGACACGATCGGCGCCGTGCTTGGTCCGGGTGAAGATGAGCACCGAGTCGAGCTCTTCCTTTTTCAACAGCTCCGCCAGCAGCTCTGTCTTCCGGTCTCTCGGCACGGGATAGACGGCGTGGGTCACTGTGCTCGCAGCTTCCGAGCGGCGGCCGACCTGGACGACGATGGGCTTGCGCAGGTATTTGCGCGCCAACGATTCGACCTCGGGCACCATCGTCGCGCTGAAGAGAAGCGTCTGGCGATATCGCGGGACCTCCGCCACGATGCGGTTGAGCTGCGGCGCGAACCCCATGTCGAGCATGCGGTCGGCCTCGTCGAGGACGAGTATCTCGAGGTCGTCGAACACTACGTTCTGGCGCTCCATGTGATCGAGCAAGCGACCCGGCGTTGCGACGACGACGTCCACGCCCTTGCGTAGTCTGGTCTGCTGCGGATCGAGAGGAACGCCGCCATAGATCGAGACCACCCTGATGTCGGAATGCCGGCCGTATTTCTTGAAGCTCTCCTCTACCTGGACGCAAAGCTCGCGCGTCGGCGTGAGGATGAGAGCGCGAACGCGGTGCGTCCGCTCGTCAGCCTTCTCCGGTCCCATGCCAGCGAGCAGCCGCTGGATGATCGGAAGCGTAAAGCCGGCGGTTTTGCCGGTGCCGGTTTGGGCGAGGCCGATCAGGTCGCGGCCGCGCAGCGCCAGCGGAATCGCCTGGCGCTGGATCGGAGTGGGTGTGGTATAGCCTGCATCCCTGACCGCATCGAGCAGCTCGGGGATCAGCCCGAGCTCGGGAAACGTCAGCGCGGCCGGGGCAGATTGTTCGTCAATTTCAGCCAAGTCGGCCGGCTTCTTGTGCCTGGTCATCGTCGTCTGGAATATAAGGCCGGTCAACCTCCGCCTGTGGATGCGAGCATTTTTTCGTTTTTTCCCGGGAATTCCAGCAATTCGGTGATAAAAGAGAGTCGCAAGCAACCCACTCAGTTCGCGCGTCGTGAGTGTCCAGTTTTCCAGTTGGCCCGTTTCGCCGTTTCATTCCTCACGGAAAAACGGAGAACGGGATCAACTGGAAACTCATAACGCGCATACTGGATGGGTTTGATCCCCCGATTCCGGAATCCTGGTGTCGCGGAAGAACCTTATTAAGGCGGTGAGTTGCGAAAAAAATCCACCAGCGCGCCGTTGACGACTGACGCCGCCTCGTCGTACACGACATGTCCGGCACCTTCTACTTCGATGTGCCGGAGATCGGGCATCGCGCGCTGATAGCTGTGGGAGCCGGATCGCGGCATCAGGCGATCGTTCGTTCCGGAGATTAGAAGACAGGGAACGGCCAGCGGCTCGAATGGCGCGCGCCATGTGAACTCATGGAGAAGATGGCGCATCGCGACTGTGAACTCCGGGAACTGCGCCGGCGCCCAGTACTCGTCAACATCCCTCGGCGTAATCCGGCGCAGCTTCCCGTTCATCACCCAGAGAATCATTCGAACCAAAGTTCTCGTGGCGACTCGCGGCAGGAGCGGCGTGATCCACCGCGGCGTCAGGAGTCGGATCGCGCGGAGACCCGGAACGCCCGTAAACCCCACCGGCGATACCATCACAACGGCGCGCACACGCTCCGGATGAGTCCCTGCGACGTGGGCCGCGAGTGCCGCGCCCATCGACAGACCCGTGAGCGCGACCTTCTCGACACCGAGTGCATCCACTATCTCGGCCACGTGCTCGATCATGGTCTCGACACGATAGTCTTCCGGCGACTGCGGCTTGTCCGAGAGGCCGTGTCCCTTGAGGTCGACCGCGATCGCATAGAACCCGGCGGCGGCAAGGGGTGCGAGATTCTCGCGGAACACGTACACCGAGCATCCCCAGCCGGGAAGCATGAGGACCGGCGGATCCGATTCGTCGCCGCAAACGACGGCGCGAACCCGGATTCCCGATCGGAGATCGAGATACCGCGTCCGGAGCTCGGATCTGCCCGCGGGAAACATCACCGCGGGTGGAAGTCGTCCAGCTAGAACCATCCCAGCGAGCTAGATGAGCTCGATCTCCCGGCCGATGAGCTTCCCGATGAGTCCAATGCGGAAGGTCACGTCCGCAACCGCAGCCGCCGTGCCCCTGACCGAGCCGGCGGTGAAATCCTCGAGCGGGAAGCTCGACCACACACGCGGATTCGTGCTCGTCGGGATGTCAGTGCCTTTGTGCGGGTGCCAGACGGCCGAGCGGTCGCGATCGTCCTCGAAGCGCTCGTACATCTTGAGCCAGTTCTCGTTCCGTCGAAGGAATCCGAGGCGCGCCATCGTCTCGAGCCACATCAGGGCGAATGGAATGTCGGCCTCGACCGCGTTACGGTGCGGGAGACGATCGCCGAGCACGAAGTGCGGCTGCTCGATGATCTTCTTCCCCACGAGCTGCACCGAGTCCTGCCTTGGATGCGGCTGCGAGATGTAGGCATAGATGCGCTCGACTTCGGAGTAGTTCTCCTGCCTGAAAATCGGCATGTGTGCCAGCATCGTCAGTGCATGAACCGAAGGCGGCATCGCTTCGGGCGCGAGAACGTGGACGTTGCCGACGCGTATCCACGGCTTTTCGGCGAGCGGAGAATTGAGATATGAGTCGATGCGCTCGATGATCCGGCGAGCCGCTCCACGCAGGCGGGGATCCGCCTCATAGCCGGCCCGCGCCAGGGCCGCCGTTGCGGCTTCGCGCAACAGCAGACGGCCACGCCTGACCGCGTCCTCGTCCTTCGCCTTGGCGCCCAGCTCATATAGAAATGCCGGATCGTTGTCTTCGGCGAGAAGCCTGAACAGAGCCCGCCGCGCAAGCGCAAGCGGCGGAGATTCGCGATCCCATCCGTACTCGAGAAGCCGGCGAACGGCGGGGATCGTACCGATGTTGGCAAAGTTGACGCTGTTCTTCACCGGAATCGTCAGCATCGACCGGTTCCATGTGCCATCGGGTTGCTGCGTCAACGCGATGCGGAGCGCCGGACGGAAAGCATACGGGAGCCAACCGATTTCGCCGATCGTCGCGTCCGGGAGTCGCGCCACCTCCGTCGCCGCACGGTATTTGATCGGTCCTGATGCGTTGTCGAAGATCCAGCCAATCGGGAATTTCAGAGGCTCGCCGCTGGGTGCCTGAGGCGCGAGAATCGAATCAGCGGCAGTACTGGGAGCAGTCACTATCGGCGCTCGACGTCTGTTGGAGTTGAAAAAGCGGTGGACTGTCCTTGATGCAAGCTCGTCCCCACAACGGGAGCGGGTGAACGAGAGCGCGGATTCAGCGCCCGAATGGTGGCCGGTAAGAATAGCAGATTTTGCCCCCGGCGCTAGGGCAGCCAGGCCAAGTTGTTAGACCTTAACGACTTAGAGGTTACTCGCGGGAACCCTGATTGCAGACTACTGCGGCCTGCAACGCAGTTGGTTCGTAGTCCGCAGCGGCAGTCAACCTTTTTTTGATCTCGCGCGTATCACTACCGACCATTGGTACGACAACACAGTTACAGTCTTGGAGAAAACATGAGCTGGATTCGATTGAGCATTGCCGGCGCCGCCTTCCTTGGCGTCGCTTCAGTTGCGAGTGCGCAGGGCACGCCTCCCGTGCAGGGAGGGCCTCCGCCGCAGGGTGGAATGCAGGGTGGAATGCAGATGGGTCGCGGCGGCGGGATGTCGAGAATGCTGTTCAACGGCATCGACCTCACTGACGCACAAAAGGATCAGGTGCAGAAGATCATGGAGAAGTACAGAGCCGAGCGACAGGCGCTCATGCCGGCGGGCGGTGCCATGCAGGGACCACCCGACAGTGCAAGTCGCGCCAAGATGATGGAGATGAGCACGAAGTCACACGCGGAGTATCGCGCGATCCTCACCGCCGATCAGCAGAAGATCTTCGACAAGAACGTCGCCGAGATGAAAGCGCGGATGGAGCAGCGCCAGAAGCAGCAGCAACAGTAGCGGCGTTGTCGCCGCCGTCCGCTACTTCGGGCTGACGCTGCCTCCGCTTTCAGGCAGGAGCGCGCCAGCCGTGTAGCGACTTCCCGGGTTCCAGAGGATCCAGCTCTGGAACCCGTTGTCGTATCCGGCCTTCATTTGCGCTCGGACCTGCTCGGCGTAATAGTGCGGCGACCCGAGAGTGAAATCCTGGTACCAGGGAACGATCTTCGCGGCGCCGGCGATACCCGCGCTGCGGCGCTTCATGTCCTTGAGTGCGTGATCGATCGTCGCGTACGGATGGGCGTTCGGGTTGCCGAGCTTGTAGGTGCCCGGCGCAAAATGCGATGGATAGACCATCGGCAGCACGACGTCCGCGCGATCGACGAACCGCTCCCATTTCTGGCCGATTCCCATGTCCGTGGTATCGGTTGCCGTCAATCCGAACACGTCGATCGTCACCGGAATCGAATACGGGCGGAGCTTCGCATTGAGAAGCCCGAGCTGGTCGCGGATCACCTGCGCGCGAACGCGTCCGTTGGCCAGCGGATACACCGTCTCGGACACAAGACGTTTCTCGTCGGGAAAGCGGACGTAGTCGAACTGCACCTCGCCGAATCCGAGATCGTACGCTTCCCTCGCGAGGTCGGCTGCGTACTGCCAGACCCCCGGCTGGTGAGGGTCGAGCCAGGGATTCCCGTTCTTGTCGAGCCACGGCTCGAGGTTGTCCTTTCTCTTGATCGCCCAGGGGAGCTTCGCCCTCGCGAGCAGCGGGTCTTTCGCGACAACAATTCGCGCAATCGGAAAAATCCTGTGCGCAACCATCGTATCGAGGAGGGAGCGCAACCTGGTGTGCGACATCGGACGAGTGGTGTCGGCACCGATCTCGTCCGCCAGTGGAACGCGCGATTTGTAGAGCACGAAGCCCCGGTCGTCCTTGACGTCGATCACTACCGCATTGACCTCGGTCGATTTCGCCAGGTCGATGATCTGGGTCATCTTTTTTCCGAGAGCGGCCCATCTGTTGACGTACAGACCGCGAAGAACTTCCGGGCGGGGAACACGCACGATCCGGGCGCGCTGCGCCGAGTCCGCCGCGAGCGAATCCCGGCGGGCTCTCTCCGTTGCAGTCGCCGCTCCCTGCGGGCTGACGTCGCGCCCGCTCAGCGGGGCAGCGTGCTCAGTGCAGCCGCCGGCGGCAATGGTCATCACAGCAATCGCGGCGAATGTCGTTCGCGGGGGTTTGTGCATCGTTGTGGCCGGCGTGGCTGCTGTGGCTGCTGTGGCTGCTGTGGCTGCTGTGGCTGCTGTGGCGAGACGCGCGCCAAGCTGCGACGCGGCTAAAGCGCGTTGACCTCGGCGGCCGCGTCGGAAAGATATCCCATCTCTCTTACCACCACTTGGGCCTGTTGGGTCACCATGGTCAGCCCGGCGGGCGTTCCCGACATTCCGGCGGAGCGATAACGCAGCAGCTCGAGACGCATGCTGCGGAGGAGCGTGCGGCAGTGCTCCAGCTTCGTCTCCGCTTCGCCGCGGGTCTTCCGCAGATCGGCGACAACCCTGCGCTGCCGCTTGAGATAAGCAAGACGCCGCACTCTCTCCTCGCTGGCGCGATACTCGAGCGGATTTGCTCTCGCCTCGAGATCGGTGATCTCGCGCTCGATTGACTCCGGTGTGTCGCGGACATCGCGAAGATCCAGCTCGGCGAGCGTTGACGCCACCTGCATCGCCTTTTTGTAGATCGCGTCCGCAGACGTGCCGACGTCGGGGATGAGGTCGCGCTCGCTCTTCGTCATCGACATCACCTGTCGCTGGATCTCGTCGCGGTCGGACCTGATCTGGTTGAGCGCCGATCCGTACGGAGAGTTGTCGGCGGGAAGCGGGACCGGTGCTGTCTCGCCCGGGAGCGGGGAGCGATCCATCCGCGAGCTGCCACGCGAGCCCGCGGTCGACCGCCCCCCCAGAGGCAGCGGCGGCACATACAGTCCCCCCATGCCGAGAAGACGTCCGCGCTCGCGGGCACGGGCGCGCACTTTCTCGCGCTTGCTCTCATCGAAGAGCGCGCGCGCATCATCGATTGTTTCTGCGGCGACGTCGAACAGCATCCGGTCGCGGGGCTGCCTGAACACGTCGCGCCAGTTGTAGCCCTCCTGCCACAGCTTCGAATAGCTGACCGCCATCGCGATCGACCAGACCATCGTGATGAACAGTCCTCCGGTTTCACCGAACACCGAGAGCGGGACGAGAATGGCATTTACCGCGATGTACGGCGCCAGCTTCTTCCGGAACCTGCGGACCGCCGGTGCATCCCATCTCGCGAGGTCCTCGGGCGACGGAACCATCGCCGACCGCGGGCCCGAGCTCATCCTTGTGTTCGCCGGACTCCACGGCGACCGGACCGATCCGACCAGAGACTGCGGTCGCGCACGCTGTCCCTCGTCGGCGAGTGTGGGCATGTGGCTGCCCAGCGTCCGCACCGGAATCTCTCCGCCGCTCAGCGCGACGACGAGAGACTGCGCATCGGGGAAGCGGCTCGCCGGATCTTTTTCCAGAAGCATCATGATGATGCGCGACAGATCCACCGGCAGATCCACCCGCCGGTGATCCACCGGCACCGGCATCTCGGAGAGATGCTTGACGAGCATCGATGGCGTGTTCGGCGCATTGAATGGGAGATCGCCGCAGGCCATCTGGTATCCGACGACGCCGAGCGAATACAGATCGCTCCGTCCGTCGATGTCGGCCTCGCCCGCCGACTGCTCGGGAGACATATAGGCCGGCGTGCCGATGGCCATGCCCGTCGCCGTCAGTCGCGAGTCGTTCTTGTCCGTGAGCGCGCGGGCGATGCCGAAGTCGGTGACCATCGCGCGTCCGCTGTCCGCATCGAGCAGGATATTGTCGGGCTTGATGTCGCGGTGGACGACGTTCCGGCGGTGCGCGTAGGCGAGCGCATCGGCCACCTCGCGCAGAATCCGTCGCACCTCGTTCGGCTCCATCGCGCCCTCGTCCTGAAGGCGCTTGGCGAGATTGTCGCCGGCGATGAACGCCATGATGAAGTAGACGAGGTTGTCGCGCTCCTCGACGGTGTAGATCGGAACGATGTTCGGATGGCTGAGCTGCGCGGCCGTTTCCGCCTCTCGCAGGAAGCGTGAACGGATGTCGGAACGGAAAGCGAGCTCCGGAGGAAGCAGCTTTACCGCGACATTACGCTTGAGACGCTTGTCCCTGGCGCAATAGACGATTCCCATGCCGCCGCGACCGATCTCCCCTTCCAACTCGTAGTTGGGGGCGAGAACGGTGGCCACATGGGCGCCAAGCTCATCGTCGGGTCTTAATGGCATAATACGCGAGTCATCCCGGCAGACACAATTTGCGAATCATGCCCCCCTGGCGTAAATCATTCGCTCGAAAGATGCAGTATACCTTGTCCCTAAAGTAGTACTCAGGCGGCACTCGATTTAATCACTACGGAAGAATTCATGGGACAGCGTCAAACTATACCAGTTCTGCCACTTCGTGGAACAGTAATCTTTCCCGGCCTGACAGCGCCGATCTCCGCCGGACGTCCGGGAACTCTTCGCGCCATCGAGTCGGCGCTGAAGGGCGACAGGCTCGTTTTTGCCGTCGCCCAGCGCGACAACACTGACGAGCCGAGCCCGGACATACTCTACTCGATGGGCGTCATTGCGCGCATCGGGCAGATTCAGCGCGGTCTGGGCGGGGTTCAGCTGCTGCTGCAGGGCGAGCAGCGGGCCACGGCACTGCAGTACTCGATGGCCGATGGCTATCTGAGTGCCGTGATCGTGCCGGCGGAAGAGATGAGTCCGGTGGATGAGAGCGACCCGGCCTTTACCGCTCTCCAGAAGGAGACACGTGAGCGCGCCGCCGAGCTCGGAGAGCGCCGCGGCCTCCCCGAGGAAGTCGTGCACCAGGTGCTCGACGCGGTCACGGAGCCCGGCAAATTCGCCGACCTCGTGGCCGGTTACATCGAGCTTCCGGTCCCGGAAAAGCAGGGATTGCTGGAGACGCTCAACGTCGAGGAGCGTCTGAGGCGGGTGCTCGTTCACGTCCAGCGGCAGGTCGGTCTTCTCGAGGCGCAGGAAGACATCAAGTCGCAGGTGCAGGAAGAGCTCGGCGAGCGCCAGCGGGAGATGTACCTCCGCGAGCAGATGAAGGCGATCCAGAAGGAGCTCGGCGACGACGACCAGTCGAAGGAGATGACCGATCTCCGCGACAAGCTCAACGCCCTCGAGCTTCCCAAGGAGGCGCGTGCCGAGGTCGAGCGCGAGCTCGGGCGGCTCGAGCGCGCCGGCCGGGAGTCAATGGAAGCACAGGTGATTCGCACCTACCTCGAATGGATCGCCGAGCTTCCGTGGAATATTCGCTCGGACGATCAGCTCGACCTCAGTCACGCGGCGCAGGTGCTCGAGGAGGATCATTACGGCCTGACCGACGTGAAGGATCGCGTGCTGGAGTTTCTCGCGGTTCGACAGCTGCGCGCGCAGCAGCTTGCCGAGGAAGTCGAAGCCCAGGGTGAGCTGCCGGCGTCGAAGCTTCGCGTCGAAAAGGATGACGCAACGCCGTCGCTCGTTTTCCCCGAGGACGATGATCGCCCGATCACCGACAAGAAGGAAGCGAAGGCGCGCGCGATGGCGAAGGGTCCGATTCTCATCTTCATCGGACCGCCGGGCGTTGGAAAGACGTCCATCGCAAAATCCATCGCGCGGGCGCTTGGCCGCGAGTATGTGCGTGTGTCGCTCGGCGGCGCGCGCGACGAGGCGGACATTCGCGGACATCGCCGCACGTACGTCGGTGCAATGCCTGGCCGGATCATCCAGGGAATGAAGCAGGCGGGAACGAAGAATCCGGTGTTCCTCCTCGACGAAGTGGACAAGCTCGGGGTTTCATTCCAGGGCGATCCGTCGGCGGCGCTGCTCGAAGTTCTCGATCCGGCACAGAACGACACGTTCACCGATCATTACCTCGGAGTGCCGTTCGATCTGAGCGAGGTGCTGTTCATCGCGACAGGGAACTTCGTTCAGAACATCCCGGGACCGCTGCTCGACCGGATGGAAGTCGTGGAGTTTGCAGGCTACACGGAAAAGGAGAAGGCGGGGATTGCGAAGAAGTACCTGATTCCGCGGCAGCTCGAGGAGTCGGGTCTCGGCAACAAGGGGATCAACTTCAACGACGACGCCGTGATGAGCGTCGTGTCCAACTACACTCGCGAGAGTGGAGTGCGGCAGCTCGAGCGTCAGCTTGGCGCCGTCGCGCGGAAGGTCGCGCGGAAGATCGCGATGGGCGAGACGGGACCGATCGTGGACGAGACGATCACCGCCGAGGAGGTGCGTGAGCTGCTCGGCCGGCCGAAGGTTCATCCGGAGCGGGCGCAGGAGGCTAACGAAGTCGGAATCGCGACGGGGATGTATTACACGCCGATGGGCGGCGACATCATGTTCGTCGAGGCTTCGATTCGGCGGTACTACGGCAGTCGGGGAGGCGACGCCGAGCAGCCGGGCGCCGGCGGCCCGGTGTCGTTGATTCTCACCGGGCAGCTCGGAGACGTGATGAAAGAGTCGGCGCGTGCGGCGTTCAC
>JBGPLS010000060.1:0-14971 GCA_041486565.1 Gemmatimonadaceae bacterium
CTATTGACCGCTTCCATCTCCGCCGGCGCGTACTGGCTGCGATGACACGCGAACTCCTCGCGTCCCGCCGCGAGGTCCCGCTCCTCGAACGGCACTTGCACGGTCAACAGCGCCTGCGCCATGCCGTTCACGGTGGGCTCTGCCGGCGGTGCGGTGCGCAGACGCTCCGTCGGCAGTGACGCGTACAGCAGGTCCACGTTCGCGTAGCCAGCGTCGCCCTGCACGATCTGGGTCATGACATCGCCCACCAGCCGGTGGTCGGGATGCCCGGTGCCTCCCTCCGGCCCGAAGGTGATGATCGCCGCTGGCTTGAGCGAGTCAACGATCGCCACGAGCGCCAACCGCAGCTTGCCCAACACATCGAACGATGCGAGGCCGCCGTCCGGGAGACCCAGCAGGTGGAGCTGTCGCACGCCGAGCCGCTTGGCCGCGCAATTCGCCTCCTTTGTGCGTGCGGCGGCCAGCTCCGCTCCGGCAGGGATGTGGGCGAAATCGCGAACGCCCTTGGAGCCATCGGTGGCGATCACGAGATGGGTCTCGCGTCCTTCCCTGGCGAGCCGCGAGAGCAGCGGGCCGATGACGCGTTCGTCGTCGGGGTGAGCGAAAACGGCGACCACGGGTCGCCTGACCTGAGCCTGCGCCGAGAGCGGGAGACCCAAGGCGAGCGCCACGGCGAAAAAGGCGTGTATGGGGATGCGCATGCTATACACTGCAGCGTGGACCGGCGGTGCGCGAGACCACGACAACTTGAATCCCAGCACTGACGCGGTCTAACGATGCATGCATTGCGCGCCGAATCCCCAGGCCGTGCATAATTCCCCGATTCTTGAACCTTTCGCTGCGAGGTGCATCCTTGGGTTATGACCGGAAACCCACATGACTGAAAAGGACCTCATTCGCTGCGAACTCCTGGTGCTGCGATACCAGCAAGACAACCGCGACGAAGCGGCAAACGAGCTCGTGACTCTTTTTGAAAAACCAGTGCTCTATTACCTGCAACGGATGGTCGAATCGGAAGCCGACGCATGGGATCTGCTCCAGGAAACTTTCTTCTCCGTCGTGAAATCGCTGCCACGGATGCGCGATGGACGTGCCCTGCCAGCCTTCGTCTATCGAGTCGCACGCAACGCGGCGCTCGACCATCTGCGGAGCAAAAAACACTTCGCACCGATGACCGACGCTGTCGAGCAAATTCCCGACCATGATTCAACGAGCGATTTTTCGACCGAGGGTGCACTGCTTGTGCATCGAACGCTCGAGAAACTGCCGCTGGCACAGCGGGAAGTACTAACGCTGTTTTTTCTGAAGGACCTGAGCATCGAGCAGATCGCGGATGTGATGAATGTGCCAGCCGGCACGGTCAAGTCGCGATTACACTACGCGAAGATCGCGCTGAGACAAAAGTTGGAGGTGTCGAATGTCAGAGAATGATTTGCGAAATGAACTTTTGAACATCGAGCCGTTGAGCGTTCAACGGCAGGAGCTCTTGCAAGCGCAAGTACGCAACATGTTCGAGCCAACGATGAGCAAGGGTGAGCGGATGTACACGATCGCGAGCGTCCTGGGCGCCGTCGGATTCGCGGTGGTGGCGGCCATCGTGATCGTTATGGGAAAGGCCGAGCCGATGCAGAAGACGATGTGGGGCGTCTTCGGCGCGATCAGCCTGGGCGGCGCGGCGCTCTGGATTCGATCGCTGGCGCGCAGCAAGGTAGAGATTCGCCGCCTGGCCGCGCTGAGCAAGATCGCACCGGCAGCGGCGCTCTTGATTTGCCTGCTGCTGATCATTAACGCCGTCGGCAATCCGGGCAGCGAAAGCCTGGCGTGGGCGATCTTCGGCGTCACGTTCCTGATCCTGACCGTAGCCATCGCGCTGCACAATCGGATAATCGCCGCCGAGTTGAATCAGCGCGAACAGATGTTGCGGATTGAGTATCGAATCGCGGAGATGAGTGAGAAGTAGTGATTTCTTCCTCAATTTCAACGCCCACGGATCCATCAGCGGAGTTCAATGTCCGGTAGAAATGCGTGGCTTGTGGCTTACTACGCACTCTTCGGAGGCGTTCTGGTCACAGGCGCGCTGAATATGCTCCACGTGCGGGGCAGCTTCCTCACGAACCACGCCGCGGATATTGTCGTGCCGGCATGGTTGTACGTCGCGTCGCGGGGGCTGCATTCCGCGCATGGTCGGAAAACCTTGATTCAACGGACCATTGGGCAGACTCCTGAAGTCGCCGCTCTAGGCCTGTTCGCCGCGAGCGCCGCCACTGAAATCAGCCAGATGTATTGGCCGCGTGGCATCTTCCCGGGCCGCTTCGATGTCCTCGACTTGGTCGCCTATGCTGGCGGTCTCGCGGTGTGCTACGGAGTCGACAAGCGTTGGCCGCGCATTGCGGCGGCCCACACACGCGGCGCCCGACCCCCGGCTGTATAAGAGGCGTTGCTGCTGCCGTGGCCAGAATCGAGCATCATGATGTTGCGCCTTCGCGTTCAGTTCGGCAGCATCAATGGGTGCGCACTCGGCGCGCCACGCACCAGAACGCCAGTTCTTAGGCATCTTACATTTGAAATGAGGAGGAAACATGAAGGTGCTCCTTTGTCTACTCGCGCTCGGTATTCTTTCTGCGCCCGTTTACCCGCAGGTGCCGGTCACGACGCATCCGAATCAGCAAGCACTGCTTCAGAGCGACAATCATCAGCTCGCGGCCAACAAGAAATTCGTCTTCGATTTCTGGCGTGAAGTCTTCCAGGCGCGCAACATGTCTCTGGCCCCTCGATACCTGGCCGAAGACTACATCCAGCATAATCCCAACGTGGCGACAGGGCGCCAGGCCTTCATGGACTTCTTCGGACGCTTTGAACCCCAACCCCTGCGACCCGAGCTCGATAATCTCGTGGCGATCGTCGCAGAGGGGGACTTGGTGGTTCTAGCTTTCCGGCGGGAGCTTCCAGACCGCCAGAATACTGGGAGAACCTACACCACGACGTGGTTCGACATGTTCCGCATCAGAGACGGGAAGATCGCCGAGCACTGGGATTACGGGACCAAGCCCACAAACTGAAATGGAAATACAGCTCGCCACACCCAGCACATGATTCCACCCGGCGCTGTACCGTTCGCCGCTGAAATTCGCGTTCCCGTTCAAAGGAGTCGAGCGTGAAGAAGATCCAGGTCCAGGGCTTGCACCACATCACGATCGTGGGTTCGACCAAGCAGAGCGCAGTGGATTTCTGGCAGGGCGTTTTGGGAATGCCCTTCGTCATGGAACAGCCCAACCTCGGGAACCCCGACGAGAACCACCTTTACTTCGATCCGGGCGACGGGCGACTGCTCACGGTGTTTACGAATGAGACCCGGCAGGATGCCGGCCGTCCCGCTCCACGCGAGATCGGTTCTGTGGACCACATCGCGTTCAACGTCTCGCGAGCTAGCTTCACGGAGGCCGCCGCCCGTCTCACCGATCGTGGCATCTCATTTTATGAGCGTGACCGAGGATTCATGAACTCGATCTACCTGAAAGATCCGAATGGTCTGACGGTCGAGCTTGCCTGCTACAAGTTCCAGACGCCTGAGGGATTCCGGGATGCCGACGTGCTCATGCAGGCGCACCGCCTCCGGGGCGAGCGTGGCCACCATCACATTGCGGAGGAGCATCTGGCGGATGCGATCGAGTTGCTGATGCAGACGCGCGACCGTCTGGCTGGGTCTTAGGGCTCGTGCGCAGGGCATTGCGGTAGCACCTGACGCCCCGCACATTCGCAATCCTAAACCAACCCACCTCCGCGAGTACATGATGCCTCTAAGCCGAGTTGCTCGCACGATGGTCGTGCGCGTACAATGACGGTTGACGTTGGCGCGAACGAGCAGTGGTAGTGAAGTTGTGACGTCTCACTGCGCGCTGGCGGCTTTCGTTGTCGCGATCACGGTCGGCTCTGCGTCTGCTCCGGCCTCTGCCTTCTCTTCTACGGCCCCCGCTGCGTCGTCACGCATCGCGCCCATCACGCCCACCGTCACGGTCGACTGCATCGCGCGCGCGGCCGCAGTGGAGAAAAACGGGACGACTACGATCACCCCGGCGAGGCTGCAACCCGGCAACCCGATGCCCGCATTTCCCCCCGGTGAGCCGCGTCGCTTCGTGGTTTCCGTTGTTGTCGACACCGTCGGCCGCGCTGAGCCGGCGACACTCGAGGTTCCACCAAGTCTCGACTCCGTCACGGTTGCCGCACTGCGGACCGTGCTGCCGGCGTGGCATTTCTCTCCCGCCCGGGTAGGAGCGTGTCCCGTGAGACAGGTCGTGCGACTGACGTTCTCGCGCTAGGGTCCGCGTCTTGGTACGAGGAGAGTGCGCCGGAGATACTGAGGAAGCGCGGCTACAGCGCCGCGACCGTCGCAGCCGCGTGTTGAACGGCACGCGATGTCGTCGCTCGCTGCTATTTAATTGATTCGCTTGCAGATTGGCTGAAGCGTTAGGCCACACCCTCTACACGCTGGTGCAGCGCAAACGCGGGAGGTTCGCATGCGGGCGATGATTCTTCGCCGGCCAACGCCGATGCGCGATGGGTATGGGCCGCTCGAGCTCTCGGAAATTCCTGTCCCTCAAGTCGGTCCGGGCGATCTGCTCGTAAGAGTCTCCGTTTGCGCCGTGTGCCGGACTGATCTCGATATCGTGGAAGGACGCGTTACAGCGCCGAGATATCCGCTGGTTCCCGGCCACCAGGTGATCGGTCTCGTTGCAGCTGTTGGCGCTGAGGTGAACGACATTCGCGAGGGGGATCGAGTCGGCATCGCGTGGATTCACTCCGCATGCGGCCACTGCAAATGGTGCCGAGCCGGCTCGGAGAATCTGTGTCCCGAGTTCCGCGCGACGGGCTGTGACGTGGACGGCGGATACGCGGAATACACTGTCGTGCCTGCGCCGTTTGCGCATGCAATTCTGAACGACTTCACCGACGCCGAAGCGGCGCCGCTCCTCTGCGCAGGGGCGATCGGATGGCGATCGCTCAGACGCGCCAACTTATCGAACGGCGAGACACTGGGATTCACCGGATTCGGTGCGTCGGCGCACCTGGTGCTGCAGCTCGCACGCCATCGCTATCCGGACTCACGCATCTACGTGTTCGCCCGAAATCCCGAAGAGCGCGAGTTCGCGAGTGCGCTTGGCGCCGCGTGGGTTGGTGAAACGTCGGATACTCCACCCGAGCGACTGGACGCAATCATAGACACGACGCCCGCATGGAAGCCGATTGTAGATGTGCTCCCGCACCTTTCGCCAGGTGGCCGCCTGGTGATCAACGCGATCAGGAAATCCGCTTCCGACCAGGAAGAGCTGCTACGGCTGGATTACGCGTCACATCTCTGGATGGAGCGCGAGATCAGGAGTGTCGCGAACGTCACTCGCGAAGACGTCAGGCAGATGCTCGCAGCCGCTGCCGAGAGTGGGATCCGTCCGACAGTCGAGGTGCTGCCACTCAGTGAGGCAAACATTGCTTTGGCGCGTCTGAGTAGCACAACACGTGTGCGTGGCGCGATGGTGCTACTCATCAGAACCCCGAGCTGATGCATGATTGACGAACTCGAGGCCGTACTCAGCCGCTACGAGGGCGGTGGTCAGTGCATGACCTTGATGTAGCCCCAGTGATCCTGCTGCTTCGAAACGAGTTCGTAGATGCCGTCCGGCACCGTCTGCACCCCCGGTAGCAGCTGGCTCTTGTCGACGTTGTTGTTCTTCAGAGCGATTGCACAGGCTTTGAACGTCACGTTCGGATTCTTCATGGCCTCTTTCACCTCGGCGATGTAGGCGGACCGCTCCGGCATGACCAGCTCGAACCCCTTCGCGTACATGACCACTTCCATTTGCGCATCGGGACTCGAAGTGCCCACCTCTCTGATCCACCGCAGCACCGCCTTCTGCTCGAGACTGTCTCGGCTGGTGAGATCGAACGCGACGCGGTACGGGTGACCTTGAGCCTGGACAAAGCCGGGGCTCAGCAGCACGAACAACCCGACAAAGAGAGTGCGTCTCATGGTGGTTCCTCCGGTTAGTAGGACGTTGCTCGAGTCCGGGACGAAAAACAAGCGCACAGGGGGATACCGTAGAGTCGCGAATAGCAGACTCCATGAGGCTGATCGCCCGGCGGTGCTCTCCGAGCGGACTCGGAAATGAAGGGGTGAGCAGCCGGTGACATCGGTAACACAAGTGTCCAGCCAAAATGGGAAGCGAAGCAAGCGACCGTCGAGGTGACCAGCTTAGAGTAGCACCGCCATCCAGGTACGCCTGGATCTGATATCGCGAATGCTTCTCGCATTGCCGCCAATGCTCATAGTCCAATCAGGGACTGGCCGTCGGCCTTCCCCCATCGCGAATGTATCTTTCTGTCAGTATGACCGAGCGACGATTCAACGAAGCGGAAGTCGCGGCAATCTTCGAGCGCGCAGCCGAGGCGCAGCAGATCAGTCAGCATCAGCTCCCATCGGGCGAAGGGATGACGCTGAGCGACCTCCAGGACATAGGCCGCGAAGTCGGATTCTCATCAGAGCAGCTCGCTCGATCAGCCAAGGCAATCGAGCTGAGCGGTCGGCCGACATCGCGCCACTTCCTCGGCCTACCGGTTGGTGTCGGACTGACCGTCGATCTCGCTCGAACCCTCTCGGCTGAGGAGTGGGAACAATTCGTCGCCGATCTGCGCGAGACGTTCGATGCGCGCGGGATTGTGAAATCCGAAGGCTCACTTCGCCACTGGGCCAACGGGAACCTGCACGCATTCCTCGAGCCCACTGCGACCGGACATCGGGTTCGCCTCCGCACCGTGAAAGGTGACGCACGCGGCCTGCTCCTAGCAGGTCTCGGGACGATGGGCTTCGCTGCAGTGGCCATGATCTCCTCCGCCTTGCGTGGCGTTCCGGTGGACGCCGGTTTTCTGTCGTCACTGGGACTGCTCGCGACCGGGGGCGCCGGTATGTTCGCTTTCGGCGCGTTTCGATTGCCGCGTTGGGCACGGTTGCGCCGGCGGCAGATGGAAGAGGTAGCGTCGCGGGTCGCAGTCGTTGCGAGCTCACCGCCGGGCCCGCCGCCGTCGCCACAATTTTGAGCTAACACAAAACCAATTCACTTACACAGCAGGAGACTTACCGTGAAAAACCGTGCTGAAGCATTGGCATCCCGCATTGAAAAGGGAGCTGCAGAGCTGGCAACATTCGCCGAAGGACTTTCAGACAAAGAATGGCGAACACCGGTGCGTGACGGCCGCCCGGTAGGCGTCTGCGTGCACCACGTCGCAAGCGTCTATCCGATCGAGATCCAGCTCGCACAGGCGATCGCCGGCGGAAACGCGGTTACCGATGTGACGTGGGACGCTGTGGCCGAGATTAACGCCAAGCACGCCGCCGATTTCGCTACAGTATCGAAGCCGGACGCGCTTGACCTGCTTCGTCGCAACAGTAAGGATGCGGCAGCGGCTGTTCGCTCCTTCACCGACGAACAGCTCGATACCGCTGCGCCGTTCTCGCTCAGCTTTGGCGCACCCGTTACAGCGCAGTTTGTAATCGAAGATCACGCGCTGAGACATCCCTGGCACCACCTCGCACGCATCCGCTCGGCCCTCGGCAAATAATCATGTGGCGGAGCAAACGAGAGATCTGATGCGATCGCTGCGGCCGCTGTTCAGCGTCGTAGCCTTCCTGCCGGCGCTGAAATGACAACCGGCAGTGTCGCTGCCTAGCGGTCGTGCCACCGTAGAGCGGCGGCCTGGTCCGCAGTAACTTTGATTTCATTCGGCGCGTAGGGTGCTATATGAATGAAGAGATTCCCATGACTCGAAGCTCCAGGCTCTGGCGGGTGGGCACGGCTCTGTTCACGCTCGTCAACGTGGGCGGCGCGGCGTATGCCGTCTGGGTCGGTGAGCCGGTCCATGCCGTCGTGCATGTCGCGCTGCTCGCCGGGACCTACCTGGTGTGGCAACGCGCACCGTGGGGACGGCGGCAGGATCAACCGCGCGCGCAGCTGGCCGATGAGAGCCTGGAGTACCTTCAGCAGTCGGTGGACGCCATCGCGCTCGAGGTGGAACGCATCGGCGAGGCGCAGCGCTTTAGCGACAAGCTCAGGGCGGGACAAGCGGAGACCTCTCCGCTGAAAAAGAACATTGATGGATCAGAGCACAGCTAGCCGCCGCCGGACGTGGCTCGGTGTACTACTGCTCGCGGTTGGCTTGCTCGGGCATCTTCTTGCAGCGCGGGCGATCGGCGGCTATTACATCGCTTACAGGGATCACATCGTCGGCTTCCTCTTCCTTACTGTCGTGTCGGGCGCTATCCTCGCGGGCCTGGGCTGGCGCTTCTGGAGAGGCCGCTATGACATCACGCTGCTGATTCTCGGTGCTCTTCAGACGCTTTTCGGCGCCATCGTATATATCGAGAGGTTCCGCATTCATTAGCGGTCTTTCCCGCGCGCCTCTGAGACGAGGGATGCCTACGTGAGACCGATATCTCGTCGTGTGGCACTGATCAATTGGCTTTCGGTGATGACGCTCGCGCAGGTCGCCCAATCGCAACAAATACCTACAAATCCACCACCTGATGCACGGTTCAAAGCCGATATTCTCGTTATCGCGCCACACCCCGATGACGAGTCGACAATCGCCGGCTACCTGGCCAAAGCGGTGCTCGACGAGCACCGCCGCGTCGCCGTTGTCGTAACCACGCGCGGTGATGCGGGCCAAAACCTCGTTGGTTACGAGCAGGCCCGTTCATTGGCCGAGATCCGCGAGATCGAGACGCGACAGGCGCTGGCCTCGATCGGCATCACCAACGTCTTTTTTCTCCGCGCTCCGGACACGTTCGGGCAGGATCTCCCCGACGTACTCCGCTCGCTAGAAACGTCGAACCACGGCAGCTCACTCGGCGAGGCGGTGCGATTCATCAGACTGACCCGCCCGGAAGTGGTGATCACGATGTTGCCCGCTACAGTCGTTGGCGAAAACCATGAGGACCATCAGGCAGCCGGGGTGATTGCCACCGAGGCGTTCGATCTCGCGGGTGATCCGACATGGTTTCCCGAACAGGTCGCCGCGCCCGAAGACCGGCTGTGGTACGGCAACCTGATGGAAGGATTGCGCGCATGGCAGCCGAAGAAGCTCTACTACTATACCGATGCGTCGCACCTCGACTTCGTAAAGGGCAAAGGTCCGGAATATTCGATGACTGCGGTGTCGCCCTCGCAAAAGGTCTCGTACGCCCGGCTCGCGGCGAAGGAGCTGTCATTCCATCGCACGCAGTATGGAGACGAACCGGCAAAAGCTCTCGCAACAAACAACCTGAGTGATTACGAACAGCCACTGCCGTTTGTACTGGCCAAGTCATTGGTCGGCGGCGCGGTTACCGGCGACATTATGGACGGAGTTGGCTCGGGACAGATACCATTTGCACCCGTGCGCGGATACCGTCCGCCCGAAAATGCGCCCGACTTGTCGATCGAGCTGGGCGAAGGATGGGCGTTCTACAGCCGCTTCTACCCGGCGCACAATCTCGACGTCATGCCGGGGCTGCTCGCGCCAGAGCTTGGCGTTGGAAGCGGACAGCATTTTCCCCTGCTCCTGATTCTCCACAACGCTACGGACAAGCCTGTCACCTTCCACGTGCGAACGCAGCTCCCGCAGGGCTGGATGGTTGATAGTACTTCGACACAGCACGCGCATCCCTGGCCGATGAGCGCCTTCATTGCCGCTGCGCACGACGACTTCGCGGTGCGGATCCGGCTCGTGGCACCGAGATTTGAGAAATCTCAATGGCAAACGATTACGTGGACTGCCGACGCTGATGGACGGGAAATCGGCCCGGTGTCGCTCAGGGTTTATGTCGGAGGGCAATGAGATGCCGGGATTTCATTCTTCACGAGTTCACGGGCTTCCCATGCGGTAGTTTTTTTGGGCCGTGATGATCAACCACGAGCCCTACGGTTCCGCGTGGCGCCAACGAAGCCTCGAGGCGCTAACGTCTTGAGCGGAGCAAGCGGTGGCGCCGAAGATCGATAAACCTGGTCCCTGACATACGTTGTGCCAGATGAAAAGCTGCGGTAATATCCCGAAACCACGATGAATCGACGCGACTTCGTTCAGGCAATCACCGCCGTTGGAATCGGCGTCGGAGCAGCCCCACGCAAGGCACTCGCGGCGCAGCGGCTGGATCGCATCGGCCTCGAGCTGTATTCGATACGCCGAACGATGGCTGCGGATCCCGATCGTACTTTCGCCGCGGTGCGCGCAATTGGATACACCGACGTCGAGCTGCTCTGGTCGTTCGGGAACTTCGGTCGAACTGCTCAACAGGTGCGCGACGCGCTCACTCGCGAAGGGCTGCGCGCACCATCTGCGCATATCTCCCCCGAGGCGATTCTTGTCGGGTGGGAGCGACGCCTCCACACGGCCAGGCTGCTCGGCCATGAGTATCTGATCGTGCCCAGCTTCGACGCCGACACCGTCCAGACGCTGGACGACTGGCGCGAGTGGGCGGATCGCTTCAACCATGCTGGAGCCGTAGCGAGACGCGCAGGGGTGTGGCTGGCCTTCCACAACGAGCCCGATCACATGAAGCGGATCGACGGCAAAGTTCCGTACGACGTGTTTGTGGAGCGCACCGATCCGTCAGTGGTGCGTCATCAGCTCGATGTCGGTAACATGCTCATCGGCGGCGGTGACCCGATGCAGTATCTCGCGCGCTATGGGCATCGCTACCATACCTTTCATCTGAAGGATGTCGTTGCCGACCGATCACGCGATACGGAGCTCGGAAAGGGCACGGTCGACTTCAGGCGCTTCCTCGCGGCTATTCCCGGTCTCGCGCGGAAACCTTGTTATGTAGAGCAAGAGAACGCCAGCGATGAAATGGCGAGCGCGCGTGCGAACTACGAGTACCTCCGTAACCTCGTGTTCTAAGCATCAGCCCAGGGCGGTCTTGTCCGTTGTCGTCTCGCTCGCGCTCACGGCGATCATCTTCGCCGTCTGCGCCCCTGGTCGCAGCGCGAAGCCCTGCTCCGGGAGCTTTTCGGACGCGAGCCGGGGATCGGCTTATCAGCGCAGCGCAGGCGCAGCACGTGCGAGCTCATTGTAGAACCGTCGAAGCACGTCGAATGCTTTCTTGCGCTCGCCGTGCTCTGACACGAGACCCTTGCGATTGAAGTAATCCTGGATGCCCGGCAGCGGGCGCCGCGGCGAACGGAAGTCCTTCAGGATCCAGGGCGACATGCCCGCAAGAAAGGGGATACGCCGCAGCATCGCCACCTGGTGCTCGTAGAGCGCCTCCTGATATTCCTCAGTCCAGATCTCGTTCGCGCGGCCGTGCCGCCCTTGCCGCGCCGCACCCCCAAGCTCGCTCATGACAAGTGGCTTGTCGAAGGCGCTGCGCCACACGATGCGGTCGGCCTTGTCGATCGGACCGTCGTACCACCCGATGTACTCGTTGTTGCCAAGCACGTCGAGATAGGCGCCGAGCGGATCGTCGATCAGGATAGTCGTGCTGTCCACGTAGCGGTGCTCGAGTGCCGCCGTGACGAGACGCGTCGGATCGAGACGCCGTGCGTCGTCCACGAGGCCGCGGAGAAAGCGCAGGCGCGGACCGCCGCCGGGCGCGCTGTCGCGCGGTGTCTCGTTCGCGACGGACCAGAGCACGACCGATGCGCGATTCCGATCGCGCACGATCATTTCCGCCAGTTGGCGACGCGCGTTCGCGAAGGTCGCGGGGTTGTTCCACTGAATGGTCCAGTAGACCGGAATCTCCGCCCAGATCAGCACGCCCAGCTCGTCCGCCGCGCGCAGCATCGCCTCGTTGTGGGGATAGTGTGCGAGCCGGGCGAAGTTGCCGCCGAGCTCCTTGACCCAGCCAAGCAGCACGCGGGCGTCCGCGGGACTGAAGGCTCGGCGTGCCGCGAACGGCGCTTCTTCGTGAATCGAGATTCCGCGCAGGAAGATCGGCTGGCCGTTGAGCAGAATCTGGGAGCCGCGAACGGCGATCGTGCGAAAGCCGATCCGGTCGCGGATCGTGTCGCCCGCCGCAATGATCTGGACGTCATAAAGCGTGGGCCGGTCCGGCGTCCAGCGCGTCAGACGCGACGCGTCAAGCGACAGCTCCGCGCGGCCACTCGCGTCCACGGTGACAGTCTGCGTCAGACGCGCCGCGGGAATGCGCACCGTCACCGGCGTTCGCGGCGCATCGGCGGGGCCGTCCAGCTGCAGCCATCCGCGCGCCCTGCTTGCGTCCTGGCGGTCGAGCTGCAGCGCGTACTCACGCACGAATGCGCGCGGCGTCTCCACCAGCGTCACGTCCCGCGTGAGTCCCCCGTAGTTCCACCAGTCGAAGTTCTGCGTCGGCACCTGGTCGGCGCGGCGGCGGTTGTCGACCTTCACGATCAGATCGTTGCCGCCGGTGCGCACGAGTCCGGTGATCTCGAAGGCGAATGGGGTGAATCCTCCCTCGTGCACTCCCAGCTCGACGGCGTTGAGCCACACGCGCGCTTCATAGTTCGCGCCGCCGAACTGGACGAAGAGTCGGCGGTTGGGCGACAGCGTGTAGTCGAAGTGGCGGCGATACCAGACCGTTCCCTCGTACAGGAGCAAGTCCGCGCGCTGCGAGTTCCAGTCACCGGGCACGTTGAGCACGGGCGACCGATCGAAGTCGTACTCGACGCGATCGGTGGAGCGCGTTGGCTTCTGATTCCGGAAGAAGCCATTCGGGTCGGGCTGCATGCGGTAATTGAAGTAGCCCACCTCGAACGGATCGACGATGGTCTGCCACTCGCCGTTGAGCGTGGTGGCGGCGCGTCCGAACGTGTTCACGATCTGGAGCGCCGGCGCGCTCGAATCCGTGACGTTGGGCTGCGCCCAGAGCGCGGGAGCCAACAGAAAGACAGCGGGCAACACTGATGAACGGATCACGACGGGGGAGAACTTCTTCGACGTCAGCGAGCCGCGTCCCCGAACGTCGTGACCGGATCGATGTCCACCGGAACACCGCGCGCCTTCTCCAGCGCCACCTTCAGCACCGGCTGCATTCGATCGTATTTCGCAAACCAGTCCTCGCCACGCTTCCGGTCCCCCGTTGCTTCGATCTCGAGCAGCTCCTTCGACAGACTGGCGATGGCTCCGGGGATTTTCTCGAAGTCGATTCCATAACGGCCCGACGCCGTGTCGCGCGTGATGGCGCCATGCTCGGTGAGATAGTTGAACTCCATCATCTGCGCGCGCCCGTGCGCCTCGGCGACGCCGAAGCGTACGGTGCGGAAAATCCCTGCCAGATACGACGAGTAGTAGTCACGGGCGCGAGCCTTGGGGAGCACGCCGTGGCTCATCAGCCATTCCATGGCGAACAGCCCCACCACGTCGGCCTTCGCTTCTTCCAGCGGTGAATAGATGGGCCCAAGAGCTTGAGTGATGCTTTGTTTGCCCGCGGCGGTGCGCGCGAACGCCGGGCCGAGCCCGTGGGATATCTCGTGCATCACGACTATCGAGAGATATCCGTCCATGGATGCAAGCCGCGCCTGATCCTCGCGCATGAGCAGCCTCGCGATGGGCAGCACGACGTAGTTCACCCGTGCGTCCATGAAATTCTTGAAGAAGATCTTCTTGGTCCCTTTCTCTTCGTGTATGCGCGGATCGTTCGGCAGGTTGTCGGCAACGGCCTGGTAGCCGTGGCGCAGATCGCCGACCCGGAAAGGCGCATCCATCACCTCCATCGGCGTTCTGTGACCGGCGCTCGAGGGCTTGTCCGCTGCGTCCAGCGGAAGCGCGTTCTGAATGTCGGGAACGTATTTCTCGAACTTCGCGAGCTTTGCGCTCTCTGTTTCGTTCCGGATCAACACCGCGCCGCCGTACGAAGCTTTGACGCCGAGCAGATCGTCGAGGTAAGTCTCGTACGGCGCGAAGATCACGTCGAACTTCGGATTCTCGAGATCCACCCATGCGACATCGCTCGCGTAGTAGTCGTCGCTGAGCAAAGCGTCGGCGCGCAGCCGCAGAAAATTTGCAAACGCCTTGTCGTCGCTCAGCGCCGCGGCGTCACGCAACGCGCGCGCGGCGGGTTCCAGCCATTGCTTGTATTCCACGTGGTATGGCACGCCGACAAGGTCTCGTCCCTGACGTTTGATCACCGTCAACGGACTGTAGAGCTCATTCTTCTTCGCCGGATGCGCGGCGACGTAATCCTCGATTTCCTTCCGGGTGATGTCACGAGGATATGAGCCCCGGCCCGGCAGGTACGGATCATTTCCAATGAATGGCTTGTTCTCGTTGAGCAGATCGTAGCGGCTGCCGTTGATCATGAGAAAGCGGCGGAGCTGCTTGTCTGCGGGGCGTTCACATCCAGCGAGTCCGTTGTACAGCGTAAGCGCCTCGGGATCGCTCTGCCGCCAATAGATGCTCTCGAGATACCGGCTCGCTTCCACGAGCTTGCGTACCATTCGCTGCTCGCGCGACGAAAGGCCCGCGGCGGAGAAGGGCATGTTGACGCGCTTGAACTTCGCGAGCTGAGCGCCGATGTCTTCGGTTGGCTGCCCGTGAGCAATGCAAATTGCTCCGAAAGCGAGCCAGGTCAGGAAATTGAGCTCCATGCGCGGAAGTTATCGGATTAGCCTCCCCCCTGGGAGGTTAATGGCAATATTGCCATTAAGCCGATGCCCCTAACTACGACTGGGGGCCACTCACGCTTGCCCGTAGCGAAGCTTCGACCTATCTATGCCATTCTGGAACGCTTTAGAGAGATCGATATGCGAGTATCTCGCAAGAACAATCAGCGCACTTCATGCCGGGGGACTGCCGCCGTCGAGCTGGCGATCTTGTTGCCTTTCATCGTGCTCCTGTTCGCGATCGTCGTCGATTTCGGCCGGATCTTCTATTTCTCACAGGTCGTCGAAAACTGTGCAAGGGCCGGTGCCCTTTACGCCAGCGACCCGGACGCGCAGTCAACTTCTCCGTACGCCAGTGTAGTGCAGGC
>JBGPLS010000061.1:0-14666 GCA_041486565.1 Gemmatimonadaceae bacterium
CATCAAGTCATGCTCGTTCCGCAGTTATTCGACGGTTGGCGCGTGGAAAGCGATTGCGCCGCCGTGATGACTGACCACGGTCTGGGCGACAAACGAGCGCCAGATGTCTGTCATCCGGAAGCTGACGTGACCTGGGAGATACAACAGCGGAAACGCGTCGAGAAAGAATACCGTGTTCTGCGAGTTGAAAGGCACTCACGCCGGGCCCGGGCACCACCGACTCCGCATCACGCCTATGGGCGACTAAACTAGCTGGGCCGCGTGTGGAACAGATTCTGCGAGTCGTAACACACAAAGCTATGCCCGGATATGCCAACTGCACTGCCGGTTTTATATCACCGAAGTGCTGTTTTTGTATCACCGTTCTCGTGATAGAAACCGCTGTCCACTCCTGACGAGCACCAGACTCGGGGGCTCGTCGAGGCTCGAGAGAATCTTGGTGGAGGTCGCATCGAATACTTCATTCGCCTCGGCCTTACGAAGCCGAAAGAAGTACTTTAGATACGCCTCCTCAATCTCTTCTTCATCCGGAAGGCTTTCACGTACGTCATCCTTGCGCACAGGCACGCGGGGATCATCGAAGAACGAAAGTGCGTTGAGAATGTTTGACTTGCCGGACTCATTGATACGAACAAGTACTCGGCAGGCAGGAGTAAACTCCATGGATACTTTCTTCACCGAACGGTAGTTGACGATATCGACGGTCAGTAATTGCATGTTGGTGTTCGACGGGCGTGGCTAGGGTCAGTCACCCGATCGCTTATGAGTATGCTACAAACCACGGCGCGGCCTTGCTCTCTCGGCGCGTGGATACCACCGCGTTCTCAAGGTCGCCCGCACGATCGCCGATCTGGACGAATCGGCTACGGTGTCGGATGCGCACGTCAGCGAGGCGCTGAGGTACAGGCAGGCAACGTCGTGAAACCCGCAGACCGCAAGTGCGCTCGCGAATAACCTAGTCGCTCGCCGGAACGCCTCTCTCGAAAGGGAGCTCCAGCGCAGACCCGGGCTCGACGGCCGCCCAGCGCGCAAACACTTCCGCGCGCGCTGCGCGGACCCGTGACAGCTCGTCGTCCGTCAATTCGCGAGGAACGAATCCCTTGCTGCCCTGCCGATCAGCGGCGAAGCGCGCCTGATCGTTGAACTCCGCCGTCGAGAATCGCTGCAGTAGGCTTCGCTCGAGGTCGAGAACACCAACAAACACTTCCACTTCACCCGCCTCCCGGGGAATGGGACCACGACGATCGGCGGCGGGAGCAGCGAAATCCGCCAGCTCCCAGCCGTCCGCGATCAATCCGTAAAAAGCATTCGAATAGCCGAGGGTGCGTTCGACCGCGTAGTGCGTCAGGTCATGCGGAGGGAAGAAGGCGCCAAGCTTGCCGTCCTGACGCTGCCAGGTGGTGGATCCATCGCGTCGAATGCACGACAGGGACGCGGAACCATCCTTGTTTTTCTTGATGCGGATCAAAAGGTCGGGCACGGCCAAAATCTCCTTCACGTTCACCAGTGGAACGATCACAAATATGTCTAGTCCTGGCTGGGCTTTCCAGCTCCGAAACGCCTGAAGAATTGAAGCGTCATCAATTCGCGGGGCTCGTCACAGCACTCTCGCTCCACGACCCCGTCATCTCCCAGCAGCAGGTGCTTTCGATGACGCCAGCAGTATCAACAATGACCCAGCGGCCACTGAGTCCCGCGGAGCGATTCCCGGGTGTCAGGCCTGAGGCTGCGCGCGGACTCCGGCTCGTGTCGCTGTCCGAAGTTCTGACGGCGCTCTCCTATGCGCTCGACCTCACCGGTGGCCTGCCGGCGGGACATACCGTTCGCACGTGCATGATCGGGATGCGGATCGCGAACACGCTCGGGCTCTCCGACGACGAAAGCGCGGCGCTATACGACGCGGTGCTGCTCAAGGACGCCGGATCTTCGAGCAATGCCGCATACATTACGGCGCTGTTCGACACGGACGACAGGATAGTCAAGCGACGGCTGCGATGGATCGATCGCGAACAGGTGGTCACCGCGGCCTTTCACACCGCGAGGTCGGTTGCTGTCGGAGGGTCGCCCTGGAGCCGGGTTACGCATTTTCTGGGACTCCTCCATGACGACCAGATCGGACGCAGCCTCGTTCGCGTGCGGTCGGATCGCGGCGCAAAGGTAGCTCTCCGTCTCGGCTTTCCCCGCGCCACGGCTCATGCCATCAGATCGCTGGATGAACAATGGGACGGGTGCGGTCTTCCGGACGGGAAGCGTGGCGAGGAGATACCGCTGCTGTCGCGAATCGCAAACCTGGCGCAGACGGTCGAGGCATTTCGGGCGCAGCGCGGAGTGGGCTATGCGATCCGTATGGCGCGCGCGCGGCGCGGTCGCTGGTTCGAGCCCCGGCTCGTCGACATTGTCGCCGCATGGGAGAACGACTCCGCATGGTGGGCAAAGCTCGACTCGCCAGATGTGAGCGCCGAGGCGCTCGCGCTAAAGCCGTCGAACCATGTTCGGCTCGTTGACGAGCGCGGGATCGACGACGTAGCCCGGGCATTTGCCGACATCATCGACGCCAAGTCGCCATTCACATATTGCCACTCGACCAGGGTCGCCAATTTCGCCTGCGCAATCGCCGAGCGGCTGGGTCTCGAGAAGGAAGAGACGCGCCGCCTCCGCCGCGCTGCACTGCTTCACGACATCGGAAAGCTGGGCGTCTCGTCAAGGGTGCTCGACAATCCCGGTCCGCTGACGCGCTTCGAGCGCAACGCGATGCAGCAACACTCGGTGTACACGTGGGAGATTCTGTCCCGCGTTGGCGCCTTCATGGATTTTGCGAGGATGGCGGCACTTCATCACGAGAAGCTCGACGGCACCGGATATCCGTGGGGCGTTCGGGGCGAAGAGCTGGACATGCCGACACGCATTCTATGTGTCGCTGACGTCTACGACGCCCTCACGTCAGCGCGACCGTATCGGCCGGCGATGGCACCGGCTGTTGCGTTCAGCCTCATACAACGCGAGTCCGGGACGAGGCTTTGCAGGGAGGCGGTGGATGGTCTTGCCTCGTTCGTGAAGGCGCTACCACAGTAGATGGCTCGCTGATCGCTGTCGGTCAGTCCCACCCGCCAATCGCGACGAAGGACTTCGTCAGCCCGGCGAGCTTCTCTTCATGAATGCGAGCGCCGGGAAACAGTGAGCTGAAGCGGCGACGAGTCAGAAGCTGAATCGACTCGACCTCCGCCCGCGCGAGGCGCGCGTCGGGGATTCGCTTATACCAGCCGACGTCGAAGCTGTTGACGAGCCACGCTCGTGCACCGACGGGCAGATATTGAAACCACGGAATGAGAAAATGAGGCTCGAGGGGAAAGCGTTTGTTGGGCGTCTGCACGAAGAATCGCCGGCCCACTCGCCGGATCTCGTTCGCCATGTGACGCTGATCGTCGTAGCCGCCGACGTGCTCGATGACCGAATTTGAGAAGACGACGTCGAAGGCTCGCGGCTGATACTGAGGCAGGGACCGCGCGTCGCCCACGGCACTGACGAATCGTGGCGACGATACTGGCTGCGGCTCGACGTTGAGCAGGGTGACACGGAGATCGCCGGGATCGTCGCCGAGCATCAGATCCCAGAACTGCTGCGTCCCGCCGATGTCGAGAATCTCGACGTGACCTTCGATAGTTCGCAATAACGACAGGAAGAGCGCGAACCGGCGGCGTCGCATGCGCGTTGCGAGCGATCGCCTGTCGCTATTGTCGGCGAGTGAGCGAATGAGCGACCCACCGGCGGTGGTGGAAGGTGGGCGCGGGGCGGTATCGATCATCGTCGAAAAAACTAACCCTCGGCAGCGGAGAATGCGCACTCTCAATTGGCCAACGTCCTGGGACGCCGGTGCGTATGACAGATAATCGAAGTCGCAGAACGAGAACCGCTGAAATGAAACGATTGAGTCTTTTCGCCGTTGTCACCCTCGCCCTGCTGCCGGCGCCGGTCATTCCGACACTGGCAGAAGCGCAGGTCGGGTCGAGCACCGACATCATCATGGGTCAGGTGCTCGGCCCCGAAGGGCAGCCGGTCGCCGGCGCCCGCGTCGAAGTCACGTCAACCGAAACGCAGATCAAGCGGACAAGGATCACCGCCGCCGACGGGCGCTACACGGTTCTCTTTCCCGATGGCGGCGGGAGCTACATGCTCCAGGTGAACGCGATCGGCTACTCCCCGAATCGGCTGAGCGTCGCCCGGCAGGCGGACGAAGACCGACTCGTCGCCGATGTAAAGCTCGGCAGGACTGTCACCGTTCTCTCGAATGTCGAAGTGCGCGCCGCGCCACGACGCCCGCAATTCGAGCGGCCCGAAGCGGGCTCGACCGAACGCGGACTCCCTCCGGGACTCGTCAACCGGTTGCCGGTCGAGGCGGGAGACCTCAACGCTCTGGCGACGCTCGCGCCCGGCGTGGTCGGGATCGCGGGAACCGATTCGACCGCGGCGTCGTTTTCGGTGGCCGGCCAACCGGCGAGTCAGAACAACATCACCCTCGACGGACTCACCTTTGGCGCCGGCAACCTGCCGCAGGAAGCGATACGCGGGACGCGCGTCATAACGAACACCTACGATGTCGCCCGTGGGCAGTTCACCGGGGGACAGGTGGCGACGACGACGCGCGGCGGAACCAACGTCACGACGGGGGCTCTCAACTATTCTCTTCGCGACCCCTCGCTCGAGTTCGCGCAGGAAGAGGAGAACACGTTCTCGCAGAAATACACGCAGAACCAGCTCAGCGGCGGATTCGGCGGCCCGATCGTCAAGGACAAGCTGTTCGCCTTCGGCGCCGCGTCGTTCACGCGGCGCACCGATCCGCTTCAATCGCTGCTAGCGGCCGATCCCCTCGCGCTCCAGAGAATCGGCACCAACGGCGACTCCGTGCAGCACTTCCTCACTACTCTCGACAGGTACGGGCTGCGGCCGACATCGCCGCTCATTCCCGACGAGCGGCTGAACAACAACGCATCGGCGATCGTCCGCGTGGATTACAGCCTCGGCGAGGCGCATTCGCTGATGCTCCGCGGAGACTGGCGGGGCTCGACGCAGGACGCAAGCAGGATCTCTCCTTTCTCGGTTCCCCATAGCGGTGGGGACGGCAAGACATCCGGTGGTGGCGGCATGATGACGTTGACGTCGCACTGGAGCGGCCTGATCAACGAGATCCGAGCGTATACGTCGACCGACACCCGCAACACCGATCCGTACCTGATGGTGCCGAGCGGGCGCGTGGTCGTCGCGTCGTCACTGCCAGACGGGACCAGCGCGGTGTCGACGTTGCAGTTCGGCGTGAACCCGTCGCTTCCGCAGGAGTCGCACACAAGGCTGACGGAAGCGAGCGACGAGATATCGAAAGTGTCCACCGGAGGCGGTCATCGCATCAAGCTGGGCGGACTTCTCAACGAACAGAGCTCGTCAACGGGATCGTTTTCCAATGTCCTTGGCACCTACACATTCAATTCCCTCGCGGATTTCGACGCGGGGACACCAGCCGCGTTCACCCGCACATTGTCAACGAACAAGCGTGAAGCGCGGAGTGTGAACGGCGCTCTCTACCTGGGCGATTCCTGGCGCAAGACTCCCCGCCTCCAGCTCACCTACGGCGCACGCCTCGAGGGGTCCAGATATCCCGACGCGCCGGCGTACAACCCGGTTGTGGATTCTCTGTTCAATCGCCGGACCGATGTGTTCCCCGCCGAGGCGCACCTCAGTCCGCGCGCGGGCTTCACGTATTCGTACGGCGGCGCGTCCGAGCGCCAGCCACTCGGCAGCATACGAGGCGGATTCGGTGAATTCCGTGGGCGGGCGCCGTCGCAGCTTTTCGCATCGGCAGCCGACGCGAATGGCCTGACGAATGGCCAGGCGCAGCTCGTCTGTGTCGGACCGGCCGTTCCGCCGCCGGACTGGCCCGCGTTCCTCGCCAATCCGGCTTCTGTGCCTTCGAGCTGCAATGGTCCGAGCCAGGAATTCGGAAACCAGCGACGCAACGTCACCGTGTTGGCTCCCGATTTCGCCGCACCGCGCGCATGGCGCGGCTCCTTTGGGATTAATCGCCGGTTCGCGGAGCGTTACACGGTTTCGCTGGATGCCTCGTATTCGCGCGGTGTGGCGCAGACGAGCGCACTCGACCTCAATCTCAACTCGATTCCCAGATTTCACCTGGCGACCGAGGGAGAACGTCCGGTCTTTACGCCGGTCAATACCATCGTTCCAGGCACCGGAGTCGTCGCGCTGAGCGGGTCGAGACTCGAGCCGCGGTTCGGCGTCGTGAGCGAGATGAACTCGAATCTTCACTCCGACACGAAGCAGATCACGGGCAGCATCAATGGAATCACGATGCGAGCGATATTGTTCAACGCGTCGTACACATTCACGCGGTCGCGCGACCAGGCTCAGGGGCTGTCGAGCTTTGGCACCGGAGGTTTCGGCGGTGGCTTCGGAGGTGGCGGAGCGTCGACCGCTGGAAATCCGAACATCGCCGAGTGGGGAACCAGCGACGTTGAGCGCAGGCATTCCTTTCTCGCAACGCTCACCTGGCCGGTCAAGCCAGCGATCGAGCTGACCGCAATCGCCCGCGTGAGCTCGGGTGGATTCTTCACGCCGCTCGTCTCAGGCGACGTCAACGGCGACGGGCTGCGCAACGACAGGTCGTTCATTTTCAATCCCGCCAGCGCGTCCGACACGGCGCTCGCGAACGGAATGTCGCGGCTGCTTGCCTCGGCGCCCGACCGCGCGAGGGAATGTCTCGAGCGGCAGATCGGCAGCATCGCTGGGCGCAACAGCTGCTCTGTGCCGTGGTCTCCGTCGCTTGATCTCCAGGTGAACCTCAAGCCCTCTTCGTTCGGCTTGAACCGCAAGCTCACGATTTCGGTGCTCGGACTGAATACGCTGACGGGGATCGACCAGCTCCTGCACGGAAGTGACAATCTGCGCGGCTGGGGACAGCCGGTATTTCCCGATCGAACGCTGCTCTATGTGCGCGGCTTCGACCCTCAGGCTCAGCGCTTCATCTATCAGGTCAATGAGCATTTCGGTGCGGCCAACGGCTCGCGCAACGCGTTCCGCGTTCCATTCCAGCTTGCGGTGCAGGCGAGGCTGACGCTGGGAATGGATCCGGCGCGCCAGCAGATGAACGCCGTATTCGGAGGGGTGGGAGGACGTCGTCCATCCGTCGCCGACTTCCGCGAGCGGCTCGCGCGTGCCGTGCCAAATACCTTCAGGCAGATCCTCGAGCTGAACGATTCACTCAAGCTCGACCTGACGCCCGATCAGCAGGCGCAGTTCAAGGTCGCGGGCGATTCGCTCCAGGCGAAAGCGGACACGTTGGTCGGCGCGCTGGCGCAGACGCTCGGCAACGCGGAAAGGAACGCCGACCCAATGCAGCTCGGAATGAGAATGCGCGGCCGCATCCAGGAGGGCCGCGCCCTCGCCGAGAAGGCGATCGCCGAAGCGCGGAAGATCCTGACGCCAGAGCAGTGGGCGAAGGTTCCGAAGAACTTGAAGGAGCCGTTGCAGAGACCGCAGGGAGGGGAAGGAGGATTCCGGGGACCGGATCGATAGTGCTCGGCGTCTGGACTTACGGGCTCTCCTCGAGATCAGTGCCGCACGATAGATCTGTGCGTCGGCAGTGAGGCGGTGAGGCCGTGAGAACAGCAAGGGCTGGGGGAACTGCACTCGCTGTCGTGAGGGTCGCGCGCAGTCTGTCGTTGTAGTTAAACCCCAAAAAAAGGAAACCATCATTCGAGATGGTCTCAAGACGGCGGCCTGTTCCGCCTTTGGCTTTCCTCATCGTCTCACAGCCTCACTGGCGACGCGTAGATCCGTACCTCCGACGAGTCTCTCGAAAGCCCGTACCAACCGTCGGCAAAGCCTCACCGGCGCATTGTTTGCCACTCTGAACACTCTCCCGGGGGACTTTGCTTCGGGTGGGCAAACACGGATATTCCGTGGCACCGCGAACTCCCAACCTGCGCTCGGAATTAACTCATGTTCGGCTGCCTCAGAAGGCTCGGCTGTCTCGTCATACTCATCATCGTTGCCGCCGTATGGTACTGGTACGCGCGCGTCGAGCCGTCCCGCCGCGCGGGAACGACTGCGACCAGCGCTGCGGCTCGAGGATGGGAGCCGCTGTCGCAGCCCAATGCCGATCGCGGCCGCCGCGCCGTCGAGTCGCTCGGGCAAGGATCGGGACCGGTGTTCGCGAATCTCACGGCGAGCGAAGCCGCGTCCTACATCTTCCTCGCAGCTTCGAAGCAGCAGCTTCCGCCCTCTGCACAGACCATCTCCTCGGCCATCATGGGCGATCGCCTCTACGTCCGGGCAAACGTCGCGCTGAATGAGATCGGCGGGAAGAAAGTACTTGGACCGCTGGCCGGATTGCTTTCGGAGCGCGACTCCGTCAAGCTCGGGGGAACGATGAATGTCATCCGACCCGGACTTGGACAGTTCCTCGTGCAGGACGTCAAGATCGGCAATATCGAGGTGCCGTCGCCCCTGGTGCCTCGGCTTGTGGCGGAGATCCGCCGTGGGGTCGTGCCTCCGGGAGTGGCCCAGAACGGATTCCCGATGCCGCTGCCCGAGTACATCTCCGACATCCGGATCGCCGGGGGGCGTATCACCATCTACAAGAACACTCCGTGAGCCGGCGCATACTCGTCGTCGACGACGAGCAGGGAGTTCGCGCCGCGCTCGGCCAGCTCCTCGAATACGAGGGGTACGACGTCCGGTCGGTATCGAACGGGACGGACGGAATCGCCGAGTACCAGAAGTGGAAGCCCGATCTGGTATTCATGGACGTGAAGATGGGCGGCATGGACGGGCTCGAGGCGCTGAGACGACTCCGAGAGATAGATCCTGCGGCGACCGTCGTGATGATCAGCGGACACGCGACGATTCGCACCGCCGTCGAGGCGACACAGCTGGGGGCGTACGAGATCCTCGAGAAGCCGCTCGATACGGACCGCATCCTCGTCATGCTCCGCAACGCGCTCGCTCACCTGGATCTTCGCGAGGAAAATTCCCGCCTCCGCGACGTCAGCAGCACGCCGTACGAGATGGTCGGCAATTCCGGGGCAATGCGCGCATTGGTTGACAAGATCAAGAAAGTCGGAACGACCCCCGCGCGGGTGTTGATCACCGGCGAGAACGGAACGGGAAAGGAGCTCGTCGCGCGGGCGCTGCATCGTCATTCGACGCGCGCGAAGAAGGCCTTCGTCGAAGTGAACTGCGCGGCGATTCCCGGCGAGCTCATCGAGAGTGAGCTATTCGGTCACATGAGAGGCTCATTCACCGGCGCGACCGCCGATCGGGCGGGCAAGTTCGAGCAGGCGAACGGTGGAACGCTGTTCCTCGACGAGATCGGCGACATGAGCCTCGCCGCGCAGGCCAAAGTGCTACGCGTCCTCGAGGACAACGTCATCACCCGGATCGGTGGTGCACGCCCGATATCGGTCGACGTGAGAGTCATCGCCGCGACGAACAAACACCTCGAGGCCGAGATCGCCGCCGGGAGATTCCGCGACGACCTTTACTATCGCTTGAACGTGGTCCCGATTCACGTCCCTCCGCTGCGTGAGCACCGCGAGGACATTCGCGAGCTGATCGCCTATTTCATGGCTGTTCTGTCGGAGCGCGAGGGAATCACGCCGCGCCGGATCAGCGACGGTGCGCTCGAGCGGCTCGCCTCGCTGGACTGGCCTGGCAACGTTCGCGAGCTGAGAAATACAATCGAGCGACTGCTGATTCTCGCGGGCGGACCGGAGATCTCGGCGCGCGACGTCGACCGCCTCGCCGGCGCGCGCACCGCCGACGACACGGGGCTCGGCAATCTCACGCAATGCCGTACATTCGAGGAGTTCAAGGACGCGGCAGAGCGCGCATATCTCCTCGGCAAGCTCCGCGAGTTCGACTGGAACGTTTCGGAGACTGCGCGCGCGGTGGAAATGCCGAGGTCCAACCTCTACAAGAAAATCGAGCGATACGCTCTCACCCGCGAACATTCGTGACCGGTAACAACCGACGATGAGACAATTCAACAACTTCATAGGCGGTGCCTGGGTGCCCCCCGACTCCGGGGAGTATTTCGAGAATCGCAATCCGGCCGACGCCACCGACCTGATAGGAGAGTTCCCCCTATCCGGAGCGAGCGACCTCGAGCGCGCCGTGGAGAGCGCGAAGCGGGGATTTGCCCTCTGGCGCGCCACCCCTGCTCCCGCGCGCGGCGATGTCCTTCGCCGGGTGGGCGACATCCTCACCAGCCGCAAGGAGGAGATTGCCGACGCGATGACGCGGGAGATGGGTAAGCCGCTTGCCGAGACGCGAGGCGATGTGCAGGAAGGGATAGACACCGCCTACTACGCGGCGAGCGAGGGGCGCCGGCTGTTCGGGCACACCGTCCCGAGCGAGCTGCGCAACAAATGGGCAATGAGCTTTCGCCGTCCGATCGGTGTGGCGGGGCTGATCTGTCCGTTCAATTTTCCACTGGCGATTCCAACGTGGAAAATGTTTCCGGCGCTGTTGTGCGGTAACGCCTGCGTGTTCAAGCCGGCGGAAGACGTTCCGCACACGGGGACGCTGCTGGTGGAGATTCTCCTCGAAGCGGGGCTGCCGCCGGAGGTAATCCAGCTCCTTCACGGCAGAGGCGAGGAGGTCGGCGCCGCGATCGTCGAACATCCCGATATCCCGCTGATCTCATTCACCGGCTCAACGGGGACCGGCAGAATAGTGGGAGAAACCTGTGGCCGGATGCACAAGCGTCTTTCGCTCGAGATGGGCGGAAAGAACGCGCAGATCGTGATGGAGGACGCGGACCTGGATCTCGCGCTCGAGGGGGCGCTGTGGGGGGCATTCGGAACCACCGGGCAACGATGCACCGCCACCAGTCGTCTCATTCTTCAGAGGGGGATCCACGATCGCTTCCTCGGCATGCTGATCGAACGCGTGAAGGGATTGAAGCTGGGTGACGGGCGAAAGAACGGAACCGATGTTGGCCCGCTCATCAATGAAGCGGCGCTGGACAAGGTCGAGCATTACGTGGACGTGGGAGTGGAAGAGGGGGCAAATCTCATCTGTGGCGGAATGCGGGCGAAGGGCAGCGGTCTCGGGAACGGGAACTTCTTCGAACCGACGATTTTCGCCGGCGTCGAGCCGGGGCTGACCATCGAGCAGGAGGAGATCTTCGGTCCGGTGCTGTCGGTGATTCGTGTCTCCACCGTGGATGAAGCATTCGCCGTGAACAACGACGTGAGGTATGGTTTGTCATCCTCGATCTACACGCGGGACGTGAATGTGGCGTTCAGGGCATTTTCGGAGCTGGACAACGGAATCACCTACGTGAACGCGCCGACGATCGGAGCTGAGGCACACCTGCCGTTCGGCGGGGTAAAGCAGACAGGCAACGGGCATCGCGAAGGCGGATGGGGCGTCTACGAGTTTTATTCAGAGACCAAGGTCGGCTATGCCGACTTCTCCGGCACTCTACAGCGGGCTCAGATCGACAACTATCTTGGAACTCCGGATTAACTGGTGAAGAGACGCGGTCTATGATGGTTACCGAGGAACGGCGTGCAAGCGCTCTGTTGACGGCAAACGGCCGGCCGCGGTCGAAGCTTCGCTTCGTCTGGGAGTGGTTTCGCTCGGTGGTTGTCGCGCTCTTTCTGTTCCTCGTCATCCGCTCATTCTTCGTCGAAGCGTTCAAGATTCCGACGGGAAGCATGGAGGGAACGCTGCTCGTCGGCGATTTTCTCCTCGTCAACAAACTTGTCTACGGCGCGGAAGTCCCGCTCATCGATGTCAAGCTGCCTGCTCTGCGCAGCCCGAGCCATGGCGATATCATCGTGTTCCAGTGGCCGGTGGACCGCACGAAGAATTTTGTCAAGCGCATCGTCGGACTGCCTGGCGACACGCTTCAAATGCGCGCCGGCCAGCTCATTCGAAACGGCCAGGCTCTGACGGAATCGTACGTGTCGCACACCTCGCCGTCGGGTGGCGACGTCTCAGATGACGAATTCAACTGGCAGCTGGCATATCTTCTCAATGCCCACCATCCGGTGCCGGCGACCCCTCGTTCTCCGATCAAAATCGCGTCGCTCGAGGCGGGCTCCGACTATCATCCCTCGCGTAACAACTGGGGTCCGCTGGTCGTCCCTGAGAAAAACTACTTCGTGTTGGGTGACAATCGGGACAATTCGCTGGACAGTCGCTATTGGGGATTCGTCGCCGACTCACTTGTGCGCGGCCAACCAATGGTGGTCTATTACAGCTACGACCCCAATGGCGCGGTGAAGCTTGACTGGCTGACGCGTGTCCGATGGAAACGATTCGGCGAAATGATCCAATAGCACACCGGCTCGCCTTCGCGGCCGATGTCAGTCATAATACAGCGGTCGTAGGAAGGAGCAGCAACCGGTATGGCGGTTTCGGTCAATCGAAAAACTACGTACGACGAAGGGTCGCTGGATCAGTATCTCCGCGACATCAGTGTCTACCCTCTCATCAATCGCGAGGAGGAAGTCCTACTCGCGCAGAAGATCCGCCTCAAGGATCAGGAAGCGCTCGACAAGCTCGTGCGCTCCAACCTGCGCTTCGTCGTTTCCGTCGCCAAGAAATATCAGAACCAGGGAGTCTCGCTCTCCGACCTGATCAACGAAGGCAACCTCGGGCTCATCCGCGCTGCCCACAAGTTCGACGAGACGAAAGGGATCAAGTTCATTTCGTACGCCGTCTGGTGGATCAGGCAGAGCATTCTCCAGGCGCTGGCCGAACAGTCGCGAATCGTGAGGGTGCCGTTGAATCGCGCCGGCGCGCTGCACCGCATCGGCAAGCGCGCCAGCACGCTTCTCCAGGAGCTTGGGCGCCAGCCGACGCACCTGGAGATAGCCGAAGGCCTCGACATCACCGAGGAAGAAGTCGCGAAGACGATGCTCATCTCGCAGGTCCATCTGTCGCTCGACGCGCCGATGACGCCCGGCGAGGACAACCGCCTGCTCGACTACCTCCCGGACAACACCAACCGCACTCCCGACGAGCAGACCTTCGAGAAGGCGCTCTCGGAGGCGATCGAGGAGTCGCTCGCCGGCCTCAAGGAGCGGGAGTCGAAGATTCTGCGACTGTACTTCGGTCTCGACGGGCAGGACCCGATGACCCTCGAAGACATCGGCACGCTCCTCGGGATCACCCGCGAGCGCGTTCGCCAGATCAAGGAAAAAGCTCTCCTCAAGCTGCGTCACAACTCCCGCCGCCGGGCACTGGAGTCCTTTCTCGGCTAGCTGGCACGGCCGTGAGATAGACCGACGCCCGGTCGCGCACTCGTCGACTGCCACAGAAACACAGAAACACAGAAACCGCGGGAATTTATTGGGAACTGCGCTCGTTTCACATTGATCGCGGCGCAGTCTTTTCGTTGCTGTTAACAAAGAAAAAAAAGGGTCCTTTCCTCGGGCCGGACTCGTCACAGCGCCGGCAGCCTTCTGTGTTTCTGTGTTTCTGTGGCAAAGTCCAGGGATGCCGGGACGCATAGGAGTCTGGCTCACGGCCGTAATGACCCCACGGGCAGGCGGATGGACGGTTAAATTGGGGGATGGCCCAACAAAACTCATTCGACGTCACCACCGGTGTTGACCTCCAGGAAGTGGACAACGCCGTCAATCAGGCGCAGAAGGAGATCGCCCAGCGCTACGACTTCAAGGGCTCCATCGCCACGATCGAGTTCAGTCGCGCCGAAGGCACGCTGAACCTCACAGCCGAAAGTGAATTCCGGATGCAGGCGCTGCTCGACGTCCTCCAGACCAGGCTCATCAAGCGTGGCGTCCCGGTGAAGAATCTCGACATCGGTGACATCAAGCCCGCCGGCGGCGACAAGGTCACGCAGCAGGTGAAACTCAAGATGGCCCTCGACGGAGACACCGCCAAGAAAGTGGCGGCGGCGATCAAGGAAGCAAAGCTGAAAAAAGTCCAGGCGGCCATTCAGGCCGACCAGGTGCGTGTCACGTCGCCGTCGAGAGACGATCTCCAGGCGGCGATGGCCCTGCTCCGGGCACAGGACTTCGGCGTCGAGCTGAAGTTCGGCAACTATCGATGACTCCGCGCGCCCGCCGGTGATGCCTCTACTCCGCCAGCTCGGCGCGCAACGATGAAGGTCGGCTTCGTGACGCTTGGCTGCGACAAGAACACCGTCGACAGCGAGCGATATCTCGGCGAGCTCGCCGGTTATGGCGGTGAATACACCGCCGACCTCGCCGATGCCGAAGTCATCATCGTCAATACGTGTGGATTCATCGACGCCGCGAAGAAGGAATCAATTGACGCACTGGTGGAAGCGGGGCGCTACAAGTCGGACGGGGTCTGCCAGGCGGTCGTCGCCATCGGGTGCATGGTCGAGCGGCACAAGGCGGAGCTGATCGACGCGCTCCCTGAGGTGGATCTCTTTCTGGGCGCGTCGGAAAGCGGTACTCTCGCACAGCGACTGGGAGAGCGGGGAATTGGAATCGCCGACCCGGTGGCGATTCACCCCGGTGTGCGCCAATACACAGGTGACCTGCCGCACGTCCGCTATCTCAAGATCAGCGAAGGTTGCGACCATGGCTGCGCCTTCTGCGCCATCCCGCTCATGCGTGGGAGGCACCGCTCGTTCGCCCGTGACGAAGTGGTGC
>JBGPLS010000062.1:0-14657 GCA_041486565.1 Gemmatimonadaceae bacterium
GCTGTCCGCCTGGCTCGAACGAGAGTCGCCCCCCGTCGGGCAGCGACCACGATGGTGGGTCGTCTCCGGCGGCGATCTCGGTCCAACCGGCATGCCTCGCAACGCCGTGCAGCACCGCAAGCGAATTCTTTCCGCTGGCGGCGACGACGGGCACCACCTCTCGCGTCTCCAGGTCGAACGGGATTAGCTCGAGCTCGGCGCCGATGCTCATCGCCCCCTCGGCCGAATTCGCCGGCGTGAAGAGTGCTTCGACGGCGACGGGTAGCGCACTCCTGTCGAGCAGCGTCAGCGAACGCCTCGCGAAACGCTGCCCAGTGCCAGAGCGAAGAGCTCGTCCTCTCCCGTCATCCATTCGTCGAGCTGAAGCCCCGCGCGCTGAAAAAGCGACCCGACGGTCTCCGTGTCGTACTTGCAGCTCAGCTCCGTGCGAATGGATTCTCCTTCGGCCAATCGTATCTCGCCTATCTGGGGGACAGACACCGTCTGGTCGCGGATTGAATCGAGGTGCATCTCGATGCGATGCAGGTCGGGACTGTAAATGGCGCGATGCCTGAACGCTGAGAGATCGAAGTCGGCGTCCAGCTCGCGATTGAGAACACGGAGCATGTTGAGATTGAACTCGGCCGTGACTCCCGCATCGTCGTTATACGCGGCCTCGATCACCTCGACGTCCTTACGAAGATCGGCGCCGAGGAGGAATCGGTCACCCGGCCGCATGTGGCCGGCGATCCTGCCGATAATCCGGATTGCGGCATCCTCCTCGAAGTTTCCGATCGTGCTGCCGAGAAAAACGAAGAGCGTCGGTCGCTCCAGCTCTGGCACTCTGAGCTCGCTGGAAAAATCGCCGACAGCGGTGGTGATTCCGAGCCGAGGGTAGCTCTCACGCAGTCTGGCCGCGCTTTCCTCGAGAAAATCGCGGCTCATGTCCACCGGCACATACTGTCGTCCGGTGCCTTCGTCCTGCATCGCGTCGAGAATGATGCGAGTCTTGATCGCGCTCCCGGCGCCAAGCTCGACGAGCGACCGCGGACGCGTCCCGGCGACGATTCGCGGGACCTCGGCCTCGAGCAGCTTGCGCTCGGCCCGCGTGAGGTAGTACTCGGGCAGCTCGGTGATCAGCTCGAAGAGCTCGGATCCCCGCTCGTCATAGAAGTACTTGGGGTCCAGTTCCTTCTGGCGCATGCCGAGACCGCGGGCGACGTCGTGGAGAAGTGCCGCCCGATCGATTAGTGCGGGCATCTGCTCTTCGACCGCTTCTGCCGGCTCAAGCATTGCTGGCGCACCGGAATCCGCTGAAGATCTGGCGCCTGATCGGATAGTCCCAGTTGCGGAAGCTGTTCCGGATGGCTCCCGGCCGCGTCGCCCATGAGCCTCCGCGCAGCACCTTGTACTCCGTGCCGAAGAAGGCCGCCGAGTACTCACGATAAGGAAAGCTCCGGAAACCGGGATAACCCGTGAAATCCGAAGACGTCCATTCCCAGACATCGCCGATCATGCCGTAACACCCGAGTGGGGACACATTTCGCGGATAGGCACCGACAGGTGCGGTGTCGAAGGATAACTGGTCGATGTTCGCGTCGCGCGAGGTCGCGTCGTCGTCGCCCCAGGGAAATCTCAGAGCACCGCGATCGGGATCCCATGCGGCCGTAATTTCCCATTCGGTCTCGGTGGGAAGACGCTTGCCTGCCCAACGCGCGAATGCCTCGGCTTCGTGAAACGAGACGTGACACACTGGGCTACGCGGATCGACGATCGAGACGCGGTCCATTGTTCGGACCACCCAGTCATCTCCGTCCCGAGTCCAGTGCTTTGGCGCCGAGCACTTGCTTTCGCCGAGCCATTTCCATCCGGCGGCGCACCAGAGGCGCGAGTCGTCGTAGCCGTTCTCGTCGATAAATTCGGCGAAATCACCGTTCGTCACCGGATTGCGGTCGATTCGAAACGCTGCGAGAGTCACCGTGTGTCGAGGACGCTCGTTGTCGTATGCAGCGGCTCGATCATCGGTGCCGATTGTATACTCGCCGGCGGGAATCTCGACCATACGCCCTTGGGGCACGGGGTTCCGGGTACCTGGCACCGGGTATCGGGTACCTGGCACCGGGTACCGGGTAACGGGATGATACGGCTCGCCGAGCTTCAGCTGCAGCGTCTGCAGAATCGTTTCGTTGTGCTGGTACTCGTGCTGGAGGACCATGTGATAGACGTATGCTCCGGCGAGAAGCGGATTGGTATCGTCGAAATCAGTCGCCTCGAGTCTCGCCAACACCCTCTCGCGAATTTCCGTCAGCCGCTGGCGCATCTCGGCGAGTCCGGGAAGGGGCAGGCTGGCGCGGGTCGCCCGGGGATGCTCGAAGGGATTGTAGATGCCGGGCATTTCCGAGAGCTCGATCGGGCCGTCGAGGTTCTGCGTCAGCCAGAGCTCCTCGAAATGCGCGATGTGCCCGAGGTCCCAGAGAATCGGGCTCATCAGCGGATCGTGCTGACGGTGGAGGTCCTCGTCGGAGAGTCCATCGACGAGCATCAGCGTGCGCTCCCGCGCCTCGGCCATGAGGCCGGCGATCGCGGCTCGCGGATCGGCGGAGGTGCTCGGAATTGCGCTCATGGGGACGGATAAAGTGGGACTCGCGCCTCGGAGCGTCCAGACAATTCTTGCGGCTGCCTATACGTAACCACGAGTGCTATCGGTCCTCTTTCGTTCCGCGGGGGCTCGCCGGCGGGTCGCCGGAGGAAAATATCTGTCTGAAGCCCGTGACGCAGCATAACTTGAATCACCCCCAGGGTGGGATCCGGATGCAGGTGCGAGAGGGAGCTTTCAGATGGTGAGGCAGCTCGCGGCGCTGACGCGTGCGGCAGGCGTGATTGGATTGGCGGCAGCCTGCGCGCCGGTCGCGCGTCTCGAGCCTCGTCGCGTTCCTGAGTCGCCGACGGCATCCTCTTCCCGGGTCACTCAGTTGATTTCGTATGCGACGGAGCCGGGCCGCGACGCGAGCGAGCCCATCCCCGTCAGTCCAGCGGATACGATCTGGACGATAGAGCGGGGAATCTACGCGGGGATGCGAGTGTCTCTGAGCATCGATGCGGCCGTCGCCCACCGCAACGGAGAGCACTTCTGGCGATTTCCCCCAGGTGGGAAGGGCAACGGTGGAGTCGTCGGCTGGAAGAGCACGCGCTTTCCGGTGCCGGTGGCATTCCGCCATGGCGCGTCGTCGGCCGGGATCTCCGCTGCCGACTCGGCGGCATTCTGGACTGTTCTCGATGAGATGGGCTCGGACATGGGCATGCCGCTGTTCCGACCCGCCACGGTCGGCGACACGGATCCCATCGATATCATCATCGTCGACGTGAAGCCGATGGCGCGTGCCGACGGAGTCAGCCGGACGAGCTGGTCGTCGTCGGGCGACCTCTTCGACGTCCGGGTTACTTTCCGCAACGGTGGTGCGCTTCGCGATCCGCACGTCGTTGCGCACGAGATGATGCACGCGCTTGGCTTCGGACATACGACGTCATGGGTGTCGGTCGTGAATCCCGGAGACGCAAGTCGTCGAGGGCGGTTGACTCCGGAGGATGTCGCCTACGCCGAGCTGGCGATGCATTCGCGCGAAACGCGGGAACGAGTCGACATGCGCCGCCTGATCGCGATGGCGCTGAAGCGCGACTCGCACCGATACATCGACGAGCTGGATTTCAGGTGCGATCCCGACACGCCGCGCGTACGCGAAAGCGATGGGGCTGCGAACGACGGACTCGTGTCGGCCGACTTGCTCGGCGACGTGTTGGGGTGCGCCGTCATCTCACCGGCGGGAGTGATGCGGTAGCTACATCATCTCAGGAAGTACGGACGGGCGATGCCAACTTGGATGCGCGCGACCCGCGCTCGGAGCGGAACAGCTCCAGGGCCGCGGTGGTTGCAGCTCTATCGTGCGGAAGCGCGAACCCGTGTCCGTTTTCCGGGGCGCCGTCGGAGGCTTCGTCGGTCGCGTTCAGAGGCACCACACCCGGCGAGCGCAGGGCTTGGGAAACGGCCTGCATGCTGCTCGCGCACTCTTGCATTGCACGGACGGAGATTATCGCGAAGACTCCAAACAGTGCTATCGCCGCAGTGTACTCGGCCTCGAGGGCCGCCCCGACTGCGAGCGATGCGGCAAGGAATGCGATCACGCCGGCAGAGCGGGAGAATCGCGGCCACAGCTTCACGCGCGCCAGCTGACGCCCTCCACCGTGCTCCTCGATCGCCAGGAGGAGCCTCGTCGAAGCGAACAGTCCGCGCCGCAGCTGAAGATCCCACCGATCGAAATCTCCACCACGGAGGACCATCATTCCGCGCTCGCGGAACGCGCTCTCCAGGTCCGAGAGCCAGACGGACGAATCTCTCCACTTTTCCGACCAAACCGATTCAACCCGCACACGCGGCAGCACCACGCCGGCTGCGCTGTGCCGCCATGGCGATAATCCCCAATGCAGGCGCCCGTGAAGTCTTGCGATTGGCTGCAGGAAGTGGAGCAGCGCGGTGAGAGAGTACAGTTTGGCGCGCGCCGTCCTGCTGGTGAGCGGAGTCGGGAATGTCGCGCGTGAGGCACCCTTGATCGCCTGAACGACCGAGGCGCCAAGAGCCAGTGCCACCAGCGGCACCGCGAGCAGAAGCGGCGGCCACAGCACCCCGAGCAACGATACGATAGCCAGCGCCACTATCACGAGATACCACTCGGGAAGCGTCAGGAGTGCGCCGAACGTTCCGGGAAGTGGCTCGTAGACGGACTGGAACAATGCCGTACCCCACGTGCCGTGATATATGCGGCGTCTTCGCGGCGTGAAAAGCTGCGTCAGATGATCGGCGTAGATACGGCCGGTCCAGCTCAGATGACCAACGGCATTGTATTTCTCGGGCCACTTTCGCTCGAGCATCGCCTCGGCCTTGCCGTAGCTCCACTGCTGCAGCAGGTAAGCGCGGGTCGTAGAGCGGCGATGGTGCCATACCATCGCCGCCGGCGTGAAGCCCAGCGTCCATCCATGCGCCTGGATCCGCCAGCAGAGATCGACGTCGTCGCCGGCGACACGGAAGGTCGGATCGAACCCGCCGACAGCCTGCAAAGCCGATCGCCGGAACGCCATGTTGCACCCGGGAATGTGCTCGGCGATGTCATCGGTCAGGAGAACGTGGATCGGTCCACCCGGAGCATTCGCCACTGCGTCCGCAGTCCCGCCCTCGCCGGGCGGCGCAATGTTCGGCCCTCCGACTCCGGCATAGTCTCCGGAATTGAAAGCCAGCGCCAGATAGTGAAGCCAGTGTGCATCAGGCCATGCGTCGTCATCGATGTAGGCGACGATCTCACCAGTCGCCGCGTTCGCGCCGGTATTTCGTGCTGCGCTCAGTCCGTGGTTCTCCGTCTGGATGAGCTTCACGTCGTACTGGCTGACCACGGCCGCGGTGTCATCGGTCGAGCCGTCGTCGACGACGATGACCTCGTAGTCGGGATAATCGAGCCTGGTAAGCTCCTCGCAGCACTGCCCGATGGTTGGCGATCCGTTGTACGTGCAGACTATGACAGACATCCGCGGCCAGTTTGTGGTGGATCCGAACGGCGCCTCCGCGAATGCCTGGCCGACCGCTGACACAGCGCGCTTCGGCCGGCGATCGCGGTCCGTGAGGCCGAATCCCCAGTCGAGAATCTCGGCGCCGCCGCGATGCCACTCGTCGGTCCAGGAGAAGGTGAATGCCCCTGCGCAGCCCGCCGAAAAAGCGGTTCGGATCTGCCATGCGAGCGCGGAGGCCTGGGCATCCTCGCCATTTCGCATGCTGTCGAGCCCGATCTCGGCGAGAACCAGTGGCCTGTCGCCGGACAAATTGTGCAGGCGTCTCAGATATGCTTCGAGCTTCGGCTCGGACTCGAGGAACACGTTGAAGCAGACGAAGTCCCCGGGCGGATTGAGGTATTCCGTGGTCGGATAGTTCACGTAGCTGACGAGCGCGCCGGGATCCTCCTGCTTCACCGCGGCATAGAGGCGCGTGAGGAACTGTTCGATTCTTTCGGGTCCGTACCACCTTACGATGGGCGATGGTATCTCGTTCCCGATTGTATACGAGAGCAGCGCTGGATGGCCGGCGCACTGGCGTACGCCCCGTCGCACATGCTCTTCAATCGACTTTCTGCGCTTGCGCTCATCGAGGAAAGTGATGTGCTGTTCCCAGCCGAATCCGACCATTACCCGGAGTCCGTGATCCTGCGCTACATCGAGCACCCACCGTGGAGGAACGGTGTAGGTTCGCACCGCATTGGCGCCCATGCGCGCGATCTCGGCGAAGTCGGCGGAGACTGTTTCGCGATCGTGGTAGAGGCAGCCGTCGGCGGTGGGCGTGAACGGACCGTAGGTGACGCCGCGAACGAAGAGTTTCTTGCCGCCAGCGAAGATGAACTTTCCGCGAACTTCCGGGCGCTCTGCCGGGCTGACGCGCCTGTCTAGGGCCGGGTTACCTGACGGGTCGGACGAAACAGGGAATGCTGACGCAGAACGGCGCGCCTCTTTCAGGCGTTGGCCGTCCGACTCGACTTCCAAAGAGCTCAACGAAACTCCAGATTGCGGTTCGCCGGCATCACGGTCCCCCGACTCGCGGCGAGGAGGCTGATGCTAGGTGGAATCGTCACGATAGGGGCCAGAATTTTGTTTGTCAACACGAACACCAGGCGAGCAGAAATGTGATGTATGAAAGTATTTCGAGGCGATGCTGTGCGAAGCGCCGCCGATTATCGACCGCTATGCGCTCGGGAAAGGCACGTTTCAAGAGCAGTCTTGATCGTTTGGTCCTGCTCCGATAATCCTAGCGCCGTCACCAACTGTTCCAGGTAAACCCTTTGGGTACGGTTGGTTACCACGAGATCTCTGACGAGGGTAAGATCGATCTCATGCGGGAAGGTGGGGCAGGTTTCGAGCGCTCCAGCGACGTGCAAGCCTATCATCGTCATGATGCATTTCGGACAGACTCCGCAATTGTAGATGTCGGTTGTATAGTCTCTCGCACAAACCCGCAGTACTCTCAGCAGATCCGGCTTCTGAGCGAGGAGCCGGATCTTGTCAAGCCGGTCTGCCTCGCATCCATCGTGCACGAACGATAGGCTCTCCGTCGACCACAACGGATCGAGAATCAAGTGTGACCCTAAGGGGGAAAGTTCGGCATACGTGTGCGTTGCGGCGATTTTCACAGTTCGAAACATTTCGCTCACCGCCAGAGCAACGCTTGCGAGGGCTCCCCCGTGGTACAGATTCACCCAATCCGCCATCCGGTCAGAGAATTCGCGGAGATTGGTGCTTACCGTCAACACCCTCTTTCCCAACCGGCGGGCCACAGTGTTGATATTGGCGAGCACCGCAGGATACCGCTCGCTCTCCCACAGGTAGATGTCAAACCCAAGGACGTTGATAAGGCAATCTATCCCTGCCTCGTTTGGATGAGGGTACTTGAGATCTTTCAGCAGGCTGTAGGATGAGTCAATGCCCAGTGAAAAGAAGAGACCGCTGTGCAACGGGAGAGTCACCGGCGACAAAGGCGGTGCGCGAAGCGGGGCATTGACGTCGATCTGAGCCAGTTTCCGGTCCCAGCACCGAAAAATCGCCTGGAGTGTTGGAAGGGCGCACCGCAGTTTTTCGGATACCGGTGCTTCGATTTCCAAGGTCTCTCCCAAGGCCATTGCGGGAACCAGGAAAGCCGCAAGGTACGGATCCCCGTTCTCGGGACTTAAGAGATCGCCGTACTCCTGCGGGAAGCGATACCAGAGCGTGAAAGACTGATCGCCCCAGACCCAGTGCGTGTCGCATTTGACCAGAGCCTGCAACTCGACGCCATCCCTTTGCCGAACCACTTTGATATCATAGACCCGCATCATTCACCTCTGCTTTTTTCTGTGCGATGAAAAGTCTCAAGCTCGTCGTGGTCGGTACGATGGCGTCTGAACCCTACGCCGGCATGGCGTGGATGAACATGCAGATTGCAGCCGGACTCCGCCGGCTCGGCCATGACGCTTACTATTTCGAGACGACCTCGACCTGGCCTTACGATCCGGTGCGGGGATCGCGGGTGTGCGACAGCCAATACGCCGCTCCTTACCTCGCCAGAATCGCCGAGCGTTTCGGCATGAACGACCGGTGGGCTTGCAGGCGCAGCTACCTCGATAAGAAATGGCTCGGGCTCGAGCGTCGAACGGCCGAGGACATCCTCGCCGGCGCCGACGCCGTCTTCAATATCGCCGGTGCAAGTCGTTTCGCCGAAGAGAATCTGAAGACGGGACCTTTGATTTATTTCGGAACCGATCCAGTCTATCACGAGCTCGCCTACGCAGCAGGCGATGCGAAAACGCGAGAAGTAGTGGACGAGCATGACGCGTCAGTGACCTATGGCGAGAACATCGGTCAGGCCGGGTGCGCTATTCCGCCGCTTCCGCATCTCCGCGCCCGAACACGCCAGCCGGTGCTGCTCGACGCCTGGAGATGCGAACCTGCGGCGCGCGCGACATTCACAACAGTCGGTAACTGGAAACAGGATGGACGTGACATCGAGTTCGAGGGCGAGACATACCTCTGGAGCAAGCACCACGAGTTTCTGAAGTTCATTGAGCTTCCCCGTCTGGTGAACGCGGAGCTCGAGCTCGCCAGCAACCTCGCTGGCCCGCTGTCTATTCCTGATGGGCCGGAGGACGTTGTCAAGGGACTCGGAATGGATGACGACGCCCGTGCGACTCTGTCGAAGAACGGGTGGAAGCTCGTGGCAGGGACCGAGTTCTCGCTCGATCCCTGGCCTTACCGCGAGTACATCCAGCAGTCACGGGGCGAGTTTACAGTCGCCCGCGATCTCAACGTACGCCTTCGGAGCGGATGGTTCAGCGAGCGCAGCGCCTGCTATCTCGCCGCGGGCAGACCTGTGATAACGCAGGACACGGGGTTCGGGACCGTGCTGCCCACAGGCGAAGGGTTATTCGCGTTCAACACGATGGACGACATCCTCGCCGCATTCCAGGAAATCGAGAGCGACTACCAGCACCATTCGCGTGCCGCGCGTTGCATCGCCGAGGATTACTTCCGAGGGGAGACTGTGCTGGCGAGACTGCTCGACGATCTTGGCTTATAGCTGCTCCGCGTCAACGGACGTGTTGCGGTGATACGAGCGCGCTCACTTGTCGGCCCACTTCGCGGTTCTGTTGCCGGCCGCGCTCGACGAACTCCGCGGGCAGCCGCTGCTGCGGCAGCATCTCCAGGCGCGCGGGCACAGAATTTATGTCGTCCAGGTCACACACCCATTCGGCGAGACCGGCGGCTCGCATGAATGATTCGACCTTTCGATCCGCTGACACGACCAGCACGCGCCTGCCCGTCGCGAGAGCGATGATGCACCCGTGCAGCCGCGACGTGAGAACGAGGTCTGCCGAGCCGTAGAGATCGAGTATATACTGCAAGGCTGCATCGCGACTGGTGGGAATAAGGTTGTTCGTCTGCCGATAGCTCCGCCCCGTGCGATCGGCAAATTCTTCGGCGATCGCGAGGACGCGCCTGTATGTCTCCTCGCCGACATTGTCGTAGTGATCCACGTGCAGCAGTCGTTTCAGTTCGCCCCGGCGAGTGGGCACGGCTACGACGGTGGGGCAGATTACCGGCGGCGGCAGAGGACAATCGCTCAGGTTCTCCCGTGTGAGTTCGTCGCGAACGATGCAGAGACGGCTCTGCCGGACGATCTCCGAGATCAGCTTGGCCGGTGGGCGCGACTGTTTCCGCTTCATGTCGCAGTAGCCCGCGCCCCAGATACAGAAAGGGACACGCGCGGCGATGGGAAGAAAGCCTTCCCAGAAGGGCACGAAGTAATCCATGAACAAGCCGCCGCCGCCGATAACGATGAAGTCGTCGGACCCGGCGTCACGCAATGCGGACAGTGTGGCCTCGACAAATGGGGCATCGCAGAAGTGCTCCTGTACCGGGCCCACCGGCAGCAGCGACTGGATGCCGCGTGCCGAGAGCCAGTCGCCGATGTTCGACTGGTTAGCATAAACGTGGTGAATCATTCGAGCAGCCTGGTGAACACTTCTGCGTAATCGCCGCCGGGCCAGCTGTGCATCTCGCCGCGATAGCGATTCAACCCGCGCACGGCGGGAACGAAGCCCATCACCGCGCACTGACTGCGATAGGCCCGGACGGCACGGAGCTTGGTCTCGAGGTATGGGGAAATATCGACTATCTCATCCAGCCGCTGTGTGGGCGTCCAGACTTCGAACATCAGCACGTCGGGTCGCTTACCCGTCGCCGCACGCAGCGCCCGCTGCAGCAATCGCACGGCGGCGCGATGATCGACATGCATTTCTTTGTCGTGGGGAAGATAGACCGTATGCGGCCGGAAGTTTGCCAGCATTTTCCGCAGCCGGTCGACGGCTGCCGTCGTTGCACGCAGCGCGCCGTCCGGCTCGCGCCAGAACTCCAGACGATGAAGCCCGAGAATCTTTGTCGCTTCACTCGCTTCCTGCTCCCGCACCCGCATCGTCTCCGCTTCGGAGCGGCCGTGTCCTCCCTTTTCGCCGGACGTGAGGAACACGACCCGCACGTCATCGCCTTGCTCGACGTGACGGACCAATGTGCCACCGCATCCGATCGTTTCGTCGTCGGGGTGAGGGCTGAGCACGAGGACCCGTGACATTCGAGGTGCCTACCGACCGGGCGTCAGGGACTGTGGGTCATAGAGGCCCCAGTTCCGGACGCGGTCGACTCGAGTGGCGAAACGGGACTTGAACTCCTCGTCACCAAGGCCGAAGTCGAACGTGTGAGCGCCCTCGGCAAGAGCGGCCAGCAGCAGCTGGCGCAGGAGAACTTCGCCCGGCGAGTGGCGGGCGAGGTCGATGGAAAAAGCGGGTTTGTACCAGAGGAATCGTCCGCGATAGCAGAAGCCGAAATGAAACGCGATCGGCCGTCCCTGCCAGTCAAGGCGCGTGAAGCGCAGCCAACCTTCGCGCGCCGCCGCGCGCGTGAGATTCCGATAGAACCGCTGCTGTGATTCCTCGGCGAACAAACTGGGGGTGGGCGTGCCGTTCCAACGATCCCGGTGTTGAGCAAAGAACTCGTGGAGGTGTGGCAGAATTTCTTCGCCATCTGTCAGCTGCTGCACTTTCAGCGAGCCACTGCGGCTGAAGAACCTTTCGTGTCGCAGCAGACTTTTCCTTCTCGCGGCGGCTTCAGCCGCATCGGTGTTCTTGGCGATCTCGAGAGCGGGTGCAGGCATGTCGCCCTCGTCGAAGATCGTCAAATCAAGACGCGCTGCGGCCCGTTGCAGCCGAGTTCCGGTTTCCGAGTTATCGGGCACGTGATAAAAGAGGAAGCCGATGAAATCAGGAACGCGCCCGCGTGCTTCGACGAGTAGTGAGTCGAGCGTCTCCGGATCGCTGATGTCACCGATGAAATCGAGATAGTCTGACCCGCCGGAGCCGACGAAATAGACCATGCCCGCCTCGGCGAAAAACGGAGCCAGCGCCAGTACTTCACCGTCGCGCTCGGCGGCGATGAGCAGCAGCTCTCCGCGCTGGAACGACTCCCACCACGCCGATTGCCATTGCCAGGTCAGAAAGACGACATCGCTCCGTCCGCTCGCCAGAACGCGCTGCCATGCTGCCGAGTCGAATGAGGGATCGTCGAATCCGCGCAGCAGACGGGTTGTAATTGTCGCGGTCGTCACGAGTCGCCTTCCTCCCATGGTTTGCGCGCGGCGACAGCGGCGTAGAAGGATTCGAGCTTTTTCAAGCATGCGTCGCTATCCGCTTCCGCGATGACGAAGCGGCGTGCGTTCTCACCCATTGCTTGTCGGAGCGCGCCGTCCTTCAGCAGCGATCGTAGCGCGGCGGTGAGAGCGTCGACGTCCTGTGGCGGCACAAGCAGGCCGTTCTCGCCGTGCCGCACGACTTCCGCAGCGCCGCTTCCAGCGCAGGCGATCACCGGTAGCCCGCATGCCATCGCCTCGAGATAGACGAATCCCGGGCCGCCTTCATACTGCGACGGCGCGGCAAATACGTGGGCGCGCGACAGCTCGCCGGGCAGCTCGGTGCGCTCGACAAAGCCGGGCAAGTCAAGCAGATCCGACCGTCCCGCAGGCCGGGCGATGTCTTGCAGCTCGGCGATAATCGCCGGCTCTCCCCGCCCAAGCAGCCGGAGGTGAAGCTCCGGGAATTCCTCGACAAGTCGGCAGACCGCTTCGACGAGCAGGCGGACGCCCTTGTTGCGAACGAGCTTGCCGGCAAAGACAATCGTCGGACGCTTCGACTTCGGAACTCCGCTCGGCGCGAAGAGTCCTGTGTCCACGCCGGTGTGAAGGATAGGGATGCGTCCGTGTTTCGGGCTGTAGTGCTTCGTGCACCAGTCGGCCGAGCAGCGGCTCGACGAGATCGCCGCGTCCGCCAGGCGCACGCACGTCGCCTCCATCGCCGTGCCGACGCGGTAGAACTCCGAGTCCTTCTCCGGCCAGCCCATCGTGTGTGCGAACATCACCAGCGGACCGTGCAGGTGAATTGCCGTGGGAATGTCGTTCCATTCCGTGCGATTCAACAAATGCACGTAACCTTCCGCGCCCCATTCGGGAAAATCGACAACGTCAATCGGCGTCCTAGCGTGGAGCGCCGCGACTGCCGCCGCGACCTCCGTGCTATAGGTCAGCCAGTCGGCGACTTCGGTGTAGACCGCCATCCGCGAGTCCAGACCGGCGATGCGCGTGACGTGGATGCCGCTGTCGCTGCGCTCCGATCGTTCCCTTGTCGCGCTGCGGGAGATGACGTGGATCTCATGGCCGAGCGCAGCCAGCCCGTGGGCTTTCATGAAAGTCTGCGAGCTGAGGCCGCCGCCGGCAGTATCCGGAGGATACTCCTGCGACACAAGGGCAATTCTCATCCGACCTGGGAACTGTCGAGTTGCGGCGCTCGCTGGGAGGACGCGGCGGTCGGGGAAACAAGCTCTCCGTGCTCCAGATACAGCCGCACATCGCAAATATCCAGGGTGCTCAATCGGTGCGCGATCATGAACGTCGTGCGGCCCTGCATCAGACGCTCCATGGCCTCGAGGATGATCGCTTCGGTTCTGACATCCACAGAGCTGGTCGGCTCGTCGAGAATGAGAATCGCTGCATCCTTCAGGAACGCGCGGGCGAGGGAAATACGCTGGCGCTCCCCTCCGGAGAGGGCAGCGCCGCGTTCCCCGACCTCGGTCTCGTAGCCGTCGGGGAGACGCACGATGAAGTCATGCGCGTTGGCGGCGGTGGCGGCGGCGATGATTTCGTCCTCCGTCGCTTCCGGCTTCCCATAGGCGATGTTCTCGGCAACGCTTGATGAGAACAGCAGCGGCTCCTGAAGCACTATGGCGAACTGGTTGCGGAGATCGCGCAGGTTGAAATCGCGAAGGTCAACCCCATCTAGCAGGATCCGTCCGTCGGTTGGGTCATAAAGCCGGAGCAGCAGACTCACGAGCGTTGACTTACCGGCCCCGGTACTGCCGGCGATTCCGACACGCGCGCCGGCGGCTACTTGAAGAGAGACGCCCTGGAGCGCCACCCGATCAGCGCTGTAGGAAAAGGAGACATCGTCGAACGTGACGTCGCCCCGCGCGCGAACGAGTGGCTGAGCATCGGTCTTCTCCTCGACTTCCGGCGCTTCGTCGAGGATCTCGAGCGCTCGCTCCATGCCGACGAGCGAACCTTGCAGACTGGCCGCAGACCGGATGAACGTTTGCAGCGGCGCGTAGAGCAAGCCGACATAACTCATCACCAGAAAGAACTCGCCCAGCGTCAGCACGCCCGCCTGCACATGGCGCGCTCCCAGGAACAACACTGCCGCCATGCCCAGGGCCATCGCCATACCGACGATCGCCGCAAGGCTCCCGCCTGTGAGCGTGAGCTTCATCTGCTCACGCAGGTTGCGACCTGCGTGCTCGACATATCGTCTCTGCTCGCGGTCCTCCTGCGCGAATGCCTTCACCACGCGCACGGACGAGAGAACCTCCTGGACGACGCCGAGTGTCGAGCTCTCCAGATCCTTGGCCTCGCGCCAACGCAGGTTGAGCCGGCGGCTGTATCTATTCGATACGACGAACAGGAGCGGCACGATCGTCAGCGCGACGACTGCCAAAGGCCAGTCCAGCCGCGCCATCACAGCGATCATCGCTACCAGTGTCAAGGCCGCGGTCACCAGCGGGATGACCGCATCGAGGGCGATCCACTGGATCGCCGGCGCGTCGTACTGGATACGGTATATGGAATCCGCGGTGCCTTGCGCGTCGTGGTAGGACAGCGAGAGGCCCTGCACGCGGCGGAACAGCTTCGCCCGAAACGCGAGCACGAGCTTCTCGCCGGTGTAGGTTCGCAGCACCGAGAAGGCCAGATCGACGAGTTGCTTTCCCAGCGCGATGAAAACGAACAGCGCGGCGACCAGCGCGATGGCTGCAAGGCTAGTTCGATCGGCGCCAGCGGGTAGAAAGACGGCGATAGCGCGGGGCAGGTCATGCGAGCCGAGAATAGAGTCCACGACGAGCTTGAGCGGAACTGGATTCAGCAGCGTCAGGGGCGTGATCAGCATACTGAGCACAAGCAAGCCAGCTATCTGACGCCAGAAGGGTCGCACCTCCGCGAAAAGGCGACGGTACACGACGCGGTTTGGGTA
>JBGPLS010000063.1:0-14611 GCA_041486565.1 Gemmatimonadaceae bacterium
CGGACCGCTTCACCTCGAAGCGCTTGGCTGCGTACCCGAGCATGGCGAACGACACCATGTAGTCGCCGTCGCCGCCGGGAAAGGTCACCGTGAAACGACCCCTGCTGTCGGTGCGGGCTGTCCGGCTGACGTTGCCCGATAGCGACGTGACGGTGACCGTCACGCCTTGGATCGCGGCGCTGTCGGGTCCGGTCACCTGTCCGCGGATTACGTCAGTTTCCTGGGCGCGCGTCAGTTGCGGTGCGGCCGCTGAGGCGCAGAGGAGCGCGAAGAGAAAGAAAAAGCGGCGGCTGATCATGAGATCGTTGAGGTACCGGTCGTTGGACCCTGACTGAGAGGCGAGGGTTTACAGACTCTGGTCGGGGGGACCTTCAAAGTGCACGCCCGGCAGCGGCACGATGTAATCTACGTATTCCTCCCGGGATCCTCGCTCCGCAACAGGCTGACCGCTGGGTCACATCGCAAGGAAGTTCTTCGCTGGCGCCTGGATGCTGTGCTTCGCTGGAAGCTCGCCGCTGTGCCCGCCTCGGTTTTGTTTGAGCGCCTTCCTGCGATCAGCGACCGGCAGCGCTCCCGGCGTCCAACGCCGCTGACCCCGACTCGCTGATCAGCGACTCCTGGGCTCCAACTCCCCCCGCGCGCCGGAGGTAGTCGCCGCCGGATGAAAGATCCCAACCCGTCGGATCATTCATATAGAGGTCGAGGATCCGGTCCAGCTGCTGCTGATGCGTCGGATCGACCACCGGCACGAGTAGCTCGACTCTGCGCCGCAGATTGCGCGGCCTGAGATCCGCCGATCCTATCAGGAACTTCGGGTTGCCACCACTCTCGAACCGGTAGATGCGCGAGTGCTCCAGGAGGCGGCCAACAACGGAGACGACGCGAATTCCTTCCGAGCGACCGGTAACGCCAGGCCTGAGAGTGCAGATCCCGCGCACGATAAGATCGATCGCCACGCCGTCCGTCGAAGCCCGAAGCAGCGCGCGGACGATCTCCGAATCGGAGAGTCCGTTGATCTTGGCGGTGATGCGTGCCGGCCGCCCCGCGCGCGCGTGCGACGCTTCACGCTCGATTAACCCGAGGAACGCATCGCGCATCTGGTGCGGCGCCACCAGCGCCCCGCGGGAAAGCCCAAGCGGGGGAAGCGACCCGCCTGTCAGAGCGTTGAAGAGATCAGCGGCGTCGGCCGTCAGCTCTTCGCGTGCGGAGAAGAGACTGAGATCGGTGTACTCCAATCCGGATTTGCTGTTGTAGTTCCCGGTGCCGACGTGGACGTAGCTGCGAAGCTTTCCATTCTCCCGCCGAACGACGAGGGCAACCTTCGCGTGATTCTTCAGCCCGACGAAACCCGAAACCACGTGGCCACCGGCCCGCTCGAGCTTTCGCGCCCACGCGACGTTGTGCTCCTCGTCGAACCGCGCTTTGAGCTCGATGAAAACGACGACTTTCTTGCCGGCATGGGCGGCATCGACAAGGGCATCGACGATAGCTGACGGATCGCCCACCCTGTAAAGCGTGATCTTGATCGCCGTCACGTCGGGGTCCACCGACGCGTCCTGAAGATACTTCACGACCGTCGCGGCAAAGGAATCGAACGGGTGATGGTAAAGCAGATCACCTTCGCGCGTCGCGTCGATCAACGATTCGTTTTCGCCGAGCGGCTCCGCCGCGCGAAAGGGCTCGAACGCCAACGACGAATTGCCCGGCAGGCGGAGCTTCGTCAGACAGCGGAGATCGAGAAGACCGTCGATCTCGTGAATGTCGGCCGGGTCGAGCACAGCTGCCCCCGAAGCGTCATCGCGCTCGAGATTCTCGAGGACCAGGCTGCGCACGAAATCCGGCATCTCCCGCTCCACTTCCACGCGCACCGCCGGATTGTAATGGCGGCGCTCCGCTGCGTCGGCCACTGCCTCGATCAGATCATCCGCGTGTTCCTCGTCGAGCGCGAGGTCCCCACCTCGTGTCACCCGAAAGACGTAAACGCCCTCGATTCGTCCGTCGGGATACACGAGATCGATGTTGGCTCGAATCACCTCTTCCATGGTGATCACGCACCCGGTCTTGCCCGGCACCGGCAGAAAGCGCGGAACGTCAGGGGGCAGCTCGAGCTCTGCGAGGTGTAGCCGACCCGCGTTCGGGTCGCGTTGCACGACGGCGAGAGCGAGGGTGAGATGCGGCAGGTGCGGAAGTGGATGGCCCGGACTCAGCGTCATCGCCATCGGCGTCAGCGACGGATGAATCTGTTCGCGGCATTCGTCGCGCAGCTTCGACCGCTGGGCGTCGTCCAGCTCGTCCCAGCTGAGGATGCGAACCCCGTAGTCTTCGAGCTCGCGCAGACATTCGGCAGAGCACGTCGCCTGACGCTCAGTGAGCTCTGCGACCCTCTGCGCGATCTGCTCCAGCTGCTCGCCGCGTGTCATGCCATCCTCGCATTGCTCTTCGGATTGCTCGCGCGCTGCCCTCCTCAGCCCCGCCACCCGCACCATGAAGAACTCGTCGAGATTCGTGCTGACAATCGCGAGAAAGCGCAGTCGTTCGCCCAACGGTGTCTTCGAGTCCTCCGCCATCGAGAGCACGCGACTTTGAAACGCCAGCAGACTCAGCTCTGGATTGAGAAACTCGGGTATCCCCTGTCCCGTGCGCGAGCCATCCGTGCGCCTGTCGAGCACGGCGGAGAGCTCCGCACTGTTCGCCTCATCGCCATCGCTTTTCCATTTGAGGAGCAGCTCCGCCCGATCACGCGGCCCGCCGGTGAACGGACGAAGATGGTGCTCCTCCTCGAGAGCGCGCGCGAGCCCGTCGACTGACTCCACACTGCCCCGGCGTCCGTGGACGCAGAGCTGGTGAAAGCTTCTCAGTCCTCCGCCCTTGCGAACGAGGATGTGGTCGTAATGGAGCTCGATGCGGGGCCGCCGAAGCCAGTCTCGATTGACGGCCCGCGTCAGCCGGTCGGTCTCGAGCTCCAGCCGAACGACGAGCAGACTCGGGTCAACGAGCCCCTTGAGGCGCCGCCCAGCGGCTGTATTCTCGGCCACCGCATCGCTAACCTCGGTTGACTTGACGCGGGAGTCGAATCGCACCTCCCGCCCGGCCGACCCCGATCCGATGCGAACCGAGAGTGTACGGGTGTCGTCCGCACCGAGTCTCAGCCGGCACGTGATGTTCCGCCGGCGAAGTGTATCCTCGACAGTGTCGAGGTAAAGATCGCGGTGCTGCGAGGTTCGGGGTTCGCCGGCTGCGAACCCCGGCGGAAGGCTTGACGATGCCAGCTCCTCGACGTGCTGCGACGAGCGCAGCTCGTACCGAAAGGAGTGCATTGGGCGTGTCACCAGGTCATCGCCGCTTTCTCACTGCTGCCCCAGGCAGATATCCGCCATCTCGCGTTTGACCTTCCGTGGATCGCTGATCGTGCTATAGAACTCATCGTAGTACTCGAGCGTCTCGTCCGCCAGTTTCGGCCGCAGCAATTTCCCGATGTCGTCCTTGTACAGCCCGTAGATGGCGTCCTTCTTCTCCTTGAAGAGTGCGACCGCCTTGGCCAGCGTATCCAGCGGCCCGCAGTATCCCCTGAACAGCCGCTGGCGAACGCGCTGGATGGAGAGGCTCGGATCTGTCGTCGCGTAGCGCGTGTTGATCGCTCCGGAAAAATCAAAATCGAACGGAATGGGGAAAATGATGCCGGCGGAATCCTGCACCAGCTCAACGTTGTGCAGGCCCCCTATCGAGAAGTCGGTGTTGCCGATGAGGTACTCGAAGACTCCGATGAGCGCATTGTGAAATGGCTCGAGGTCATCGGGTCTGGCGCCTTTGATTTTCAGCCGCGACGTCTTGACGCGGGCGGCCACGTCCTGGGGCTCTTCGAGCAGAATTGCCGCGCGTTTGGCGAAGACCTTCCCGCTGGCGCTGTCGGTGTACGTCATCTGAAGCAGCCGGGCCCTGTGACTCATCGGCGTCAGCAGGCTGTAGATCCGGTAAAGCTCGAGCTCCTGAATGACGTATTGCTCGTAGGTATCGTCGTTGCGGCAGAAGCTGGTGAGCTTCGGCTGATCGAGGCCGTGGAATACCGTTCCCTTGGTCTGCTCCCGCTTGAAATTCATCCTCACGGGAGGGAATTCACAGTTCTTGAGACGCCAGATGCCACGCGTTTGCAACTGTGTCGGCACCACCACCACCTTCCCGGTGGAATCGGTGTACGAGATTGTCGCCGGACGCCAGGGGACTTTGTCGCCGTGATCGCCGCGAATGCGCTTGATGTTGGTCGTGAGAGTGACCGCGAGCGGTTCCTCGCTCAGGAAGAACTTGCCCGGATTCTTGTCTTTCTTCTCTTTCTCGGCTTTGTCGGCCTTCTTCTGGTCGGCCGGCTTCTGGCCTGTGGCCGAGGGGAATGGAATCACGGCTGCGGCAATGGCCACAGCCGCTGCGAACCGGCGGAATGAGCGCGCTTGCAACACGATTCTCCTCCTGATGCTGGTACTAGTTGAGCGTCGCTTCGACCAGGTCGGAGCCACAGGAGGCTCGCACCAGTGCGAGAAGCTCGTCGGGCTCCGTCTTGTTCTTCAACTGCACGAAATAATCGATTGTCTGAATCCCGTCGGCATCCTTTGTCACGTTGCTTGACCCCCACTCCTTGACGAGGTCCTCGAGCAGAGGGTCGAACGCTTCGCGCGTCGCCTTCATGTTCTTCGTTCTCACCCTGAGCCGCAACTCCTTTCCGGGGGCCGGCGCCTTCTTGTCTCCTTCGTCCCGGGCTCGCTTCCACGCCCGCTCGGCCACTCCCTCCAGCTGCTCGCGCGTCATGTTCTGGAGGACCTCGTTGTCAATTTGCGCCACGAAGGTGCCGGTGCGGGCGAGCTCCCTCGCGCGCTTGAGCCTGCGCGCGGCAATGCGCCCCTCGAGCTCCACTGGCACGTTCCCGAAGTCTGTGTACCAGAGCGTCAGCACCGTCGCGTTGAACAGCACCGAGATCGCCGTCGCGACGGGAATGTCGACGGCCGAGGCGAGACCGACGCCGGTCGCGAGGAAGACGTAAACCGCGTCCTTGCTGTCGTCGAGCGTATTGCGAAATCGCACTGCGGCGACGATTCCCGCGAGGCTGAACGCGAGCGCGACGCTGTACTTGACGAGCACGACGATCCCGGCGACGACAAGGGGAAGAATGATGAGCAGCTGGACGACCGACTGCTGGTAGCCGCGCTTCGCCCGTGTGAGCTGGTAGACCCACGCGACGGGAAGCGAGAGGAGAATCGCCGCAATCATCGCCACCGACACGGTGAGGGCCAGCGTCTCACCATCCGGCAAACTGGATGGCATTCCTTTTACGGCGGCCGTCTGGGTGCCGCCGAACATCGGCTCCAGGAGGTTGCCCGCGATGCCCGACGTGAGTGGCACCATCCGGTGGGTCACCGCTTGAACGACAATCAGCAGCGCATAATAGATGACGACCTTGAGGACGACCTTCGTCCCTGGCGAGTCGAAAATACCGGCCGGTTTGTTCGCCATCTCAGTCGGACTCCAAGGAGGGCTGCTGTAATATTCGTGGCGGGACGTGCTTCACGCCATAGTTGCTGCAGCGTGGACCGCCGGCCAAATTGGGCCTATGCCTCGAATCCTCCAGATCTATTTCAGCGTCGTCCTCGCCGCCGGTTGCGCGAAGGCGCAGTCCGCGGGCCCTGCAGCCCCCGGCGCCCCGTCCCCGGCCGCCCCGGCCGCCGCGAAGCCGTCGCTTGTCGTCATGATCACGATCGACGGATTCCGCGAAGGAAATCTCCAGCGCTTTGGACCACAGCTCCGCGGCGGACTCGCCCGCCTCACCAGTGGCGGAGCCTGGTTCACCGACGCCCACCAGGACCACGGCATCACCGAGACCGCGCCGGGCCACGCAAGTCTGCTGTCGGGACGTTTCCCGCGCTCCACCGGAATTGCGGCCAATCGCATCGGAGTCGTCGACGAGGCGTCTCCGTTGCTCGGATTCTCGGGCGTGGTAGGCGCGTCGCCTCGCCGCTTCCATGGCACCACCCTGGTGGACTGGATCAAAGCCCGGGATCCGCGCTCGCGGGTCCTTTCGGTTTCCATGAAGGACCGGGGAGCGATTCTTCCTGTTGGTACCTCGAAGCAGGAAGTGTACTGGTACCCAGGCGACGGGGATTTCACGACCAGCCATTACTATGCCGACTCGCTCCCTGAGTGGGTGGGGAAGTTCAATGCGCGGAATCTCCCGATGACCTACGCAGGTAAGAGCTGGACGCCCCTTCTTCCCGACAGCGCTTACCATGAGCCGGACAGTGTAGCCGTCGAGGGGGGCGGCACGGATTTCGTCTTTCCCCACATGCTTCCCGCCGACTCGCTGGCGGCCGCGAGCGTGATCCGCGCCACCCCATTCATCGACGACATAACAGTCGCCTTCGCACTCGCAGGAGTCGAAGCGCTGCACCTTGGGCAGGGCCCTGGGACAGACGTGCTGGCGGTGTCGCTGTCGGCTAACGATCTCATCAACCACAGGCTGGGGCCGGATTCGAAGGAGGCTCATGACGAGGTGCTGCGCGTCGATCGCGCGATCGGCGTGCTGCTCGACTCTCTTTTCAAACTTCGGGATTCGTCAAGAGTCGTTGTGGCTCTCAGCGCCGACCACGGCTTTGCGACCATACCGGAGCTCGATCCGCCGACCATGACTCCGCGACCCACACGGGTTACCCTCCTCCCGGCACTGGATTTTATTCGCCAGCGCCTCAAGGCGCTGCACGTCGACACGATGGCGGTCGAGGTCGATCAGCAGGTGGTGCTGATCGACCGTGCCGCCTTCGCCAAGGCGCATGTGAACGCCGACTCCGTTCTTACTCTCTTCCAGCAGGCCGCGAAACAGATACCAGGCGTCTATCGCATCGACCGGTTCCAGGATCTTCTGAAGGGCGACACCGTCGGTGATCCTATCACTCGGCGGTGGGTTCACCAGATTCCCCCCGATTACCCCGTGGAGCTCGTCGCTACGCTCACCCGCGGCAGCATCTGGGCGGGTCTCGTCGCGACACACGGATCGCCCTACGATTACGACAGCAACGTTCCCATTATCTTCTACGGTCCCGGCATCGCGCCGGGACGCTATGACAAATTCGTCCGCACGGTGGACATCGCGCCGACGCTGGCACAGCTACTCGGCGTGAAGCCGCTCGAGAAACTGGACGGTGTCGTCCTGCGGCGGGCACTGAAGTAGAACCTTTCAACTCAACGACAATCCAATGATCAAGCGCCTTTCGTTCGCCGCGCTGGTGACAGCGATGATGCTCGCTGGATCCGGCAGCGTCGCCGCACAGCAGAAGTCAGTCGGCACCACCGCCTCGGGCGATATCCTCCCCTTCAAGGCCACCGAGAGGACCCTCGCCAACGGGCTCAAGGTCATCATCGTCCCAACGGGGTTCCCGAACATCGTCTCCCTCCAGGTTCCCGTCCAGACAGGATCGCGGAACGAGGTCGAGCCGGGCAAGTCGGGCTTCGCGCATTTCTTCGAGCACATCATGTCGCGCGGCACGAAAACGATGACGCAGGAGCAGGCCAACGAGCTCATCACCAAGGCCGGCGCCCGCGAAAACGCCTACACGACCGACGACTATACCAACTACTACATCACCTTCGCCAAGGAAGACCTGGAAGCGATGCTCGCCCTCGAGGCGGACCGATTCCAGAATCTTTCGTACAGCGAAGAGGCGTTCAAAACCGAGTCACGGGCGGTCCTCGGCGAATACAACAAGAACTCGGCGAGTCCCGGCAACAAGCTCTACGAGGTCGTGCGCGACAGCGCTTTCACGACGCACACCTACAAGCACACGACGATGGGCTTCATCAGGGACATCGAGAACATGCCGACGCAGTTCGAGTACTCGAAGACGTTCTTCGACCGCTGGTACCGCCCCGAGCGGACAACGATCATCGTCGCCGGCGACGTGACACCGGGCGGCGTGATGCCGCTCATCGAGAAGTACTGGGGCGGATGGAAGCGCGGCACGTTCTCGGTGGACATCCCGAAGGAGCCGCCGCCGACGGGTCCCAAGTACGCCCATGTCGAGTGGTCCAGCCCGACGCTTCCGTACATCTTCGTTTCCTTCCGGAATCCCGCGTTCTCCGAGACGAACAACGACAACGCGGCCATGGACATGGTCGCCACACTGTGGTTTGGTCCGACGTCGGAGCTATACAAGAAGCTCGTCCAGCGCGAGCAGAAGGTTGACGGTGTGGGCGCAGGCAACACCAGCAACGCCGATCCGGAGCTGTTCACTGTTACGGCGCGCGTGAAGAAGCCCGAAGACGTGGCATATGTCCGCGATGAAATCCTCAAGACCGTCGCGAAGGCGAGAACGACCGCGGTTTCGGCACAGGATCTCGCCGAGGCCAAATCGAATGAGCGGTACTCTTTCGTGCGGTCGCTCGACAACACCGACGGGATCGCTTCGACCCTTGCGCGCTTCGTTCGCTACAGCCGCTCGTACAACACGATCAATCGCGCGTACGACCTTTACGCGGCGCTGACGCCGGCCGATCTGCAGCGCGCGGCAGGAACGTACTTCGTCGACAACGGCCTCGTCGTCGGGACTCTGTCGAGTGGCCCGCTCCCGGCGGAGGTCGCAACGCAACCCGCCATCGGCTCGTTCGAGGGAGCGGCGGTGACACCCGTGGTACCGGTCGCGGCGATGCCGGCTGACGGAAACAGCGCCGTCAGCCATGCTGCGATGATGGCGGGCCGCGGAATGACCGGAATGGCGGTTCCAGCCTCGAATCTCATTCTCCAGAAGAACCCGCTCCCCCAGCTTCGCTTCAAGCTCCTCTTCAATGTCGGTTCGGCGAATGATCCCGCCGGCAAGGAAGGCCTGGCCGTTCTCGCATCCTCGATGATCGCACGAGCCGGCTCCCGTATGATGACGCTCGAGCAGATCAACAAGGCGCTCTATCCGATGGCCGGCAGCTTCGGAAATCAGGTAGATAAGGAGCTAACTACCTTCACCGGATCGATTCATCGCGACAACTGGCGGACGTTCCTCGACATCAACCTGCCGAGGCTTCTCGACCCCGGATACAGCGAAGCCGATTTCAAGCGGTTGAAAGACGCCCAGATCAACGCCCTGCGACAGGACCTGCGATCGGCCAACGAAGAGGAGCTGGGCAAGGAGCGGCTTCAGACGAACATCTTCCGCGGCACTCCGTACGCGCATACGGTCCTTGGATCGATCGCCGGGCTCCAGTCGATAACGCTCGACGACGTGAAGGCGTTCGTGAAGAGTCAGTATACCCGTGGCAACCTGATGCTCGGTATCAACGGTGACATCCCCCCCGAGATGGTTCAGACATTCCAGCACGCATTGATGGCGCTCCCTGCAGGAACAGCTGCGCCTGGACCATCCGCGCGCAGCGCGATCCGGGGAACGCGGCCGTCAGGAATGGAGGTCGAGATAATCCAGAAGGACACGCGCGCGACGGCGATCTCGTTCGGATTGCCGATCGACGTCACCCGCGCCTCGCCCGATTACGCGGCGCTGTCCGTCGCCCGCGCCTGGCTCGGCGAACACCGCATGTCCACGTCCCATCTTTTCCAGCGAATTCGCGGCATCCGCGGGATGAACTATGGCGACTACGCGTACATCGAGGCGTTCCCCGGAGGAATGTTCCAGTTCTTCCCGAGCCCGAACATCCCGCGCCGCGCCCAGATCTTCGAGATATGGATTCGCCCGGTTGTCCCCGAGAACGCGCAGATGGCGCTTCGCATCGCCACCAACGAGCTCGACAACCTGATCACGAATGGAATGTCCGAGGCGGACTTCCAGGCGACGCGGCAGTACCTGATGAAAAACGTGTACGTGATGACCGCGACGCAGGACCAGCAGCTCGGCTACGCGATGGACTCCAGGTGGTACGGCATTCCCGAGTACACGAGCTACATGCGGTCAGCGCTCAGCAGGCTGACGCGGGACGACGTCAGTCGCGCGCTGAAGAAGAATCTCTCAGCGAAGGATCTGTCGGTGGTGATCATCACCAAGGATGCGGCAGGACTGCGGGACGCGCTGGTGGCCGATGCATTTTCGCCCATCAAGTACGACGCTGTCCAGCCGGCTGAGATTCTGGCCGAGGACAAGGCGATCGGCGCGAGAAAGCTGGGCATACTGGCGACGAAGGTGAAGATCACTCCGGTCGAGGACGTCTTCTCGCAGTAACGGACTGGGCGCCGCGGTTTGGCGATCCGACCGCGGCGACCTTACCCAGCTCCACCGAGATCGCGGACAATTCCGAGATCGCGCGGCGGTTCGCCCGGTATCGGAACGCCGACGCTGCGCGGCACGCCCAGCTCGCGGTCGATGTCGCCGAGCGCGAGGAACCGGCCGGCGGCTTCCGTCGCGACGAGCGACGACTCGCTCTCGCCCTGGCCCCAGTAGTCGCCATGTGATGCGCCTGGGATCTCGCGCTCGGTGAGCGTGGACCCGAACCCGGGCATCGACGGAAGCGGACCGAATCGGCCAAGCGCTCTCGCCGATGCCTCTCCTCCGCCGGCAAGCGCCTGGCCCGGCGGAAACGCGTAATGGAGAACCGCATCCTGCCGGGAGTGGAGCACCTGGATGAGCGTCCCCTCTCTCGAGAGGTCGCCCAACAGATCGTAGTATCGCCCGCCCGGCTCGAGCATCTCCGACGGAACTGCGGCCGCCATCAACGATACGCGTCCCACGAGCGGCACCGCGCGGGCGCGGAGCCGTGACAGAGTCTCCAGCGCCACCCGGCATCCAAGCGAGTGACCGATGAAGTCCACGCGCTCGAGGTTGGGCATCTGGAAGAGCAGGTTCGCGAGCTGCTCGCCCGCCTTCACCGCCGTGTGGACCGCCGACGGATAGATGAGAAAATCCACCTTGTCGAAAAACCACCACCAGTCGGCATCGCCTGGCCAGAACGAATCCCCGAAACGGCGGTCAAAAATAAATGGGTCTGCCGGCGCGAAGATATCGTTTTGACGCGTACGAAATCCGAAGTACGCGGCGGCTGCTTCGCCTTCGGTGTTGTTGAATCCGTGAACGAGGACGAGGCATTCCCGCCGCGCGATCGCGTCCAGCTTGCCGTGGAAAATGCCCGGTACGAGAAGGCTTCCACCCTCGAGCTTCTTGCGGAGATACAGCTCGAGAAAGGGAGCGTAGCCGGGAGGTCGCTTGCGGTCTCTACCCATCTTTCACACGCTTGAGTGCGGAGACGAGGTCCTTCGCCACCGGCGACAGCACTCCGCCGAGAAGTGAGAGAACAACGACATATCCGAAGCCGAGCGAGGGCCCGATCGCTTTGAAGCTCATCCACATGAGGACGGAGAACATCAAGGCGATTCCCACCAGGTTGGCGGCGAACTGATTTCTCGATGCCCAGCGATCGCCCGTGTAAAGTTGAAAGCCATCGAGCTTTCGCTTGACGATCTGGCGAAGGCGCGCGAAGCGGTCCGCCTGATCCTTGATGCGTCTCCGCTGTTCGGCGGTCGGCGTCGTCTCCGCGATTTCCACCATCGACGAGGCGCCGTCCGCGTACCAGCCGCTTATATCCTCCGGTTTTGCGCCCATCGTCATCAACAGGTAGAGGCTGGGATTCTGAGTCGGCGACGCGAGGGCGACGTCAGCCGCTTCCTGAATGCTCCCCATCATGCGTCCCAGGTCGAGTGCGAACAGCGCGTGCGCGGCGGGCTGAGAGTACGCATGGAGCCAGGGAAGCTCGCCACTCGATTCGAACAGCCGCTGCGCCGCCGTCGTCGCGTCATCTCGCGGCACGCCTGTGCAGAGTTGCAACAGCTCGCTGAGCGCGGATTCGCGGCTCGGACCCGGCGCATCTTCGGCACCGGCAACCGGTTCCTTCGGGATCTTGATCAGGTTCGGATCGAACGCACTCCCGCTCGTCCACTGCGTCCACCGCCGCGCCTGAAACTTCGTGCGCGAATCGAACATCTTCTTCCAGAATTCGATCAGCGTCATCGCCAGCGCGCCGACCGCAGCAAGTGCAATCGCGTACTGCAGCAGAAAGTCGGTGAATCTGTTGACAGCGGCAACGACGCCCGTCGCCAGGCCAGGCTGCGGCTGTTGGAGGAGCAGGATTAGAGACACGACCACCTCGGAGGAAGGTGGTCCTGAACTACGGTCGGAAGGTCGAGGACGCAATAGCCGCTGAGCGAACGTCAGCCGAGAGACCCGTAGCGGCGCGCTAGCGGCCGGCGGCTGACAAAGCTGACGGCTCGCCGCTATGCCCCTCTTGGTTAGATTTTGCTGTTATGGAACTGCGTGGCATCCACCATCTCACGGCCGTCTCAGCGAGCATTCGCGAGAACCTGCGATTCTATACTCGCGTCATGGGAATGCGGCTCGTCAAGCGCAGCGTCAACCAGGATGACACGAGCGCGTACCACCTCTTCTACGCCGACGCTGTCGGGACACCCGGCACCGACCTCACGTTCTTCGACTGGGCGATGCCGAGAGAACAGCGCGGAACGCACAGTATCACTCGCACATCGCTGCGCATCAACGGGGCGGATTCCCTGGAATGGTGGTCGGCGCGCCTGACCGAGCTCGGTGTAACGCACGGCGGTGTGACAGAGCGTGACAGCCGGCTCACCCTCGACCTCGAGGACACCGAGGGTCAGCGCCTGGCGCTGATCGACGACGGCGGGCTCGGCGACGAGCCGACGCCGTGGAGCCAGAGTCCTGTTCCTGCGGAGCATCAGATACGAGGACTTGGACCGATCGTGATGAGCGTCCCCGATCTCCGGCGCACCGAGCCCATCCTTACCCAGGTGATGGGCATGGAGCACACGCGCGAATATGCGAGTAACGATGGGCCGGCGCACCAGCTGCACGTTTTCTCGATGCATGGCGACGGTCCGCATACGGAGCTCCACGTTGCCGTGCAACCGGACCTTCCTTTCGCGCGGCTTGGGGCCGGCGGCGTCCATCACGTCGCATTCCGCACGCCGACAGAGGAGGAGTACCACCGCTGGTACGACCGCCTGAATTCAATGGGCATTCGCAACAGTGGAGAGATCGATCGGTACTACTTCAGAAGTCTCTACTTCCGCGAGCCGAACGGGATTCTGTTCGAGATCGCCACCGACGGGCCAGGCTTCGGAGTCGATGAGGATTCGGCGACACTGGGCAAGAAAGTGGCGCTGCCGCCTTTTCTCGAGCCCGACCGCGAGGCGATCATCGCCAACCTGAAGCCGATCGACTAGCGCTGCTCAGTCGCCGCGAGACACGTCGAGCATCGGACCGATTGCGCCGGCGAGTATGATGGGGACGCTCCGGAAATTCACCGCGTATCCATCCTCCACCAGCCAGATCGCCGATAGAACCGCCTCCGCGAACGCCCAGGCGAGTATCCGATCGGCGTCGAGATGCAGCGCGGCTTCGTACTGCCGAATCCTCCGCTCTATCGTCGCCGGAGAGGTGAACAGCTCCGGACTCTCCGCTGGGTTTCTGAGACTCGCGCCAATCTCGTACTCGATCTCGCCGACTACTCCTTTGGGATCGATCGCCACCCAGCCGCGACTTGAGTCGAACAGGACGTTGTAGTGCTGGAGATCGCCGTGCAGCAGCCGCGTGTTCTTCTGCGTCGCGGCGAGCTCGGAGTATACACGCTCACCGCGCTCGACGAGAGCCTTCGGAATCTGCTCGTCGCCACTAGCGAGATAGCGATGAAATCCCCTTCCCCAATCGCTTGCTGTCGGCGCTGAGTCGAGCGCCCGCGCTGGCGACAGACGCTCGATAACTCCTGCCAGAATCTCTGTCGCCTCCTCGTCCCGCCCGCCGACCGCGAGGACAGCGAGCGGCGTTGCCGGTTGCAGTCTTTCGAGAAGCACAGCCCCTTCGACACGCTCGTAGATGCGGACCATTCCCCCTCCGGCGAATGCATCCAGTACCTCGCCGGACTGCCATTCGTCGCCCGCCTCACGCATCACCTTCAGTACGACCGGCTGGTCTGCCCGCGTCCCCAGCACCACAACGGAGCTTTCGGTCTCGAGCGACCGGATTACCTGCACCTTCCAATCGCGAAGGCGCTCCTCGATTCGCTCCTCAAGCTCAGTCATGGCCGCGATGCTTCAGTTGAGATTCAGCGCCAGCAAAAGGTGAGCTTCTCTTCAGGCAACCGTGAGATGTCGAGTCAGCCACTCCTCGATATCCCTCGCCACCTGCTCGCGCTCGAGATCGTTGTGCGGCTCATGCGCGCCACCGGGATAGATGAGAAGCCGCTTGTCAGCGCTCGATACGTTCGCGAACAGCTCCTTGCTTCCCTCCACTGAATTGATCCGGTCGCTTCCGCCGTGGAGGATGAGAATCGGGAGACTAATCTCGCGCGCGCGTGTCTTGACTCGCTCGATTGCCGCCAGTGACTCCGTGGCCCACCGCATCGTCGCCGTGTGGTGAACGAGCGGATCCTCTTCGTAGGCGCGCGCGATCGCTGGGTCGCGAGTCACCTTCGAGCCGTCCACTCCAAGCGACACCGAGAGCCTCGGCAAAACGTGCGTCAGTATCCGCGCCACCACAACGAGATACGGCTTGCCGACTCCGACAGGCTTCAACGGAATACCGCTCACGATCAGACCGACCAGCCCCTCCGGGTACGA
>JBGPLS010000064.1:0-14322 GCA_041486565.1 Gemmatimonadaceae bacterium
CGATGACCCAACAGACGGAAACGGTGTACTACCAACTACTCTCAGGTAGCGAGAATCGTTCGTCCGCGCCTATCTTGCGGGCTACCTCCGACTAGTCACGCCATAGAGGCAGCTTGCTGTATATCTGCATTCCATCGTACAACGAAGGGCCGACCATCGGCGTCCTGCTCTGGCGCATCCGCAAGGTGTTCCAGGCGTACTCACGCGAGTACGAGATCGTCGTTTATGACGATGGCAGCACCGACGAAACGCGTGAGCGTCTTCAACCCTATGCCGAGATCGCGCCGCTGACGGTACTTCGCGGCGAATCCCGGCAGGGATACGCGCACGCGCTGGACCGTCTCTGCCGGGAGGTTTCGCGACGGACACGTTACCCCAGACGTGACGCAATGATCGTCATGCAGGGCGATTTCACCGATCAGCCGGAGCATCTTCCGGAGCTGATCAAGCGCTTCGAGGGAGGCGCCGACATCGTTCTCACCGAGCGTGAGCAGACCAAGGCTCCAGCGGCTGTCCGCCGCCTGCGCACGCTCGCGCCGTGGGCGCTGCGTTTCTTCATCGATATCAAGGGTGTGAGCGACCCCTTCAGTGGCTATCGGTTATACCGTATCTCGCTGCTTCGCGATCTCATCAAGTCATTTGGCGAAAAGCCCATCGTCACCGGCGAAGGCTGGGCGGCGAACGTCGAGCTGCTGATGAACACCGCTCCACTGGCGCGGCGGATAGACAGGGTGACGCTGGCGCCCCGCTACGATGTTCGTGTACGGGAGAGCAGAATCCGTCCGCTGGCGGATGGAATGGCTCTCTATCGCTTCGGTTGGGGCGCGCGCGGCAGGAGAATCGTCGCCACTATTCCAGGTACTCCGGCGCCGCCGGTGGCTGCGGAGACAACCAGGACAAAGGCCGAAGCTGGGCGGAGCCGCAGGGCGGGCTCGTGATTCCGCCCGCCGCGAAGCTTTTCGGAGCCGCGGTCGCTCTTTCGGCCGCCACCACGTCAATCGTGGCACCGGCGATCTTCCCGGCGGTGATTTTCGCTCAAAGCGCTTCGGCGCCTGTGTCGCAGGCGACTACGCCTGCACCCGGCCAGGGGCAAGCGACCCGCGCGGTCCAGAAGGCGATGCGCGTTCCCTTTGGCCCCGGGGAGCGGTTCGTCTACGACGTAAGACTGGGCTCGTTGAAAGTCGGCATCAGCACCATGGAGGTCCGCGGCATCGAGACGATTCGCGGCCGAGACACCTGGCACACCGCCTTCTGGGTGAGAGGCGGGACGTTCTTCTACAGGGTGAATGACACGTGGGAGAGCTGGATCGATACGGAAACTTTTTCGTCGCTTCGATTCATGAAGCAGCTCGAAGAAGGAACCCAGGATCGCGCGCAGCTTTACGAGATCTATCCGGAGCGCGGACTTTACATAAACGAGAGAAACGACAAGCCCACGAGAACGCTGCCGACCGTCAAACTGCCGCTCGACGACGGCTCGTTCCTCTATTTCGTGCGGACACTGAGCCTGACGGTGGGCGAGACGTACGACTTCGGCCGGTACTTCATTCCGGATCGCAACCCGGTGACGATCCGCGTGCTGCGAAGGGAGCGGATCACGGTCCCCGCAGGGACGTTCAACGCCATCGTCGTCCAGCCGATAATCAAGGCGAAGGGTATCTTTTCCGAGGATGGACGCGCTGAGGTCTGGCTCTCCGACGACCCGACGCGCATGGTATTGCAACTGAAGTCGAAGCTCGCGTTCGGCTCCCTCAACCTCTATCTCACATCCTACGCTCTAGCGACGGCACAGGCGCCAAGGACACCGGGAAACTGACGGCCTCACAAGGAGCGTCACCCGATTCCGGTTTCCAGGTTCCCGAAGCTGACCTCTCGGCGGTGCGCACAGTGCCCGTCGAGCTGCGGCCGAACAAGGTGCGTACCGAGGAGTTCGCCACACCCCCCGGCAGCGATCGCTCGTTCGCCGCATTTCTGGCGAGCCTTCCCGACGTACTCGTTGCCGGCGACTTTCGCGCCGTAGTCGCCGACATCGTCTCCGCCGCGCGCACCGGGCGGGCGGTGGTCGTCATGATCGGCGGGCACGTCGTGAAGACGGGAGTCTCCACGCTTCTGATCGATCTCATGGAGCGCCGCATCATCACCCACGTTGCGATGAACGGCTCGGGCGCGATTCACGACTACGAGATCGCGCGCTTTGGCGCCACGTCGGAAGATGTCGCCCGCGGTCTGACGGACGGAACGTTCGGCATGGCCGAAGAAACCGGACGCGGGATGAACGAGGCGTTCGTCGAAGGAATGCGGAACGGTTGGGGCATGGGAGAGGCTGTCGCGAGAGCGCTCGAGCAGCTTCCGCTTGCCCACCCGGAGATGTCCATCCTTCTTGCGGCGCGACGGCTCGGCATTCCCTGCACCGTCCACGCCGCGCTCGGCGCGGAGATCATTCACCAGCATCCGGCCGCAAATGGGGCGGCGATCGGCGACACGAGTCATCGCGATTTCCGGCGGCTCGCCGCGGCACTGCCCGCGCTTCACGACGGAGGCTTCGTTCTCAACCTCGGCAGCGCGGTCATCATGCCCGAGGTGTTTCTCAAGGCGCTCACCATCGCGCGAAACCTGAACCCCCCCAAACCGCTCAACTTCACCACCTGCGACATGGACATGCTGCGGCATTACCGGCCTCGAGTGAACGTCGTGATGAGACCGACGATTGCGGGTGGTAAGGGCTACGAAATAACAGGGCACCATGAGATCATGGTGCCCCTGCTCGCCTGGGCCGTTGTGGACCAGATGGAGCGCGCTACGTCTGAAACGCCGCGCGCTTAGCTTTCGCCGGACGCGGGCACTGCCTGAGAATCAGTAACGATTGATGCTCGTTCCCGACCAGCGCTCGCGCAGCCGGCGCGCCGTATCCGGAGCGAAAACGCGAACTGCGAGGTACGCAACACCTCCAACTATGAGCGCCTTGATCGCGAAACCGAGCAGCCAGAACGTCACGCCGATCAGGGTGCCGAAGATGCTGAATACAAGGCCCAACGCAATCATGCCGAGGATCACCATCAGGCCAGTCATAAATATTGTCTTGAGCATCGAGCTCATCTCCGGTACGGGGAATGTAGACAATACGATACACCGATCATCCTTGTTTCAGCCATCGTGGTGACCGCCGATGTGACGGTAATTGGGGCGGGTATCATCGGACTCGCGACCGCCGTCGCCGCTGCCCGTAGAGGGCTCAGTGTCAGAGTCATCGACGACCAGCGGCCTGGTGAAGCGTCGTCGGCCGCAGCCGGAATGCTCGCTCCGTCCGTCGAGCGCGCTGCCGGACCGGCCCACGATTTCGCAATCGCGGCCCGCGATCGATATCCCGCCTTTATCGAGGATCTCGCCGAACAGACGGGTATCAGGGTGTCGCTCAATCGGCTGGGAATTCTTCAGGTGGCCCTCACGCAGGCCGGCGTCGAGGGACTCCACCGCACTGCGCTGCCAGGAACAGAGTGGCTCCCGCGACCGGTGCTGGCTGAGGCAGAGCCGACCCTCGGACACGCCTTGGGGGCGATGCTCAACCCTGAAGATGGAGCCGTTGACAACGTCACTCTGATGCGCGCTCTGGGCGCGCTGGCAGATGCGTCTCCCCTGATAACGCGGAGCGTGGGAACCGTCGCGCAGGTCAGGCGTGCAAAACGGCCACAGGTCGAGCTGGCCAACGGAGAGACCTCCGAAACGCCATGCGTCGTGCTGGCCGGCGGAGCGTGGTCCTCACTGATCGGCGGGATGCCTCTCCTCGCCGTGGTTACGCCGGCTCGAGGTCAGCTGATCGCATACGACTCCATTGGCTTGCGCCATGTCGTTTACGGGCCCCGGGGCTATCTCGTTCCACGCGCAAATCTGCAGACAATTGCTGGAAGCACCATGGAGAATGTCGGCTTCGATTTGAAAACCACAGACGAGGGACTCGCTCGAATTCGGTCGGCGTCGGAGGAGATTGCGCCCGCCCTCAACGTCACTCCGACGCAACGTTCGTGGGCGGGCCTTCGCCCGGTGACTCCCGACCTCCTCCCGTTGCTTGGCCCCGATCCCGAATATCCGTCGGTCGTGTATGCGTGCGGTCACTCGAGGAATGGAATACTCCTGGCGCCACTCACCGGCGAGGTAGTCGCCGCGATCGCCGCGGGAGAGCCTGTAATACACGACTTGTCACAATTTCGCCCCGACCGCTTTTAGGGTAGATTCCTCCGAAACAATGAGCGAAGTGCTATACCAGATCATGGGCCGCCATCGGGTAGAGCCGCTGCCCGAGCGCAAGCCACCGTGGCTCAAAGTCAGGGCGCCGGGGGGACCCAACTACATAAGGCTCAAGCATTTAATGCGAGAGCTGGACCTCCACTCGGTATGCGAGGAGGCCCACTGCCCGAACGTTGGCGAGTGCTGGCAGCATGGCACCGCGACCTTCATGATCCTCGGCGACGTCTGCACGCGGAATTGTGCATACTGCGCCGTTGCCCATGGACGCCCTCCCAAATACGACATCGAGGAGCCCGAGCGGGTGGCAAGGGCGATCGCCGAGATGCGCCTTCAGCACGCGGTCATCACCTCTGTCGATCGCGACGACCTTCCGGACTTCGGGGCCTGGATATTCGCCGAGACAATCAGGAAGATCCACGACGAGGTGCCCGGCTGCTCGGTCGAGGTTCTCGTCCCGGATTTCCAGGGAAACGAAGAGAGCATTCGCGCCGTCCTCGAGGCCGGTCCTGAGATCTATAATCACAACACCGAGACGGTCCCGCGGCTTTACAAGAAGGCGCGGCCCGGCGGGCGATACCTGCGAGTGATGAAGATCTTCCGACTGGCGAAGCGCGTCGCGCCGGAGATCCCGACGAAGACGGGAATGATCCTCGGGATGGGCGAGACCATCGAGGAGGTCGTGGAAGTCATGCGCGACCTCCGTGGAGTTGACGTGGATATCCTGACGCTCGGTCAGTACCTGCGTCCATCCGACAAACACATCGCCCTTGACCGGTACTACACGCCAGCGGAATTCAGACAGCTCTACGAAGTGGGAATGGAAATGGGATTCCGGCACGTCGAGTCGGGACCGCTCGTAAGATCGAGCTATCACGCGTGGGAGCAGGTGCAGGCGGCGGGAGTATGACCGACACGCTGAAGCACGAACCGGCTCGGCCGGCTAAGATAGCCGCTGGGGCCGCTGCGACGGCGACGGCCGCACCGCCCGCCGGAGTGGCGCCGGGCAGCAACAACGGCTTGCCCGCCGACGATCAGGCCGGGCTCCGAAAGGAGCTGCTCAAGTCCATGTTTCTGCAGCGCCGCTTCGAGGAGCGATGCGCGGAGGCTTATGCGCTGGGAAAGATCGGCGGCTTCTGCCACCTCTACATTGGGCAGGAGGCGATCTCCACCGGCACGATGTCGCTCCTTCGTCCCGACGACTACGTCATCACGTCCTACCGCGACCACGGCCAGGCGCTGGCGCGGGGAATCAGCCCGCGCGCCGTGATGGCGGAGCTCTTCGGACGGCAGACTGGATGTTCGGGTGGCAAGGGCGGGTCGATGCACCTCTTCGACAGGAGCCTGAACTTCCTCGGTGGACACGGCATCGTCGGCGGTCACATACCGCTGGCCGCGGGCATAGGCTGGGCGATCAAGTACCGCGGGGGCGACCAGGTGTGCGTCTGCTTCTTCGGCGAGGCCGCGGTGAACATAGGCGCATTTCACGAAGCTCTCAACATGGCGTCGCTGTGGAAGCTGCCGGTGGTCTTCATGATCGAGAACAATCGGTATGGAATGGGGACGGAGGTCTCGCGCGCGACTGCCAACGAGGACGTGACCATCCGCGCCGCGGCGTACAGGATGCCGGGCGAATCCGTGGACGCGCAGGACGTCTTCGCGGTACGCGATGCCGTCGGTCGCGCGATTCAGCTCGCGCGTACGGAGAAGCAGCCGACGCTTCTCGAGATGCGGACATACCGCTTCATGGGACACTCGATGTCCGACGCGGCGAGCGGCACCTACCGGACGAAGCAGGAGTTGGAAGAGAACATGAAGCGCGATCCAATCCTCGTCCTCCGCGAGAAGATGCACGCCGCCGGCGAGCTGCCCGAAGGAGATCTGGCGAAGATCGACGAAGAAGCGAAAGCCATCGCGCAGGACGCATGGGATTACGCGGACAAGAGCCCCGAGCCGCCGCTGAGCGAGCTGTGGGAAGACGTCCTCGTCGACACCACGAGCTGACGATGGCGGTTCTCACCTACCGCGACGCCCTCAACCAGGCCCTGCGCGAGGAGCTCATTCGCGACGATCGCGTTTTCCTCATGGGCGAGGAAGTCGCACAGTACAACGGCGCGTACAAGGTCTCGAAAGGCCTGCTTGACGAGTTCGGTCCGATGCGAATTGTGGACACGCCGATAACCGAGCTCGGATTCGCCGGCGTAGGCGTCGGTTCGGCGATGGTCGGACTCCGCCCGGTAATCGAGTTCATGACCTGGAACTTCGCTCTCCTCGCGCTCGACCAGGTCGTGAACGCCGCGGCGAAGATGCTGTACATGTCGGGTGGTCAGTTTCCGATGCCGATGGTATTCCGCGGCCCGAACGGATCGGCGCTTCAGCTTTCGGCGCAGCACTCGCAGGCGTGGGAGAGCTGGCTCGCCCACATCCCGGGGCTCAAGGTCGTAACGCCCGCCACACCGGCCGACGCGAAGGGACTCCTCAAATCGGCGATCCGCGACGACAATCCGGTGGTGTTTCTCGAAGGCGAGATGCTGTACAACACCAAGGGCGAAGTGCCCGACGGCGAGTACACGGTTCCGCTCGGAAAGGCGGAGCTCAAGCGCGAAGGAGACGCATGCACGATCGTCGCTCACGGCAAGATGGCACTCCTGGCAATGCAGGTGGCCGACACGCTCGCCAAGGAGGGAATCGCCGTCGACGTCGTTGACCTCCGTACGGTGCGGCCGATGGATGTGGAGACGATCGCCACTTCGGTGCGCAAGACAAATCGCGCCGTGGTGCTCGAGGAGGGCTGGGAGATTTGCGGCGTCGGCGCGCAGGTGGTTGACTTCATCCAGCGCGAATGCTTCGACGATCTCGACTCGCCGGTGCTGCGCGTGCATCAGGAGGACGTTCCGATGCCGTACGCGAAGAATCTCGAGAAGGCGGCAAAGCCGGACGCTGCCAAGGCGATTGCCGCGGTGAAGAAAGTCATGTACCTCGCCTGACGATCATGGCAACGAAGGTTGTGATGGAGGCGCTCTCGCCGACGATGGAAGAGGGACGCCTGGTGAAATGGCTCAAGAGCGAGGGCGACGCCATAAAGTCAGGCGACATCCTCGCCGAAGTCGAGACCGACAAGGCAGTGATGGAGCTGGTTGCCCGCGGCGATGGCGTTCTACGCAAGCGGCTCGCGAATGAAGGCGACGCGTCGCCGGTTGGGACACTCCTCGCCGTCATCGCCTCGCCCGATGAGAACATCGACGAGCTGATTGCGGGCGCCGGTGCCGCATCAGTCACACCATCAGTCACACCATCAGTCGCACCGTCAGTCGCACCGTCAGTCGCACCGTCAGTCGCACCGTCAGTCGCACCGTCAGTCGCACCGTCAGTCGCACCGTCAGTCGCAACGTCAGCCGCACCGTCGGCCGCACCGTCAGCCGCACCTCCGCCTCGACAGAGAACGTCGCCGCAGCCATCAGCGCCGCCGCCGCCGCCGCCACCGCCACCTCCGAGGGTGGGAACGAATGGGCCTCAGCGCTCTTCCCCGCTCGCCCGGCGGCTCGCCTCCGATCGCGGAGTCGAGTTGTCGCTGGTGCGTGGCTCCGGGCCCGGTGGACGAATCATCAAGCGCGACATCGAGAGCGCGATGGCCGCCGCTGCTGCGCGTCCCAAGCCCGTCGCCGCTCAGCCGGTCAAGCGACTCATCACCCGCGAAGGCGACTACCAGGACATTCCACTGACACTGATCAGGAAGACGATCGCGCGGCGACTATCCGAATCGCTGGGTCCGATACCGACGTTCTATCTCACCGCCGAGTTCGACATGGACCGGGCAACGGAGATGCGCGCGGCGCTCAAGGAGATCGGCGAAGAATTCAAGGTCTCCTTCAACGACATCGTCCTCAAGGCAGTCGCCAGCGCCCTCGCCGACCATCCTGAAATCAATGCCCACTGGATGGCGGATCGGGTGCGCCACTTCAATCGTGTGCACGTCGCGATGGCTGTCGCGGTCGAGGAAGGACTCATCACGCCGGTGATTTTCGATGCCGACCGCAAGACTCTTTTCGACATCTCACGCGATGCCAAACAGCTCGCCGAGCTGGCACGCCAACGCAAGCTCACTCCCGAGCAATACACCGGCGCGACCTTCTCCGTATCGAATCTCGGGATGCTCGACATATCCGAGTTCACGGCGATCATCAATCCGCCCGAAGCGGGGATCCTCGCCGTTGGCGCCGTCGAGCCCAGGCCGGTCGTGATCGACGGCAACATCGTCGTACGGCAGCGGATGCGCGTGACGATGAGCTGCGACCACCGCGTAATCGACGGTGCGACAGGCGCTCGCTTCCTCCAGGCGCTCCGGAGACTGATCGAGAACCCCCTGCTGCTCGTTCTCTAGACACCAACCGGAAAATTTCCATGGCTTCTTTCGACGTGATCTTCATCGGTGGCGGACCCGCCGGATACGTCGGTGCGATCCGCGCCGCTCAGCTCGGAATGTCTGTCGCCGTCGTGGAGCGCGAGGGGCTGGGCGGCACCTGCGTTCTCTGGGGATGCATTCCCGCCAAAGCGCTCCTCGAGTCCGCCTCGCTCGCGAACAAGGTGAGAAAGGCCGCCGATTTCGGCATCACCGTCACCGATCCCAAGTTCGACTACGGTGTGGCGATGAAGCGCTCCCGCGCCGTCGCCAACCAGAACTCGAAGGGTGTCGAGTTTCTCTTCAAGAAGCACAAAATCACGCACATCAAGGGAACGGGGAAGCTCGCGGGAAAGAATTCGGTCTCGGTGAAGACCGCCGAAGGCAAAGACGAGAAGCACGAGGCGAAGAAAGCGGTGGTGATTTGCACCGGCTCGCGCGTGAAGGGACTGCCACAGGCCGGACTCGATCTCAACAAGACGACGATCATCTCGTCCGACGAAGCGCTCATCCTCGAGCGCGCTCCAAAGACGATGGCGATCGTCGGCGCAGGCGCGGTGGGGTGCGAGTTCGCCGACGTATTCAACGCGTTCGGGACCCAGGTGACGCTGATCGACATCATGCCCGCGATTCTTCCGCTCGAGGATGGTGACTGCTCGGCGGAGCTCGCAAAAGCATTCAGGAAGCGAAAGATCGATGTCATCACCGGAGCGAAGATCGGGAACGTGAAGGCTGGCAAGGGATCCGTCACCATGACCTTGGACGCCGGGGGAAAGTCGCAAAGCCTCGAGGTCGAGCAGGTTCTCGTCGCGGCCGGCCGCGCGCCCAACGTCGAAGACATCGGCCTCAAGGAAGCGGGCGTCCAGCTCACCGATCGCGGCTTCATCAAGATCAATGAGCGGATGGAAACGACCGCCAGGGGTGTCTACGCGATCGGTGACGTCGCCGGACCACCGATGCTGGCACACAAGGGTTCGCGCGAAGGCATCGTGCTCGCCGAGCTGCTCGCTGGCGATCCGCACGTCCAGATGATGAACTACGGCAACATCCCCAATGCGACGTACTGCCACCCCGAAGTCGCGTCAGTCGGCCTCACCGAGCAGCAGTGCAAGGAGAAGAAGCTCGACTTCAAAGTCGGGAGATTCCCCTTCGCCGCAAGTGGCAGGGCGCGGACGTCTGGCGAGACCGAAGGCTTCGTCAAGATCATTCGCGACGCGAAATACGGCGAGATCCTCGGCGCGCACATCGTCGGGTCACACGCGACGGAGATACTTCACGAGGTCGTCGTCGCGCGCGCGAACGAGTTCACTGTCGATGAAGTCGATCTCGCGATACACGCCCATCCGACGCTGTCGGAAGCGGTCGCCGAGGCATGCCTCGATTCGGTCGGCAAGGTTCTGCACATCTGAGGAGTCGCGCGCGGTGACAACAGGCCGAGGGGGGAACGATCTGTGGGTGGTTTCGCTCGGGCGAACCCCCTACGAGGAGGCGCTGGAGCTTCAGCGCGCGCTCGCCCGCGACCGCATCAGCGGCGCGATTCCCGAGGATATGCTGCTGCTGGTCGAGCATCCTCCCGTCGTGACGCTTGGCCGGTCGTCCAAAGCGCGCAACCTGGTGTCGAGCAGCGAGTACCTCGCGTCGAAGGGCGTAGAGCTGTTCGAGGTCGAGCGCGGAGGGGACGTGACCTTTCATGGGCCCGGGCAGCTCGTCGGCTATCCGATCATCGACCTCAAGCGTCACCGGCAGGATCTCCACTGGTTCCTTCGCCAGGTCGAGGAAGCGCTGATTCGAACATTGGCGGCCTATTCCATCGTCGGTGAGCGGAATGCGGGCTTCACCGGCGTGTGGACGAGCGGCCGCAAGATCGCCTCGATCGGCGTCCATGCGCGCGACTGGGTGACCTGGCACGGCTTCGCGCTCAACGTAACCACCGATCTGTCGTACTTCGATCTCATCATCCCGTGTGGAATCGATGGGGTGACGATGACGTCGATTGAGCGGGAAACTGCGATGCAGGCGCCGGCAGGCGGAAAGTCATTGCGGGACTCTCAGTCGTTGCCGGCAACCGTGGAGTCTGCAGGAGAGCTCGTGGCGAGCGCGTTTGGTGAGCTGTTCGACCTCAGGACCGTGACAGTCGAGCCGTTAGCGATCCAACCATCCATCAGCGATGGGTATTCCGCATCGAACCGTCAGGGTCTATCAGTCACGGATTAACGGGCGACGGAAGAACGGGAAACGCATAACGCGCGCAAGCAGTCACAACGCGCCGCATCATCAGTCACGCCGCCGTCCTATATTTCAAAACCAATGACTGAGAAGCGCCCCGTCCGGATCTACGCCGCTCGTGAGCGAGTGGTCGCCGAGCCGGGCCACGACCTGGCGGCAGATCTGAATCCACAGCAGGCCGCGGCGGCAACGCACGGAGACGGGCCGCTTCTCATCATCGCCGGCGCAGGCACGGGCAAGACGCGCACTCTCGTCTACCGCGTCGCCCATCTGATCGACCGCGGCGTGAGACCTGAGCGGATTCTCCTCCTCACCTTCACCCGCCGGGCGGCGCAGGAAATGCTCTCCCGCGCCGAGCGGCTCGTGGGCGGCAATAGTCGCAAGGTCCACGGCGGGACCTTCCACGCCACGGCGCATCGTCTCCTGCGACGCTTTGGCGCAGCGGCTGGGGTTCCGAAAGATTTCACGATCATGGACCAGGGGGACTCCACCGACCTGATGCAGCTCTCCCGGGCGCAGCTCGGTTACGGCGCAAAGTCGAAGCGATTTCCGAAGAAGGAGACGCTCCAGTATGTCTACTCGCGGCACGTCAACACCGGCATCTCGATCGAGGACATCGTCCGCGACGACTATCCGCAGTTCGTCGACTACCTCGAGGATTTCACGAAGATCTATGCCGATTACACCGGCCGGAAGCAGCAAAGGAACCTTGTCGATTACGACGATCTCCTGCTCTTCTGGGCAATGCTGCTCGAGGCGTCGCCGGAGATAGGCGGGAAAATCGCCTCGCTCTACGATCACATCCTCGTCGACGAGTACCAGGACACGAACGTTCTCCAGGCGAGGATCCTCAGGGGAATGTGCCGGTCGCACGCCAACCTCACTGTCGTCGGCGACGACGCGCAGAGCATCTACTCCTTCAGGGGCGCGAACTTCCGCAACATCCTCGGCTTCCCGCAACAGTTCGCCGGCACGACTGTCGTTACGCTCGAGCAGAACTATCGCTCCACCGAGCCGATTCTCGACGTCACCAATACTCTGATCTCGCGCGCAGCCGAGCGATTCACCAAGAACCTGTGGACTGAGCGAAAGGGCGGCGAGATACCGTGGCTCGTCGCGGCGCAGGACGAGGAGCAGCAGACGCGCTTCGTCGTCGACCGGATCCTCGAGCTGCACGAGGAAGGCACTCCGCTGCGCGAGATAGCTGTTCTCTTCCGCGCCGGCTACATGTCGGCCGACCTCGAGATCGAGCTCACCGCCCGCAAGATCCCATTCGAGAAATGGGGCGGGCTCAAGTTTCTCGAGGCAGCGCACGTGAAGGATGTGCTCGCTTTCCTGCGGATACTGGAGAATCCGCGCGACGAGGTGAGCTGGTACAGGATCCTCCTTCTCCTGCCCGGCATCGGCGACGCCACCGCGCGTTCGGCGATCGACGCGATGGCCGGCGCCGCGTGGCAGTCGGCAGCGTTCGGGAGATACGTGCCCCCGCCGAGAGCACGGGCGGCGCACTCGGCGTTGGTGGAGCTGCTCGATGATCTTCGCTCGGGGAAATTTGCAGACGAGGCAATGGTAGCCGCCGAAATTGCACGGGTGCGCACGCTATACGACAACATCCTTCGCGAGCGCTACGACAGGACCGAGCCCCGCCTCTCCGACCTCGATCAGCTCCAGCAGATCGCCGCCGGTTATCCCGACCGCGCGACGTTCCTTTCGGCGCTTGCGCTCGAGCCGCCTCAGGCGACGCAGGACCTGGCCGGGCCCGGGGGGAAGAATGAAGACGACGACTGCCTCATTCTCAGCACCGCACATTCGGCAAAGGGCAAGGAGTGGGACGCGGTGTTCATCATCTGGGCGGTGGATGGTTGGTTCCCTTCCGCGCGCTGCCTCGATACGCCGGAGGAGACCGAGGAGGAGCGGCGGCTGATGTACGTCGCGATGACGCGTGCTCGCAATCACCTGAGCATCACGTATCCGTTGAACGCGTATTCCACTAGGCGCGGGTCCGACTATTCGATCGACCAGCTTTCGCGCTTCATCGACGGCGGGATTCGCGACCGGATGGAGCGGGTAACTGTCGGCGTGCCGGCAAGGCCTGCGGAGGAGCCGGCACCCTCGGTGAGTCCCCTACTCGACCTCCGCGCCTTGTTGAGGGGGCGCTTCGGGTCGTAGCAAGCTTGATCTGAAAGGGTCCGTAGCGCGCCCGTGCGCGGAGCAGTATCGTACTGATGATGCGCTCCCGCTGCGCACGGAGGTTTCAATGCGGCACGCCGGGTTTGCAACGATGTTACTGGCAGTCTGTTTTCTCGCGACGACTGCCGCGTGTGCCTCCAACACGCCCCGCCGCCATGCGGAGAATGGATCGCAGTTCGGCGACGCCGTTATTACCGGCGACCAGATAGATGCGCAGCACGCCCCAAACGCGTGGGTGTTATTGCGACGGCTCGTTCCCCGTTACACGTACGTAGAGGACCGAGCGGGACGTGCGGTGTCCATTTCCGGACACCGCGGCCGAAGCAGCATCGTGCTCGCCAATTCCGAGTCGCCCATGGTAATCGTAGACGGTGCGCGCCTCTCATCGCTCGAGCTCCTGCAGGACATGCCTCCCGACGCGATTGATAGAATCGAGCTGCGCGGGGGATCGCGGGGAACGAGCAAAGAAGGCACCAACGCAAGCGCCGGCGTGATTTACATTCATACCCGGTCAGGGTCCTAGTAACCGGGTTGTTGTGGGTTGGTACGCAACGAGGCGCCAGGATGATTCCTGGCGCCTCGCTTACGTACTGGACTAGCTGTTCCGAGCAGCCGGCCTAAGCCTCGTTCTGCTTGCAGGCACCGGCTACGTAATTCGGGTTGTTCTGCTCACGCTGCGGGACAGGCGAATTGACGTCCGTGCCGAATGTGCCGCCCTTGAAGTACGGCCCCGTCGGGAAGATCGTCTCCGCGCCGCGACCGTACTGCCGGATCAGACGACGCATGTCGCCCAACCGATGCGATGTTAGAAACAGCCAGTACGCGCGCTCCTTGAAGAGCTGGTCCACCTGGGCGGCTTTCGTCGCCTGCAGAGCCAGCGGCGGCAGAGAGCCCGCATATCCCCGAAGCGTGAAGAGCGCGGAGTTGCTGCGGAGCGCATTCAATATTGCGAGCGCAGCCGCTGGATCGGTCTGCAGTGCTGCCTCGGCCTCGATCAACCGGGCTTCCACCCCGTCCGCAATCGTGCTGGGCGAGGACCTCAGCGGGTACTTCTGCTGCACGAACTGAAACTCTCCCCCGGGAACGCCATTGTCAAAACCACGTCCACCATTGTTTGGCCGGATGGCGTTGGCAACTCGCGGGTCAAATCCGGCGTTCTTGGTGTCGCCGTCGGTTTGATACGGCAGACCATTCCCGCCCTTGAGAGCCGCAACACCGAAGCGACCTACGTTGGTCGAGAGCGCCCACGTGCCGTTGTTCTGACCGCC
>JBGPLS010000065.1:0-14153 GCA_041486565.1 Gemmatimonadaceae bacterium
CTTGGTGTAGCCATAGCCGCCGTGGATCTGGATTGCCTTGAGTGTGGACCGCATGGCAAGCTCGGAGCAGAACAGCTTGGCGATCGCCGCTTCCTTTCCGAATGCCTTCTTGTGCTGCGCGAGCCACGCCGCGTGGTACATCAGGTGCTTACCGGCCTCGATCTCGGTGGCCATGTCGGAGAGCTGGAACTGGATCCCCTGAAAGCTGGCAATCGAGCGGCCGAACTGACGCCGACCAGCCGCGTAATGGAGCGCCTGCTCGAACGCGCCTTCCGCGATCCCCAGCGACAGAGCAGCGATCCCGACGCGTCCCGAGTCGAGCGTCTGCATGAAATTGATGAACCCCATTCCCTCTTCGCCGAGGCGGTTCTCGACCGGCACTTCCACGTCCTCGAAGATGAGCTCGCGGGTGTCGGACGCGCGCCAGCCGAGCTTGTTCTCCTTCTTGCCGGCGCGAAATCCGGGCATCGCGGGGAGCGAAGGGTCGTGTCCGATATCCACGTCACCACGGTGCGACAGGTCGGCCTCTTTCGTGAGGATGAAGGAGGTGATCCCCTTTGTCCCCAGCGCCTTGTCGGTCACAGCGGTGATGACGAACACTTCGCCGACGCCGCCGTGGGTGATGAAGTTTTTTGTCCCGTTGATTACGTAGTGGTCGTTCTCCCTTACGGCCGTCGTGCGCGTTCCTGCGGCGTCGCTTCCCGCGGTCGGCTCAGTCAGCCCGAATCCGCCGAGAACCCTGCCCGATGCCAGCAGCGGAACGTACCGCTCTCGCTGCGCTTCGGTGCCGAAGTTCACGATGGGCGACGTTCCGAGGGTTGTGTGCGCCGAGATTGTGATGCCGTGCGAGGCGTCGACCTTGGCCATCTCGTGGATCACGATCATGTAGCTGAGGAGGTCGAGCCCCGCGCCGCCCAGGGATTCCGGCCATGGGATTCCGAGGAGTCCCAGCTCGCCCATTTTCTTGATGTTGGCCCATGGGAATTCCTGGGTCGCATCGAAGTGGGCGGCTACGGGCGCGACTTCTTCGCGAGCGAATTCGCGGACCATGTCGCGGACCGCGATGTGCTGCTCGGAGAAATAAAGGGAGTCGTCCAATACCGTTACCCGTTACCCGTTACCCGTTACCCGTTACCCGTTACCCGCTTGGAGGAATCAGGCGGCTTCGTTCCCTTCTGAGCGTTTTATGACCGCGAGAAAATCACTGCCGTAGCGCTCGAGCTTCGCTTCTCCGACACCCGGCACTTCGCGAAGGGCGGCCAGTGAGCGGGGACGGCGCTTTGCGATCTCGGCCAGTGTTCGATCCCAGAATACAATATATGCGGGGACTTTTTCGTCGCGCGCGATCTCGGCGCGCCGGGTGCGCAGCGCTTCGAAGAGTCGCTGCTCCCCGGGATCGAGCACGAGATCTTCTTTCTCTCTCGGGCGCTTGTCGCTCGCCGTGCGGCCCGCGCCCGCGCTTTTTTCGTCGCGCATGGCGCGCCTGGTGTCCCGCCTCGCGTCGCGCTCCCGCCTCTTGCTCGGAGTGCTCGCGGCCGCTGGCGCGTGCCTGATGGCGGTGCCCAGGCAGTTGTCGCAGCCATCGCACTTTGAGCGCGCCGCGGGATCACCGAAGTACCGGAGAACGAATCCGCGGCGACAGGTCTTTGCGTACGCATAGCGCTGCACAGCATCGAGCTTCGCGAGCTCGGCGCCGCGACGCCTCGCGAGCATCGCCCAATCGACTTTGAGTTCCTTCACCGGAAGACTCGGCGAAGTCAGCCGAAGACCGCCACCGACGCGTTCCCAGACAACGAGCTGCCGCGACTGCAGGTCGTCCAGCAGCGCGGAGGCAGTCTGGACTCCGGCGAGTCCGGGCGGGAGCGCATCCAGATTGACGTTGGCACCTGTTTGAAGCGAGTCGCCCGCGATGCGCCAGAGCGAGCGAAGAATTCCGAGCGCCGGATCAGCATCGGTTGTCAGCTCGCGCTTGATGCGGGCCGGCGTCGCGAGGAGACGCACGCGCGCCAGCGATGACGACGCGGCTTCATCCACCAGCGCTCCGGCCTGGATCAGAATACGCACTGCACTCTCGGCTTCGCGCTCCGATGTCCTGCCACCGGCGAGCGCCGCGATCGCCGACGGCGACTGAGGAAGCTCGCCACGCCGGCACTGGCCGACGAGTGCCGCGTAGACCGATTCGATTACGGTGCGCTCGGGATACGCACCGCGAATGAAGAACTCGTGCGTAAAGCGATCGGGAAATGAATGCATGAGGAAGACGTCCGAATGCTTGCCATCCCTTCCCGCGCGCCCCGCCTCCTGGTAGTACGCCTCGAGTGTCCCGGGCATCGAGTGATGCACCACGAGCCGCACGTTTGGCTTGTCGATGCCCATACCGAATGCGTTCGTGGCGACGATGACGCGGAGCTCCTCCGCCATGAAAGACTCCTGGACATCACGCCGGTGCTGGTCGTCGAGGCCTGCGTGATATGCCGCGGAGGGAATACCTCGGGCGTCGAGCATGCTGCTCAGCCTGTCAACCGCCTTTCGTGTCGAAGCATAGACGATCGCCAGACCTTCTCGCGCGCGGAGCGTCTCGACGAGCTGCGCATCCTTGTCGGCATCGTTTCGCGCCGGGAGGACGTGGTAGGTGAGGTTGGTCCTATCGAATCCAGTGATGATGACGCGCGGGTCGCGCAGCCGAAGCTGGCGCGAGATGTCGTCGCGGACTTCGGGAGTCGCGGTGGCGGTGAGGGCGATCGTCGGGGGGAATCCCAGCTTTTCGCGAACGTCGCTCACCCGGAGATAGCTCGGGCGAAAATCGTGGCCCCACTGGCTGATGCAGTGCGCTTCGTCAACGGCCAGGAGACTGATTCCCATCTGCCTCAGCCGCTCGGCGATGTTGCCGTAGTCGAAGCGCTCAGGAGCGAGGTAAAGGAGCTTGAGCTCGCCGCGCATCGCGCGCCCGAGACGATCGCTCACCTGCGACGCATTCAGCGAGCTGTTGATGAATGCGGCCGACAGACCGCGAGCTTCGAGTGCGTCCACCTGGTCCTTCATCAGTGAGATGAGGGGAGAGACGACAACTGTCAGGCCGGGAAGAATCAGCGCCGGCACCTGGAAGCAGAGTGATTTTCCGCCGCCCGTAGGGAGGACCACGAGCGTGTCGCGCCCGGCGAGAACGGCTTCGATCGCGGCCTGCTGTCCGGGGCGGAACTGCTCATACCCGAACGCCGATTTGAGCGTCGCGCGCGCGGTTGCAATCGTCGGCTGACTCACGATCTGAAGCTAATCGGGATGCCCGCCTCGGCGGGATCGATCGAATGCCTGGCTACTCGAGATGCCTCGTGTGGTCGAAGCGCACGAGCACGCGAAGCGTAAAAAGCAGGAGAACCGCGGCACCGGCAGCGAGAAGATAGCGACCAAACCCAACCGTGAGCCCCATTGCGGCAGTCGCCCAGATGGATGCGGCCGTGGTCAACCCGTGAACCCGGTTTTGCTGCCCCGTCATGAATACGACGCCAGATCCGAGGAAGCCGACGCCGACTGCGACCGCCTGGATGATCGCGAAGGGCTCGATGCGGATCGCGGCCTGCGACGCAGGATAGTGGAGCGCGGCCGCCTCTCCCGTCACGACGAACAGGCAGGCGGCCATGCCCACCAACACGTGCGTCCTCAGACCCGCCGGTTTTCCAGCCGACTCTCTCTCCCAGCCAAGCGCCGCCGAAAGCAGCCCGGCAACGAAGACGCGCAACAACAACTCGGCGTCGTACGCCATTCTCACTCCGAGGTTCGGTCAGGATCCAAGGGTGCCAGGATCGAGTCGCCCTGGCAAGAAGCTTCAGACAGCCCGGGCGAAATGTCCACGGGTAAAATTCTGTCCGACTATACGTCGCAACTGTCCGAGCTGAGGCGACTCCTCGCGCGCGAGCGATTCGAGCACGTTCCGGTATCCGGAAACGACAGACGCCAGATCGTCGCCGCGGACATTGAAGAGCGTCCGGTAGCTTCGTATGCCCCCTGCCCAGAGTTTGGGAATGAACTCCGATGCCTCCAGCGGACGCGAGTGCAGGAGCCGGTTGCGGCAAGCGCTGTCCGTCGCGACAGCGAAGGAGTAGCCGGCCGGATCGGTCAGCCGCACGTCGGGGTATTTCTGCACGCATAGATCACGACACGTCGTCGGCTCGCGATCGAACGCCGCCGAAAGAACACAGTGCTCGAGCATCATCCCTTCCGGCCGTCCATAGACGACGCACTCGAAAGCCCTTCCCTCCCAGGCATCAACAACCTGAAGCATCTCGTCGGCAGTGAGCTCGACGGAGAGAACGATTCCGCTTGCGCCAAGACGGAAGAGCTCCGCAGCGGTGTGCTGATTGAAGCAGTTGACGGCGTAGTCGGCGATTACATCGCGTCCTTCGCGCGCGAGCTCTGCCATGAGCCCGAGGTGACCCATCGAGAGCGGCAGGCCGAGATTGAGCCATTTGTCGAACGACCTGCGCTCCTCGGGGCGAACGATCGTCGGCAGTCGAAGCCGGAGTGAGACCCCGCCGCCGGCAAGCTCGGCGGCGAGCGTACGAATGCGACTAAGCGGCGGCGCTGGATGGCGAATGAACGGGTCGAATGAAATGGTAGTCGCGCCGCTCTGGGCCGCGGTGCGGGCGTCGTCGATCGTGAAGACTTCAGCCGTGAGCTGGAAGGGCGTGGTGCGCTCCGATTTTCCGCGAACGGCATCGAGTTTTGTGATCGCGTCAGCGACGCGCGAGCCTCGCTCGCGCCTGCTCTCTTCGTCGCGCCAGCCGAGCCGTGCGGACAGCTCTTCGACAGCCGACTGCCGCAGATGGTTGAGCTCGCTCACCGGCAGAAACAACCCATCCGAAAGACCGGCGACATCCACTGTGCCGAGAACGAATCGCGTCGTACCAAGGCGACCGATCTGATCGCGCAGCTGGGACTCGTTCAGGGGTCGCCTGGTCGCCGGAGCGAGCTGAACTTCACTGCGGACGGTCACGGAATCGTCTCCCGCCGCGAACACGAGCTTGAGGGGCGCCCCAGCGGAGCCGAACGCCCGGACATCGAGCCGCACGTTACGCGAGCTCGACGGAATCTCGACGGAGGAGAAGCTGTCCGCGGCGTGAGCGAGCAGTGCGGCGTCGGCGCTCCTTATCACTCGCCAGCCCGCGGGCACATCGTGGCGGCCACGAATCGCCTGGCGGACTTTCGCGTCGCGCGTAGACACTGTGCGCACCGCTGACAGTGTGAATCCCACCGTCTCGCCGAGCTGTCCGACAGGCGGCTCGAATCCGACGCCGTCTCCAACGCGCAGCGGCTGTGACAGCTCGACGATGATCTCGCCCCGCTCGCCGCCGACGACAATACCAAGCTCGACACCGCGTTTGTCGGCGTGCGTGCGCGTGACGTAGTCCCTGCCCGCCCTTCCCTGATACATCCCCGGAGTGAAGCCGCGGCTGAAGATTTGGACGAGGTCCTGCATCGCCTCCGGCTCGAGCGGCTCGGCGTCACCCATCGCCAGACGGTCGAGCGAGTCGCGATAGTTCTTCGTGACAACCGCGACGTACTCTGGTTTCTTCTTGCGGCCTTCCACCTTGACGCATCCGATGCCGGCGGCCGAGAGCTCGGCGAGACTTTCGTGCGCGGCGAGGTCGCGGGCCGAGATCAGGAATCCGGAGTCGAGCGTCTCGCCGGTGTCCGCGTCGCGGAGAGTGTAGTCCTTGCGGCACGACTGCGCGCACGATCCGCGATTTGCGCTGCGCTCGGAGATCATCCCCGACATGTAGCACTGACCGGAATATGAGATGCAGAGCGCACCGTGGATGAAGGTCTCGAGTCCGAGCTTCGTGACCGAGCTCCGAATCTCGCGGATGTCGTCGAGGGTATTCTCTCGTGCGAGGACCACCCGATCGATTCCGATCTCCTCCATCACCCGCGCGCCGGCCGCGTCGTGCACCGTCATCTGCGTCGAGCCGTGAATCTCGAAGCCGGGATATACGCGCTGGATGAGTCGCACGAGGCCGATGTCCTGGACGATCGCGGCGTCTATTCCTCTATCGATCGCATCGCCGAGAAACGAGAGTGCTTCGGAGAGCTCGGCCGGCTTGACCAGCGTGTTGAGCGTCAAGTAGATCCGCGAACCGCGGGCATGGGCGATGCGGCAGGCAGCGGCGAGCTCATCGAGCGTGAGCTGTGCGCCTTCGTCACGGGCATTGAACTTCTCGGCGCCGAGGTAGACAGCGTCGGCGCCATTCGCGACAGCGGCGCGCACGGCGTCGAGCGAGCCGGCGGGGGCCAGCAGCTCGGGGACTTTGTTCATCGTTGAGCGGGTCACAACGAAATGTACCCGATAGGCGGAGCCCCGACGCTCCCCAGCCAGTCCTCGCAGGGCGTCAGTTCGCGGTTAGGGGCACAACTGCGGACTGCGAACTAATTGCGGAATGCGAATTAACCTCGGAATGCTTGAAGGGTGCAGAGGGTTGCTTCCCTGTGTTCTCTTTCGGTTCGGTGGTAGGAAGGACTCCGTCCTATCATTCGTCGTGTCCCATGCTCGATTACCGCCAGCTGAAAGCCGCAGCCGTGATCCCCTCTCTCGAATGCGAGCGTACCGACTCGCATGTGAGCTCCTGGAAGAGGCGTGGACGGACGCCGATAAGTTGCGTCATAATCTCCGCGACCGAAAAGGTTGCCGGGCAGCTGTACGCGGCCGTAGCCTCTATTTCCGCGAATCTCGGTGAAGGATATTCACGAAGTTTCGGCCGGGATCGTGCCCGCATCTTCGAATACGCTCTCGGCTCTGCCCGAGAAGCAATTACCTGGTGCGACGCAGGTGCTCCTGTGCTCGGGTCCCGGATCGTTCAGCAACGGCTCGGCACGCTAGAGGAGATCCGCCGGCTACTGCTCGCTGTAATCCCCCGTGAGCGCGATCGTCTTATCCGGCCGTCGGCTTCCTAAGCATCCTCGCGTCTGTGCCGGGAATCATCAGTTGGTCCGCAGTCCGCAGTCCGCAGTTGGTTCGCAGTCCGCAGTTAGTTCGCAGTCCGCAGTTAGTTCGCAGTCCGCAATCACTTCCGATTACCCTCATGTGGGAGGTACCCCCAAACTGACCCACCACTCGAGTCTTCAAGTAGAGTTTGTCGCAAACACGGCGCCCATCAGGATGCCGCGATTCGGATCTCGGCGCGGTAGAGGTCCTCGATGCGCGTGCTCAACGGTCCGGGTGCACCGTCACCCACAATGATTCCGTCGAGTGAGATGATCGGCACGACTTCAGTTATCGTTCCCGTTAGAAACAGCTCATCGGCTTTGCGCAGCTCCGCCGCGGAGAGCGGCTCCTCGCGCAACGGAATGTCGTTTGCGCGACACAGCCCGACCACGATCTCACGAGTGATGCCGGGAAGAATGAGATTGGACAGAGGCGCAGTCCTGACTTCGTCTCCGATCACGCCGAAGATGCTGGTGTGACTTCCCTCGAGCACGATCCCGTCGCGAATCAGGATCGCTTCGAACGCTCCGGTTTCCTTCGCTTCCTGGTTGGCGAGAACGTTGGCCATCAGCGAGATGGATTTGATGTCGCACCGTGACCAGCGCAGATCTGGGCGCGTGATGGCGGTAACTCCCGCTGCGAGATCGCCCATGTCCGGAAAGGGTGCGGCGTAGGCGTACACCGTAGGGCGCACCGGCTTCTTTGGAAAAGCATGCGTCCGCGGGGCGACTCCGCGCGTGACCTGCAGATAAACCATCGCCTTTCCGGATTCGGCGAAGCCGTTTCTCTCGAGCAAGCCGGTGAATACCGACTCAAGTGGGTCGGCGACGCTATCGCCGATACGGGATTCGCGGAGACTTCTGCGCAGCCGTTCCATGTGGCGGTCGAGGGCGACGAATCGCCCATCGTATGCCCCGGCAACCTCGTAGATACCGTCGCCGAGGAGAAAGCCGCGATCATCCGGCGAAACCATCACCTCGTTCTTCAGCACGTAGCGGCCGTCGAAGTACACGACCTCGCCTTGTCGCAATGCACCCGCCTCGGCGTCCATCCTCGACGGTTCGGATCGAGCGGTTTCTGTTCCTGCGATTTCAGTCATCACCGCGACTCCCGTGGACCTGCGAAACGCAGCAGAAACGCTGCGACAAGAAAGCCAATCCCGGCCCATCGCAACGCCGGATTGTCAGTGCGAATGCCCCATCCGAGGAGACCTGCCGCGACGAGTGCAATGATCAGGCGTGCCGTCGTGACCGGCGTCATGACTCGGTCACCTCAGGGTTGATCCCAAGCTGCCGCGCTTCCTCGTCCGGTACATCTATTCTCATCCGGAGGAGGGCTGTGGAAAAGACCTTGCCCTGCGCATCGGTCTTGAGCGACAGCGTGCCGCCACCGTCGAGTGCGCCATGGAGCAGAAAGTTGAGAGCGTTGAGATTCGGAAGGTCGAACCGCTCGACGGCGCCGGTGATCACGCCATCGAAGTGATTCGTCACCCGCTCGATCGTCACTTCGCGCCGAAGCAACGGAAACCATTCCGGGCGCAGTGCGATCAGGCCGACATTGGCGGTGTCACCTTTGTCACCGGAGCGCGCATGCGCGAGCTGGAGCAGCCTGACGCGCATCAGACGATCTCCACGCTGGTGGTGACGACGCGCTTGTCGACCAATGCGGGCCAGTAGGCGACGATCTCCTCCACCTTCGGGCGGCCACCGGCGAAGCCGGTGACGCTCGGCGGACCGTTGAGGACGAGCGGCGCAATCTCGCGAGTGAAACGCTCGACGGCGGCCCTGTCATCCGCTCGGACGCCGATGCGGAGCTGCACCTCCGGGATGTCGCGCGAATGTGCATTCCCTGCGCCTGCGCCGGCATCACGCGCGACAAGAATTCCATGCGTCGCCGAGTGCCCCACGTACTCAGTGAGGATCTGATCGAAGCGAAGCCCCAGCCGGTCCAGTCGCTCGCGGAGCACGCGGTCGGCGAGCTTGGCTTTGTCGAGAGCGTCCGGCCAGGCATAGACGAGGCTTCCCACCGCCTTGAATCCCGCGCGATATGCGATCGACACCTTCAGCTTGTCCGTCGGAGGATGGCCTTTGACTCCGGAAACCTCCACCCGATTTTCTCCCGCATCGCGAAGATGAATCGAAGTGAAGTCGGCGATGACGTCAGGCGTGATATACTCGTGAGGATCGCCCATCTCGTAAACGAGCTGTTCGGTCACCGAAGGAACTGAGACGCGCCCGCCTGTGCCGGGGTGCTTTGTAATCACGAAACTCCCATCCGGTTTTCCATCGGCGATCGGATAGCCCACGTTCGCGAGATCGGGAATCGACCGCCAATCGTAGAGGCAGTTTCCACCGGAGCACTGAGCACCGCATTCGATTATGTGGCCGGCGACGATTCCGGCCGCGAGACGGTCCCAGTCGGTCGGTCGCCAGCCGAATTCGTAACGCAGCGGCGCCATCGTGAGCGCGGTGTCTGTCGAGCGTCCGGTAATGACGATGTTTGCGCCGCGATCGAGTCCCTCGACGATGGGAGTCGACCCGATGTAAGCATTGGCGGAGAGCACCCTGTCGCAGATCGTCGTGAGGGGCTCGCCAGTATCCATGTTCGACAGCGAGTGACCGGCGGCAATCAGCTCATCGAGGCGGCCGAGAAGATCGTCGCCGGTAACGACAGCGATCTTCACCTTCTCGGAAACCGAGCGAGACTCGGCGAGCTTCCGAATTGCGGCCGCGCACGCCGGTGGATTCACTCCTCCAGCATTAGCGATGATCTTCACGCCGTGATCGGTTACGGCCGGCAGCACACTCTCGACCGCGTCGACAAAATCCCGCGCGTAACCGAGCGACGGATCCCGTTCCTTCTGCTTCTGAAGGATGGACATCGTCACCTCGGCGAGATAGTCGAGCATCAGGTAGTCAACGGGGCCACCTTCGACCTGCCGGCGCGGCGCGTCGAGTGAATCGCCCCAGAATCCCTGTCCGCCGGCGACTCTCACGATCTCCTTCATGATTCTTCGCCGAGGTGCGGCGGGAGAACGAAGGGTCCGAGGTGGGGACCCGGGTTGTGGAGCGCCGTGCGGAGAGCCATGGCGAGGATCTCGCGCGTGTCTTCAGGATAGACGATGGCATCGACAAAGCCGCGCGCCGCCGCGTAGCGCGCGTCGAGCTGGCTCTCGTAGTCGGCGCGCATCGCCTCCGCGGCGGCCGCAACCTCCGCCGCCGGCTCGCCGCCCTTCTTCTTCGCCGCATCGAGAGCCGGGCCGTGCACCGCCTGAACGGCCGATTCGCCCTCCATCACCGCCATCCGCCCAGTGGGCCAGCTGAAAATGAAATCGGGATCGAAGCCCTGCCCCGCCATCGCGTAGTAGCCGGCGCCCGAAGCGTGATTCACGGTCAGCACGAGCTTTGGCACTCGCGCCGTTGCCATCGCCTCGACGAACCGCGCGCCGGCGCGAATGATTCCTCCCTGCTCCGCTTCGGGGCCAACCATGAAGCCGGAGACATCCTGAACGAACAGAAGCGGAATCTTCTGGCGATCACAGCGATCGATGAAGTACGCGACCTTCTCCGCGCTCTCAGTGTAGACGATGCCGCCGAAGCGCGGCTTCTCTCCTGCGCGGCCCTTCACGAGGCCGCGCTGATTCGCGATCACGCCGACGGGCATGCCGTAAATCCGGCCGTCACCGCAGATCATCTCGCGAGCGAGCGTCGCCTGGAATTCGTCGAGGGCGCCGTCGTCGAGGATCGCCGAGAGCACGGCGTGCATGTCGTACGACATCCGATGGTCGCTCGGCAGGAGATCGTAGAGTGCCTCGGTTGATGACTGCGGTTTCGTGGCCTTCCCAGTTTTGCGCGACGAACGGCGAGCTGAAGGCGGCGGGGGCGTCGTGGATCGAAATCGAATTGCGTACGGATCGCTTTCTTCAGTAGTTGCCATGGCGCCGGCCGTCGCGGGGCCGCCAGGTAAACGGGACACGAGGTCGCGCAACTTGGCGAGACATTCCTCGTCGTTGTCGAGAGCGTAGTGAGCGACGCCGCTCAGCTCGGTGTGGGTGACCGCACCGCCGAGCGTTTCGGAATCGATGGTCTCTCCAGTGGCACCCTTTACGAGGTTTGGGCCGCCGAGTCCCATGAAGGATGTCCCTTTCACCATCAGGATCACGTCGGAAAGCGCGGGGAGATACGCGCCGCCGGCAACACACTGTCCCATCACGGCGGCAAGCTGTGGAATCCTGAGGTAGCGCCGCATGATCGAGTTGTAATAGAAGATGCGCGCGGCCCCGTACTGTCCCGGAAAGACGCCGCCCTGATACGGGAGGTTGACGCCCGCGGAATCGACGAGATAGATGATCGGCACGCGGCAGCGCATCGCGATCTCCTGGGCGCGCAGAATCTTCTTGATGGTCTCCGGCCACCACGACCCTGCCTTGACGGTGGGATCGTTGGCGACGATGACGACTTCGCGGCCGTGCACGATGCCAATACCGGTAACGACCCCCGCCGCCGGCGCCTGGCCACCGTACTGATCGTACGCCACGAGCAGTCCGATTTCGAGGAAGCGCGAATCAGCGTCGCACAACAGCGCGACGCGCTCGCGGGCCGAAAGTTTTCCCTGGCTGTGCAGCTTTGCGATCCGTTCCGCGCCACCACCCTGCCGGAGCCGCTCCTCGAGTGCGCGCACTTCGGCGCTCAGCGCGCGCAGGCGGGGAGTCACGTCAGCCGCTCGTATGCGACGCGGCGGCGCCTTCCCTCGAGGCGAACCATTCCTTTATGTAGTGGATCAGGTCCGTGGTGGGCGTGCCGGGGCCGAAGAGTCGGCCGATTCCGCGAGCCTGGAGAGCGTCCATGTCCTCGCGCGGGATGATCCCGCCGCCGGTGATCAGAATGTCGTCCCGCCCCTGGCCGACAACGAGATCCTTGACACGAGGGATGAGCGTCATGTGTGCGCCGCTGAGGATCGACAGCCCGATGACGTCGACGTCCTCCTGGACGGCGGCGCTGGCGATCATCTCCGGAGTTTGGTGAAGACCGGTGTAGATGACCTCCATTCCCGCGTCGCGGAGCGCTGCGGCAACGACCTTCGCCCCTCGATCATGGCCGTCGAGGCCGGGCTTTGCGACGAGAACTCTGATCGGTCTCATGCTCATACGGGGAGGAAATTAGCAGGAATGAGGGCGGCCCGGCAGCGTAGAGTGCGCCAATCAAGCACCCATGTAGGAAGTTTCAAACGGATTCGGCGGATTTCACGGATTATTCGGTACAGGCGTAAGAGTCGCGGACCGCAACTCAGCACCGTGAGTTCTGTTGTTAAACAACAAAAACAAGCGTTGCTCGGTAGCGGACGCCCAGCTATGCGCCTGTGCCAATCAATCCGCTGAATCCGCCGAATCCGTTTGAAACTTCGGACATAGATGCTTGATTGACGACTCATCGCTTCCGGGCGACGAGCAGCATTTCCCCCGATCGCCGAGTCAGCGGCCGCGCAGTGAAGCCGTCAAATGCCTCTTCAACGATCAGGCCCTCGCGGGCACACAGCGCGGCCAGCCTCGTCGCGGTGTAAAGCCGGATGCGGTGCTCGCGCCGCGTAGTGCGGCCACTCTTTCGCCTGAAGGTCGAGTGGATGCTGAGCACCCCGGAAAGCGCGTCGAACGTCCGCAGCTGAGCGACAAGAGTGCCGTCCTTCGTCTCCCACCAGTCGCGCGACAGAAAGCGCGCCATCACACCGTCGCGACTTCCCCCGTGCCAGATGAAAACTCCCCCCGGCTTGAGGACTCGCGCGAATTCGCCAATCACGCGTGCGTCGTCTGATGGATTGTCGAAGAAGCCGAACGACGTGAACAGATTCACGACACCATCGAAACGACCTGTCCACGCCGTCGGCAGCTTTCGCATGTCCGCGTGCCGGTAATGCAGCGCCGGCCCGCTGCCGCGCTCGGCGGCGAGAGCGAGAAGCTGGCGCGAGTAGTCGATGCCGTCGACGCGGAAGCCGGCTTCCGCCAGAAGATGAGCGTGTCGCCCCTGTCCGCATGGTGCGTCGAGAACGCGCGATCCCACCGGCAGCCCGAGAACTTCGATTACCCGCCCTGTCTCGGTGCGCGCACGCTGAGGCGTGAATACCGGATCGTATTCCCGGAGGTACTGCGAGTCGAAATAGCTTTCCCACCACTCGGGCTTACGACTCAGAAGAACACCGGCTCGCGGTAGGCACCGAAAACCTCCTCCATCGCCGCGCGGATCTCGTACAGCGTGCAGTACGCGCGCGCGGCCTCGAGGATATGAGGCATCATGTTCTCGTCCGTCTTTGCTGCGGCGCGAAGGGCAGCGAGCGACTTCTCCACTCGAGCGTTGTCCCGCGTCGCGCGCAGATTCGCCAGGCGTTTGCGCTGCTCGGCCTCGGTGTCGCCGATCTTGAGCAATGGAATCGTCAGCGCCGGCTCGTCGGTCACGAACTCGTTGACGCCGACGATGACCCGCCGATGCTGCTCGATCTCCCACTGCTGCCGTGCGGCCGACTCGGCGATCTTCCGCTGAAGCCAGCCCGTCTCGAGCCCGCGGACGACGCCGCCGATCTCCTCGATCTGGGCGAAGAGCGACTCCGCCTCCTCCTCGAGCTGCGACGTCAGCGCCTCGACGTAGTACGAGCCGCCGAGTGGATCGATGACGTTGGGGACACCGGTTTCGTAGGCGAGGAGTTGCTGCGTACGGAGCGCGACCTGGACAGATTCCTCGGTCGGCAGGGCGAGCGTTTCGTCCATCGAATTCGTGTGGAGCGACTGAGTGCCGCCGAGCACCGCCGCCATCGCCTGGTAGGCAACGCGAACGATGTTGTTCATCGGCTGCTGCGCCGTCAGGGTGACGCCGGCGGTCTGCGAGTGAAACCGCATCACGAGCGACCGGGGGTCCCTGGCTCCGTAGCGCTCCTTCATGTGGCGCGCCCAGATGCGCCGGGCGGCGCGCAGCTTCGCGATCTCCTCGAAAAAATCGTTGTGGATGTCCCAGAAGAACGAGAGACGGGGCGCGAATATATCGACGTCGAGGCCGCGCAGGATTCCCCGCTCGACGTACGTGAAGCCGTCGGCGAGCGTGAACGCCAGCTCCTGCGCCGCGGTCGCGCCGGCTTCGCGGATGTGGTAGCCGGAGATCGAGATCGTGTTCCACAGCGGCGTGTGCTCGGCGCA
>JBGPLS010000066.1:0-14131 GCA_041486565.1 Gemmatimonadaceae bacterium
ACGATGGCATTGAGACTGTCGGCGCGCGCCACGACGGCACGATTGAGCGGGTCCACCGCGCGCGCAAAAACAATGAGCGGATCGCTGGACGCCGCGACCGCTGCTGCTCCGCCTTCCACGAGCGCGCTTCGCACCGACGGATCGGTTAGTCGTGTTCCACTTACCAACGCATCGGCGGCGGCTTCGGGTGTGCGCCCGGCTAGCGCGACTTTCAGGAATGGATCATTCGGAGGCAGCTCCTGCTGTGCCGCGCGAAGCTGAGCGGCGATCGAGAGACGCTCGAATGCCGGATCGATGTCCCGCGGGCCCGTGAGTGAGCGCTTGATCGCCTCGAGATTGTTGCCGCGGTAGACTGCCAGGCGCTCTGCGTCGGGCTTCGCGCTCTCCGTGCTTACCCGCAGAATCTGCGCGGCCGTCACCATCAGCGTAGACCCCGCAAGCGCCGAGCTAGGACCGAACCCCTGGTATCTGAACTGTGGATTGAACGTCGCCAGTTCCCGCTGCGCGGCGGCGATCGCGTCCCAAGCGGCGCCGTACCGCGCGCGGAGCGCCGGATCGGCATTGATGCGCGCTCTGAAGTCGTTCTCGAACGCCCTCTTTTGCGACATTCTGGCGCTGTCGAGCAGTCCTACACGATACCCGGTTACCGCCTTGAATGAGTTCTCCAGGCCGAATACCTGATTCTGATACTTCCTGGCTGCACTTGTATCGGCCGACATCAGCTGACGATAAATCGCGAGCGCGCGCTTGTACGCCGCGAGCTGCGCCGGGTACCCTACGTCCCTGAGGAACTCCATCTGCGCCAGGGTATTGAGACGGCCGGTAGAACCTGGATTCCCGACCACGAACAGGACCTCGCCGTCGGCCGCTCCGTTCGCACTCCACTTCAGGTAATCCACCGGCCGGAACGGCGAGCCATTCTCGTAGACGCGCAGCAGCGCCACGTCGAGATCGTATCGAGGGAATGTGAAATTGTCGGGATCACCACCGAACGCAGCGATCTGTTCTTCGGGAGACATCACCAGCCTGATGTCGCTGTATCGCTTGTAGCGGTAGAGAGAATACATCCCGCCCTGGTAGAGGCTTACGACCTGGCAGGTGAGACCTGTCGATTGCGCGCATTCGCTCTGAATCTGGCCGATCGTCGCCGCGCGCTGTGCGGCCCGTTCGGCGGGACTGGTCCCGGTGATTGCCGCGCGGACTCGATCGGTCACCTGCTCGATGGATATCAGCTGATCGACGTACAATCCGGGACACTTCTTCTCGTCGCCCAGATTGGCGGCTGCGAATCCGGTCTCGATATAGTTGCTGTCCCTGGGTGACACTTCCGCCGTGCAGCCTCGGCCGCAGTGATGGTTCGTCATCACGAGCCCGTTGGCCGACACGAATGATGCCGAGCAGTTGGGCAGCCGCACCGACGCGAGCCTGACGTGATCGAGCCACTGCTTGTCGGGCGCGAAATTGTACGTCTTCTTCCAATAGTCGAGCGGCGGCGCATCGAACGTCCACATCGTCCCGAATTCCGGCCGGTAGCCGGGAGCGGAGGGCGCGACGCTGGTGCCGCCCGCTGGCGACGCGGTTGTGCCTGACGATGGAGGTGCAGTCGATACCGCTGGCTGCACGGAAGCGCATGCGGCTGCCAGGATCGAGAGGACACTGAGACCGATTGTACGGAAACGGGCGATTGATGGAATCATCGAGGAATCCCTATTGGTGGTCGTGCCGAACGTGGTCCCGGGGGGTGGCCGTAAGCTTGTCCGCCCCGGAGACGCCGGGTAAATTCGAAGCAGTTGCAACAAAGCATAACCTATACCCGCGACGGATGTCACGCGTCGCCTGCGAGACAGATGGCCGCCCCCAGCAATTCCCAGCGTGCCCGCACCGTTCAGGAAATCTCTACCTCACTCCCCGTCCCGGACGTGCTCCGCGAAGCGAAGACTTTCTTCGGGCGCCAGAGCGGGATCTACTCGGCGTTCGTCGAGCAGGAGGGACCCTCGCACGTCACATTGAGAGGGCAGGGCGGGGAGGAGATAGTCATCGGAACCGCAGAGGTGGCCGGCGTCACTCGGGTAACTGCGTCGAGCTATCTCTTCGATCAGCAGATCGCGCGGTTCCTCAGCACACTGCCACCTCCTCCACCGCCCAAGACGAACGGGCAGCTTCCGTCGAGCTCGACCACGGCGCTTCCGACCGCATGACGGCTGCTCCATTCGTCACGAGTCTCCGGACGAATGGCGACATCGTCCGCCTCGCGTCCGGTGACGAGCCGGTGCTGCACATCCGCGTGCAGGCGGCCGACCTCTGGGATTCGGTTCGCGTCGATGCTCCACCGACGGAGCCGGTGATCTCGGTCAAGCGCGCAGCATTGAACGCGCTCTATCCCGACGGCATCGATGCGGACGAGTTCGTGGTGCGGCTTCACGGCTTCGAGATCCTCGACGAGCAGCGAAGTCTGGCGGAGGCGGGCGTCAGCAACGGGTCGATTCTGCTTCTCGTCAGCCGTCGCCGCAGACCGGTCAGATAGATCGGCGGCCGGCGGCATGCCCGTCGCCTTCATTTCCCACCGCGACTGCGGACGGCACGACGCAGGGTGGAATCATCCGGACCATGTCGGCCGGCTCCGCGCCATCACGCGCGCGCTCGGCAACGACCCGGCATTGTTTGGGATTGTCGAGCAGCTCGAAGGGAGACACGCGACACCTGAGGAGCTGACATTGGCTCATACGCCGGGCTACGTCGCCGGTATCGAGCGCATTGCCGCCGCGGGCGGCGGCCGCCTCGATCCCGACACGGTGGTCAGTGAGGGCTCGTGGGACGCGGCCACGGCTGGCGCCGGGTGTGCCCTCGACGCCGTCGACCGGGCGATGGCAACCGCGGGCGCGCGCGCCTTCTGTGCCGTGCGTCCTCCGGGACATCACGCTCTTGCATCGAGGTCGATGGGGTTCTGCATTTTCGGAAACGTCGCCATCGCGGCTCGCTACGCGCGGTCCGCACATGGAGCGGAGCGCGTGTTGATCGTGGACTGGGACGTCCATCACGGGAACGGAACTCAGGCCCTCGTGGAAACCGACCCGGCGATTCATTTCGTATCGATGCATCAATGGCCGTGGTATCCCGGAACCGGCGCCGCCGACGATCGGGGTCCTCACCAGACCATCTGGAATCTCCCGATGCCGCCAGGGCTCGCAGCGGAGCGCTACGTCGAGACTCTCGAGCGCGGCATCGATGCGGCGGCGACACGATTTATCCCGGATATCGTCCTCGTCTCCGCGGGCTTCGATTCCCTGGCCGGAGATCCGCTCGGCGGCTTCACGCTCGGGCCCGACCAGATCGCGTCGCTCACTCGACGTGTCGTCGAGCGCGCCGACAGCTGGTGCGGTGGTCGCGTGGTGAGCGTTCTCGAGGGAGGATATGCGCCCGATCGGCTGGCAGCGGGGTGCATGGCACATATCGCGGCGCTAGTTTGAAGGCGGATCGCGGACCACGCCAACGATGGAGTCGCCTGATGGATGATCCCGGAGCCGCCAGCACAGCGACCGCCGTTCAACCGCGGGATATTCCGACGTCCCTGAAGTGGAACGGGATATCGCCGGACAGTCCTGTGCCATGGAACTGCAATCACTCGCCGGAGAGCGGGGTGCGGATGAATCTCCCCGTCGAGGAAATCCGCCGGGCCGTTGAGTCGCGCAAGGGCACATTGTGGGTCGATATCGACTACAGGAATGACGCGCAGAAGGCGCTTCTCGAGAACGTTTTTCATTTTCACCCGCTGGCGATCGAGGACAGCCTCAACCCCAACTCCCGCGTCAAGATCGAGGAGTACAGTGGATTCCTCATCCTGATCGTGAGAACCATCGCTTTCCGGCACGAGACCGAGGACCCTTACGACATCGAGACGGTGAACCTCACCTGCTTCCTCGGTCCGAACTACCTCGTGACCGTGCATGGGAAGGATACCGGACCCGTCGAAGCGACGGTTGCATTGCTCGATCGCAAGCCGGAGCTCGCCGAGGCGGGACCGGCGCGGCTGATGCACGCGATCGTCGATGAAGCGGTGAACGCCTACTTCCCGATCATCGACGAGCTCGATGAGTTCGTGGACGGACTGGAAGACAGGATTTTCGCATCATTCGACCAAAGCGCGCTCCGCGACATCTTCAACGTCAAGCGCCTCGTGCTTTCTCTCCGCCGCCATCTCGCTCCCGAGCGCGATGTATTCGCGGTGCTCACCAACCGTCCCAGCAGCCTGCTTACACTCGACACACAGATATACTTTCGCGACATCCACGATCACATCCTGCGCATCAACGATGCGCTCGAGACCTATCGCGAGTTGCTGAGCAACACGCTCGACAGTTACTTAACGCAGGTGTCTAACCGGCTGGGATCCATAACGAAGACGCTGAGCGTCGTTGCCACAATCACTCTTCCATTCATCATCGTCAGCGGGATGTGGGGAATGAACTTCGACCGGATTCCACTGGCGCATACTTCACACGGATTCTGGACGATGCTCGTCGTCCAGCTGGCGTTGGGCGCGCTCCTTCTCATCGGCCTGAAATGGCGCAAGCTCCTGTAGACGCACTGCGCCTTTATGGCGTGGCCGCGGTCGAGTCGACCGGGGTATCCTCCCTCGCCCAGGGGACTTCGATAGTCCCCTTTCGCATGCTGGGGGCGATCGTAACTCCGAGCCGCTATTCGCGAGTGCCGCTCGATGAGGCAGAGATGGGCGAGTACACGCGGATCCTCGAGGAGGTGCAGTCGAACGGGGCTGTGCTGCCAGCGCCGCCGGGAACAGTGTTCCGAACCCGCGACAGCCTCGCGCGATGGCTGGAGCTCCATTACTTCACGCTGACTCAGGCGATCGGTGTGGTCGAAGGACACTCGGAGGCCCGAGTGACGATCACCAGGACGGCCACGACCGACGCTCCGGACGCGACATCGGAGGAGATCAAGGAGCGTCTGAAGCAGCTCGCTGCGGTCGCATCCGACTCGCTGCGCGTCCTCCGGGGACAGGCGACCGCAACAATTTCGTTGCCCGTTTCGGATGACGATACTACCGTAGTTGCACGCGCGTCGTTTCTCGTCGACATGGAGCGCTGGGGATTGTTCACCGAGCTCGTCGCGAAGGAGGACCAGCGTCACACCGATCTCGATTTCCGGTTGAGCGGACCGTGGCCTCCGTATGACTTCGTTCGGATGGAGTTCAGCGGGTAACGATGTTCTGTCCTGATTGCGGATCCTGGAACCGGTCTGCGGCGGCGCGCTGCCTCCGCTGCAGCGAACTGTTGCCGGTGATGCCCAGCAGGAGCACGCAACCCCCCGACCCTGCCATCTCCGCTCTCCGCCACGTAACCGGAGGCCGCTACAGCATCATGCACCGCGTGGGCGAAGGCGGGATGGCGAACGTCTATTACGCCCTCCACGTAACGCTCGACTGCCCGGTCGTGATCAAGGTCATGCACCCGCATCTCGCGCGAGACCGAGACATGCGCGAACGCTTCCGTCGCGAAGCGGAGTCGGCGGCACAGCTCGTTCATCCGCACATCTGTTCGATCACCGACTTCGGCTCGGTCGGCGATCAGGTCTATCTCGTGATGCCGTATCTGGCGCGAGGTACGCTGGCCGATCGCATCAACAACCGGAGATCCTTTCCTCCGGAGCGGACGGCGGCGATCATCGCACAGGCAGCCTGCGCACTCGACTACGCCCACCGTCACGGGCTCGTCCATCGCGACATCAAACCCGACAACATCCTGTTCGATGAGGACGAGAATGCGCTGGTCACCGATTTCGGAATCGCCACCGGCCATTTCCGCGCGCGAATGACCGGTACCGGCAATGTCATGGGCACGCCGCATTACATGTCTCCCGAGCAGGCGCGCGGAAAACTCCTCGACGGGCGGAGCGATCTTTACGCGCTCGGCGTCGTGATGTACGAGACGATGCTCGGATTCCCGCCTTTCGATGGCGCGGATGGCTACTCGATCAGCTACAAACACGTCACCGAGACGGCGGCTGCACCGGACGTAGTGGATTCGCGAATTCCCCCGGGGCTCTCGGCCATCGTGATGAAGTGCCTCGAGAAGAATCCCGCCGACCGTTACCAGCGTGGCAACGATCTGGCGGATGCGCTGATTGCATTCCTGTCAGGGGCGCAGGCGCCCGATGAGATGCGGGTGGCCTGGAACGCGAGGATGGTGACGCCGCGGAATTCGCTGGCCCCGGCGGCGAGCCGCGCGTGAAACTCTCGCACGAGGTCATCTCGCTCAACACGCGGTATCCGTTCGTCATCGCCCGCGGCGGCTACGCGGCCCACGAGAACGTCGTGGTGCGGATCGATGACGACGAAGGCCTGTTCGGACTTGGCGAGGCCGCGCCGAACCGGTACTACGGCGAATCAGTCGGATCCGTCGTCGCGGCTCTCGAGCAATTGGTACCGGTGCTGGCGACTGCCGATGGCTGGTCTCTCGAATCGATCGAGGCTCAGCTCGATCGAACGCTCCGCCGGAATGGATCGGCGAAGGGTGCGATCAGCTCAGCGCTTCACGATCTTGTCGGAAAGCGGCTCGGGCTGCCCGTGTACCGTCTCTGGGGACTCGACGCCGCTGACGCGCCCGAGTCCAGCTTCACCATCGCCATCACCGACAACGACGGACTGCGCCGTCGCATTGCCGACGCTGCCGAGTATCCGATTCTCAAGATCAAGCTCGGTACCGACCGCGACATGGAAATCGTTCGCGTGGTGCGCGATGCAGCGCCTGGAAAGCGCCTGCGGGTCGATGCAAATGCCGCGTGGAGTCCGTCTGAAGCTGTACGGATGACCGATTTCCTCCTCGACAATGACGTCGAGTTTGTCGAGCAGCCGGTAGCGGCGCACGATGTCGAGGGGCTGCGGTTCGTGCGGGCGCGCTCGCGTCTTCCCATCATCGCCGATGAATCGTGCCTCGTCGCGACGGACATTCCGAAGCTGGCGGGCGCCGTCGACGGTATCAACATCAAGCTCGCCAAGTGCGGAAGCCTCCGCGAAGCGGTTCGGATGGTGCACACCGCGCGCGCCTTCGATATGACGGTCATGGCCGGGTGCATGATCGAATCGAGCCTCGGAATCTCGGCGATGGCGCAGCTCGCGCCGTTGCTCGATCACGCCGACCTCGACGGTGCCGCTCTGCTGAAGGACGATCCCTTCACCGGCGTATCAATCGCCGGCGGCCGAATCCAGCTCGGGCGAGCCCCAGGCCTCGGCGTCTCCCGCAGCGGCTCCAGCGACTCACGGTTAGCGAGCGCCGGCGGCCGGTAGCGAAAATGCCCCAGGAAACACGGGGGCTGGTAGAGATCGCGCTCCCGGTTCCACTCTTTCAGACATTCACCTACGCCGCCGACCCCGCGGCCGGGCACGCGGCGGTGACCGGCTCGCGAGTTGTGGTGCCGTTCCGCAACAGAGCCGAGATCGGCATCTGTCTCGGGCCCGCTGGTCCCGGCGCGCTACCGTCGAAGGTTCGCAGGATCACCGAGGTGCCCGACGCCGAGCCGGCGCTGAGCGCAGACATGGTCGCCCTCTGCCGCTGGATGGCGGACTATTACATCGTGCCCATCGGCATCGCCATGCGGTCGGCGCTTCCCCTGCTTCTCACCGGGGCCGCGCGGCCACAACCGGCGCGAAAGACCCACCGCCTCGTCCGGCTGCGCGAGGATCTTCCGACACTCCTCGAGAGGGAAAAGGCATTCGCCCGTGCCCCGCAGCAGCGCGCGCTGTTCGAGCTGCTCGAGTCGCTCGGCGGCCACAGCACGCTCGAGCATCTCATCCAGCAGCTCTCTTTCTCGCCTTCGGTGTTGAAAGGACTGGAGCGTCGCGCCCTGATCGCAATCGAGGCCGAGGAGGTGGAGCGGGATCCATTCGCCACGCGGGCAATTGCCGCAGCCACACCGCACGAGCCGAGCACGGCGCAAGCGGAGGCAATCACCGCGATCGCGGACGCGACACCGGGCCAGGTCTTTCTCCTCAACGGCGTAACTGGCAGCGGCAAGACGCTTGTCTACATCGAGCTCCTCAAACGCCTCGTTCTCGAGAAGGGCAAGACGGGCATTGTCCTGGTTCCCGAGATCGCTCTCACTCCGCAGACCGTCGATCGCTTCCGCGCAGTATTCGGCGACGACGTCGCGGTACTTCATTCGGCGCTCAGCGACGGCGAGCGCTACGACGCGTGGTTGGCACTCAAGCGGGGAGAGAAGCGCATCGCAGTCGGCGCGCGGTCCGCCGTATTCGCGCCTCTCGCGAACCTCGGCGCGATCATTGTCGACGAGGAGCACGAGACGAGCTACAAGCAGGGCGAGACGCCGCGATACCACGCCCGCGAGGTGGCCATCGTGCGCGCGCGCCTCGAGGGCGCGATCGTCGTCCTCGGCAGCGCCACGCCTTCGCTCGAGAGCTGGGCGAATGCCGAGAGCGGCAAGTACCGGCTGCTCAACCTGCCCGATCGCGTTGGCGGCGGCAAGCTGCCGCGGATCGCCATCGTCGATCTGAGACGTCGCCGTGATCCCACCGAGCCGCGCGAGGGACCGGCGTCTCCCTCCTATTCGTTTGTGATCCGCGAAGAGCTGGACGGCGCGCTCGAGCACACGCTATCGCGCGGCGAACAAAGCATTCTGCTTCTCAACCGCCGCGGCTATTCGTCGTTCGTGCAGTGCAGCGAATGCGGCGACGTCGTCGTCTGCCCCAATTGCGCCATCACGCTCACGCATCACCGCGCGCCGGAGCGCCTGCTTTGCCACTACTGCGGACACCAGGAGGCGCTGAATCAGGTGTGCGGACGCTGCGGTGGACGAACTCTCCGCCAGCGGGGGCTCGGCACGCAGCAGGTCGAGCGACTCCTCGGCGATCGCTTCCCGGGCGCGTCCATCGCCCGGATGGACGTCGACACGACCAGCGGAAAGTGGGCGCACGCCGAGATACTCGATCGTGTCGCCAGCGGGGGAGTGGACATTCTCCTCGGGACGCAGATGATCGCCAAGGGTCTCGATTTTCCGAATGTCACGCTCGTCGGCGTCGTGGATGCGGACACCGGAATCAATCTTCCCGACTTTCGCGCCTCGGAGCGGTGCTTTCAGCTCCTGAGCCAGGTTGCGGGCCGGGCCGGCAGGGGGCCCAAGGGAGGGCGCGTGCTCATCCAGACCCGCGTACCCAACCATCACGCGGTGGTCTGCGCGGTTGCGCACGACTATCTGCGCTTCGTCAGCGAGGAGATGCCGGGGCGCGTCAGCCCCCCATACCCGCCGAACGTGCGCCTGGCGAACATCGTATTCAGCGGCACGAAAGAACATGCCGCCGGCGAGCTCGCCATTGCCGCGGCGGAGTGGCTTCGGGAGCTGCTCGAGACGCAGAAGGTCGGCGAAGTGACGGTGATCGGTCCCGCGCCTTGTCCGATCGAGCGAATCAAGAACCGCTGGCGCTGGCACGTGCTCCTCAAGTCGGCGCAGGCGGGTGATCTGACGCGCGTTTGTCGCTACTTCATGGAGAGGTTCCCCGTCCCCGCGAATCTCCGGGTGACGCTCGACCGCGATCCGGTGGCGCTGCTGTAGCGTGAGCGAGCATCTTTCAGACGTGTCTCTTCTTGCAGCTCCCGATTTTTCGGCAGCCGGACTGACCGGTGCGCCAGACGCGACATTCGTCCCCGCGCCGGCTGCGGGCGTCCTGCCCGAAAACTTTTTTGCCACCACCAACCTTCCCACCTACGTGCGGGTGAAAGGCGAATGGGTGATGCCGCTCGAGCCAAGGATGGACTCGGCGCTGGTGCTCGATCGCGACGGCACACTGTGGGTGAAGGAAGGGCGGCGGGTTGCGCGCGGCGACATGGTGGCCGTCGGCAGCGCGGAGGATGGAAGCGAAGGCATTTACGTCCACTCGTACCCGCCGGCGGAGGAAGAGGAAGGCGAGTTCCGATTCATGACGAGCGAAGTCTCGCGTGAAAAGCCGATCGACTACTCGCTGATGGCGCAGATACTCATCGAGGAGCGCGATCGCGGCGGTTATCCCATCTGGGTGACTGGTCCGGCGCTGGTGCATGCGCGCGCCCGAGCCGACATGGTGTGGTTCATCGAGAACGGTTTTGTCGGAGCGCTCCTTGCCGGCAACGCCCTCGCGGTCCACGACATCGAGGCATCGATCTTCGGCACGTCGCTCGGCATCACGCGAACGGGAGTGGCCTCGACGGGAGGACACGGCCTGCACATGCGCGCCATCAACAAGGTGCGCGCAGCCGGCTCCATCGCCGAGGCGGTCAGGCAGGGAATTGTCACCGACGGTATCATGCACGCCCTGGTGAAGCACAACGTCCCGTTCGTTCTCACCGGCTCGATCAGGGACGACGGACCGCTGCCCGAAGTGATCACCGACACACTGACGGCGCAGGACGCGATGAAACGTCACACGACGAAAGCGACGATGGCGATTCTGGTCGCCACCGCACTTCACGCCATCGCTACCGGCAACATGCTGCCCGCGTTCGTCACCGACCCGGACGGAACGCTTCGCGAGCTGTCGACAATCTGCGTCGACTCCTCGGAGTTTGTCGTCAGCAAGCTCAAGGACCGCGGGACACATCAGGCATTCGGCGTCGTGACGAACGCCCAGGACTTCATGCACATCCTCCGCCTTTACGTGGAGCGTGAAATGGTCGGGATCTCGGCCAGGTGATTGATACCACGGAGCGGTTCCTGAAGGAAATCGCCGAGCGAATCGGGCCGGCGCGCGTCGAGGAGATCCGGCTATTCCCCCCAATGCGCCAGGGTGGAACCGAAACCGGCGTTGCGATCGTTGCATCGTCCGCGGCGCCGCGTCCATGGCACACCGTCTACAGCGCCAGTTATCGCCACACGCTCAAAGGCGCCGATCGCGGCAAGTGGGAAGTCGAGGTGACGGCCGAGGCCGACGCTCCGCTGATGACCGTGGACGAGGTCGTGCGTGGCGTAATGAAGAGGGCCGGCGAGCAGTTCGAGCCCGAGCGGATCTCCGCCGCCGCCTTCAGATCGATCGTCGGCTATTCCGGCGAAGGGGAAACCCGTTGATCGCCGGGGGTGGTAGTGTAATGCGACATCACCACCCGATGAATGTCGCGAGCGTCCTCGATCTTCTCATCGGCTGAGATCAGCCCCTCGGGGGTTATCAGGAACGGGAGGACCTGATCGCCGCCCGCCGATCCATGGGCGCCGACCTGATCGTCGAACGAGACGATCGACAGCCCGTCGAACGCGCCGAACAAAACACAGTCGCCGCAGTTCTGTTGCCGCACGAGCGACTCGATGGCCCTCAGCTGATACGATTCTGTTCCGTAGGCCGTGAGGGGGTTCTCGCCCGAGGTGACGACAAACTTGCCGTCGCGGATGGTCGCCAGTCCCTGCTGACCTTCCGCGTGGACGACATCACCGGACCGCGTCAGCACCAGACCAATCCCCGGATGGGCGACGAGTCCATCGTAGAGCGCGCGCCACCGCGAGTCGGCGAGGATTGCCTCGCGAGAGAGCTGCGCAGGCTCAGCGGCGAAATAGACAAGCGCGAGGCACGAGCTGTAGGTGACCACGACCTCATGATGGGTGTCGACCCTGTACTTCTCGGGGAGGATGATCTCCCTCAGCCCGTAGCGGCTGCGTACCCAGTCTCTCAGCCGGCGCAGCCCGCGCCGGGCCCTGGACATCGTCGCCGGCGTCACCTGTGCGACGGCCTCGACGATCTCGGCGCCTACGTCGGCGTATTCGCTGCGCTCCGAATGGCTGATCAGCGCTTCGTCCGCCAGCACGCGCTGCACCGTCGTGCCAAGCGACTCGCCGAATTTCACCCGATAGCTCTCGGAGGCAGTCATGCCGTGATCGGAGAGAATCACGAGGTCGTAGCCTCGCCCTCCAAGGACTCGCGCCATTCGCCATATCTCGGAGATCCGTGAGTCCGTGCGTCTCAGATCGCCGAGCGCGGGTCGGCTCGAGGGGCCGAAGTGGTGTGCCAGCTCGTCGTACTGCATGAACGTGCTGTAGATCACCGGCACGCCAAGATAAACGTCGAGCAGAATCGCCATCGTCTGGAGCTCGCGGACGACGACGTTGCTGATGATCCGGATGATCGGGAAGATTCCCTCCGAGTGCGTCACGCGCCCGGCGAGCTCACCCCAGGCTCTCTCCCATTCTTCCCGCAGCCACTCGACCACGCTTTCACCCACCATCCGCAGGATGCGAAGGGGATGCAGCAGGATGAGCAGTGCCATCCGCGTGCCGCCAAGTCGCTGATAGACGGACATCTTCTCGCGGGTTGCGACTGTGAAGGCCACGGTCTGTGCGTCGCCGTCGAGCAGGTTTACATAGCTCGATCCTCCCGCCAGCGCGCCCGGCGTCGAGATTCTGTCGCGGATGTACTGTACGCCTTCGGGCGCGTTGCAGGTGATGACGCGACCGGCCTCCTTGTCGAAGAATCGAAACGCCGGAATCCCATCGTTCTCTCCGTGGAAGATCCCGGCCTGGCAGTAGGGTGTTGCCGCAGGGAGCCCGCAGAACCACTGGCGCAGCGCGAAGCGCTGCTCGTCGAGCAATCGCTGGATGGTGGGGCAGAGCCCGAGATCCATCGCGCGCCGCAAGTCCGAAAATGCGAGTGCGTCAATCTGCAGCATGATCAGACCGCGACGGCCATCGCGAGGACGCCGCTCGCGCGCGAACGCCCGGTACTTGAGGCCGTAGTAGCGCCGCAGGAATGGTCCGGCGCGACGGTACGCGCGCCGATCCCTCACGTTGTCCGTTCGGCGATTATCCGCAGGATCTCGCGCACGGGAACGGGCTTCACCAGCAGCTCGTCGCATCCGGCGGCGATACAACGCTCGCGCGTTGCATCGTCATCGTATCCGCTCATCGCCAGCTTTACGGCGGGATGCACTCCCCGCGACTCCAGCTCGCCGAGAACCCACAATCCATCCTTATCCGGAAGAGTCAGATCGAGAAGCACGACAGACGGCGGCAATGCCGCGCCGGCTTCGACCGCATCGGCCGCTGTTCCAGCAACCGATACTTCGTATCCGTTTGCCTCGAGGAGAATCCGCAGTGCGCCGGAAATGAGCTGACTATCCTCGACGACAAGAACGCGGATGGCCACTACTCAGGTGCCAGGGCGCAGGGCAGCGTGAAGAAGAAGCGGCTGCCATGGCCGAGCTCGCTCTCCACCCAGATGCGTCCGCCGTGCAGCTCGACGAACCGCCGCGCGATGGTCAGGCCGAGACCAATTCCGTGATGACCGCGCGATGCCGACGAATCCACCTGCGCGAACTCCCGGAAGATGAGCTCGTGGTGATCCGCGGCGATGCCGCGACCAGTGTCGCCGACCTCGACGAGAATCATTGGGGAAGGGGACGAGCCGCGGTCGAGCATGGCGTTTACCCACACCCTCCCTCCGGGTGGAGTGAACTCGAGCGCGTTTCCGAGAAGGTTCATCAGTACGTGCATGATCTTGTCACGATCGCCGTCGACCAGCGGAAGCTCGCCGGGGACGGAGCATTCGAGATCCAGCTGCTTCTTCGCGACAAGGGATTCGTTGAGTGCCGAAATCTGGTCAACGACTTCCCTGAACGAGAACGTCCCCGCATTGACTGTCAGCGGCTCGCTCGAGCCTTTTGCGTAGAGGAGAATCTCGGCGATCATGTCGAGCAGCTGGCGGCCTCCGGTGATGATCGTCCGAACGCTTTCGCTCTGCCTGGGGTTTATCTCACCGAGCAGGCCATCGCGCAGAATCTCGGCGTGAGTGATGATCGCAGTGAGCGGCGTCCGAAGGTCGTGCGAGATGTTCGACAGGAACTGGGTCTTGAGTGAGTCGCGGTCACGCAGCTCGCCGATGATTCGTCTCGCTTCCGCAATCTCCGCCTCGAGACGTTCGTCAGCGCTCATCCGCACTCCCGCTGCCGAGCACGTCCGCGTCGTCGGACTCGATGGACTCGACCAGCTGCTGTCGTCTGAGCAGCGACCAGTAGCGACCCTCGGCTATCATCAGCTCGTCGTGTCGGCCTTGCTCGACGATCTGCCCGTCGGCGAGGACAATGATTCGGTTGGCGTGGCGGATGCTGCTCACGCGATGCGATGCGATCACGGTCGTCCGCCCGGTGAGCAC
>JBGPLS010000067.1:0-14120 GCA_041486565.1 Gemmatimonadaceae bacterium
AGCCCGACACGCTGAGCACCCGCAGTAGCTGCACGCCGATCGGCACTACGCCTGGCTGGTTCATTCCGAATATTGCCAGTAGCAGTCGGGGAAAGAAGAGGAAGAAGATGCCAACGAATGCCGCACCGGTAAATGCGATGCGCGCAGCGACGTGAACGGATTCGTTGGCGCGGTCGGGATTTCCGGCGCCGAGATTCTGCCCCGCAACGGCCGCTGCCGCGCCCATGAGTCCGACGGACGTCCACGTGATCAGCGAGAAGAGTTGCCCGTACGAAACCGCGAACGCCGCCTGAGCCTCGGCGCTCTGGGCCAGCGAGCCGATGACTGCCAGCAGCAGCAGACCGCCGATGTTCATCGCGACTCCCTGAATTCCCGTCGGCAGCCCGAACTTGAAAAGCGACCTGATGATCGTCCAATCAGGCCCGAAGCCGTGCCTGCGCGGGAACGAGACGACCCATCCGCCGTGCCAGAGCTTCCAAAGCGCGTACACCGCCACCGACCCCGAAGCAATTACCGTCCCCATCGCCGCTCCGGCAGTGCCAAAGGCGGGAATCGGACCGAGCCCGCGGATGAGCACGACGTTCAACGCGATGTTCATCACGGTCATCGCGATACCCATCACCATTGGAGTTCGCGCGTCACCCGCGGCGCGCAGCGCGCCACTGAGCATGAAGAAGATGAGCATGCCGCTGCTGAAGACCATCATGATGCGCAGGAACGGCAGCGCCTGTGCCTGCACCTCCGGAGCAGCGTTGACGAGCTTGAGCAGCACCGGTGCCGCAAAGAAACCGATCGGTGCCAGGATCCCGAGTGAGATACCCGTAGCGGTAAGGAAGGCCTGATAAACGGTCCGGTCGGCCTTCTCCTCGTCGCCCATTCCGACGAAGCGCGCGACGAGTACGCTCATCCCTGTGAAGACGGACATGATGAAGACGATGAGCACGATCCAGATCTGCGTTGCGACGCCGATCCCGGCGTTAGCGGTGAAGCCGACGTAGTGGCCGACCATCACTTGATCGATTATTCCCTGGAGACCACCGATGATGTTCGTCAGCATCGTCGGCCACGCGAGCTTCCACACGGCAGGGAGCAGCGGTCCTTCGACGATTGACCGGTCGTACCGACGACGCGCGGGCGCGCCGCCGGAAGTGGGTGCGGATGTTGGCGGCGCGGACTCAGCCAGCGGCGTCGTCACCAGAGTGGGAAGGTCGGTGGCAGGGCGCGTCACGCCTTCAATCTACGCCGGAATGTCCTCCGAGTCAGTGTCGCAGATCAATGAGGCGCTTCGCTTTCCCGAGCGAGCGCTCGATTGTATTTCGGCTGGCGAACCGAACGGTCGCCGTCACCCCGACGAGCAGCGAGTGGACGAAGCTACTCGGTCGTCCTCCCGTCGAAATGCTCGTCGGATGCTTCAGCCTTGGCCTTCGTGGCGTACACCACTCCGTCGCGATGAGCAGGCGGGCCGTAGAGGGTGTAGAGTCTCAGCGATTTCTTGCCCGTGTTGATCACATTGTGGTGCGCGCCGGCGGGGACAACGATCGCGTCATCGCTCTTGATCTTTTGCCGCTTGCCGTCGATCACGAGCTGGCCCTTGCCTTTCTCAATGCGAAAGAACTGGTCGTGGTCCTCATGGACCTCTTCGCCAATCTCTTCTCCCGGCTTCAACGCCATGAGTACCAGTTGAAGGTACTTGCCCGTGTAGAGGACATTACGAAAATCCGTGTTCTCCTCGGTCTGTTTCTCGATGTCCTCGAGATAGCCCTTCATGGTCTACTCCGAATGGTTGATGTGAGAGTGCTTCGCATGGGCCTCCGATTATGAGATACCGGCGGCTGCGGCGGGCACTTGTTCACCTTCTCTGCAACGATTGCCCACCCGCGACGAGAGCGCTATCGGGCAATGTCCGCCCTCAGGATGCGGGAAACCCCGACCACCAGGAACAAGACCGGCGCCTGATGCCCCTCGGCGCGGGTCAGGCCACCGTCCCGAAGAAGCGGCCCACCAGCGCGGTGCAGACCATGGCCACCGCCCCCCAGAACGCGACCCGCGCCGCCCCACGTGCCATCGGCGCGCCGCCCAGCCGGGCAGCGAGCGCGCCCAATAGTGCGAGGAGAACGAGGGTACTTCCCGCCACTGCCGGCGTCAGCGTCGAGAGCGGGACAAAGAGGACCAGGAGCAGGGGAAGAGTGGCGCCCGATGCGAATGCGGCCGCTGAGGCGAGGGCCGCCTGAATCGGACGGGCACGCGTCATCTCCGACATTCCCAGCTCGTCGCGCGCATGGGCGCCGAGGGCGTCATTCGCCATGAGCTGTTTCGCAACCTGCCCCGCGAGCTCTGCGCTCAAGCCGCGCGCGACGTAGATGCCGGTGAGCTCTGCCAGCTCCAATTCGGGGAGAGTGGCGAGCTCATGACGCTCGCGGGCCAAGCCCGCCTGCTCGGTGTCGGCTTGCGAGCTGACGGAGACGTATTCGCCGGCGGCCATGGACAGGGCCCCAGCCACCAGCCCGGCAATCGCGGCCAACTGGATGGGATCACGGGATGTCTGCGCGGCGGCGACTCCCACCACGAGGCTGCTGGTGGAGATCAGCCCGTCGTTGGCGCCGAGAACGGCGGCGCGCAGCCAGCCAATGTGCGCGGTGCGGTGGAGCTCGGGGTGCGTCATTGGCTCAGGCGCGCTGCACGCTAGGCTGTGTGGTGCGATTCTGCCAGCGCCCGTGTGACACGTGCGAGACGTTCCTGCGCATCGGCCGCGACTCGACCGATCTCCGAAGATGCTCCAAGGGCGTGCGACGTCATGAGACTTACTGGATCAACCAGACGAACGACGGCCCCGCCGTCGGCTGCAGCTTCTACGGTTACGTTGCAGGGGAGGAGCAGGCCAACCTGGGGGTCGGCACTCAGCGCGCTATACGCCAGCGGCGGATTGCATGCTCCAAGGATGACATACTGGCGGAAATCCCGGCCCAGCTTCTCCTTGAACGTCGCCTGTACATCAATCTCGGTGAGTATGCCGAACCCTTCGGCCTTCAGAGCGTCGCGCGTTCGTTGCAGTGCCACATCGAACGCGAGGTCGAGGTGGACGGTCGTGCCCAGCGATGTAGTCATGACTTACTCCTGCAATCGTATCTGTGAAGAGTGCCTGGGCGCTTCGAGCTCCGAAGTCACCGCCATTTCGCCGAGCTTGAGGACGGTGCGCCAGTTCCGCATGGTTACAGGGGAACCGACCAATCGGTCGAAGAGTGCCGGCGATAGTTTCGACCTCGCGACACCGTCGCTGAAATGAATCCACAGGGCGTCGCCAACCTGAGCTACATGCTCGCCGTTGACTGCGCGCTCGCGCAGGAGTGTAACGGCGTCGGGCCGCGGCGGGAGCTTGGAGAGGGCCAGCATCACAGCATTGGGCTTCGTGCCGGACGCGTCGGGGAACGGATTGCCGTCGATATAAGCCGGCCACCGCGATGCTGAACGGACGACGACTGTTATCGAATGGCCAAACCGGCGCTCGATCGAGCGTTCGATCACGCCTTCGAGAGCTGCCGGTGCGGCGGGGGAAGAAAACACCACATTGCCGCTCTGAATGTAGGTCTCAACGTCTCTCCAGCCGATTTCAGCACATAGCGAACGCAGCTCGGACATGGGAACCTTGTTGTGCCCGCCGACGTTGATGCCGCGCAGCAATGCGACGAATCTCGTAAGGCGCTTTTTCACTTCCGATCGGTTTTTCGATTGGTGGGGGCCCGGGGCGGAGCGTAGGCTCTGAAGTGCGTCGTGTGCGAGGTCGCTGCGCCCGTCCACTCCTCTTCCGAGCCCGGCTCGGTTTCGCCGAGCTTCCGGACATCGATGCTCACCGTCCCGTCACCGCCCACAGGATTGTAGATGTTCACGAAGCGATGGCCGAAAACAATCTCCGATGGCTTGTACGATGTCCGCGCATGAACGATCTGAGAGAAGGTCTCGTCAACACCCGCAAGCAGCACGAGAAACTCGGCGTCCCTCCTTGCGAGCTCCTCGGCGCTCATTCCCCACAAGGGGCTATTCTCGTCGATCGGATGCACGATGGTCCAGCTCAGCGGGAAGAAGACGACGCGTGTCCGTTCGAGGCCGAGCTGGTCGTATTGTCGGGAAGTTCCCTCCATTCTGCTGAACAACACCTTTGCCTCGAGCTCGAGGAGCTGATTCGCGCGCGCATTGGTGAGACGGAACATGAAACCCGTCTTGCCCCGATAAGCCGATATGACTGCCATGTCGCTGAAGACGACCGCGGCTGTGGGGCGCGAAAAGCGCGCGAAAAGAATCCCGGTTCCCAAGGCGAGCATGAGCAGACCCGTCAACGACTCCGCCATGACGATGAAGTTTGCGGCGACTCCGACGGGATAGATGTTGCCGTAGCCGATGGTGCCGATCGTCTCGACGCTCAGAAAGAAGGCGCGGCCGAATTCGCCGCCGAACATTTCCGGAGCCTGACCGCCTATCGCGCCAGGGCCGCACGCGAGGAATGCAAATGCGAAGAGGATGTTCGCCAGCAGATACACCAGGACGACGAGCATGAAGAAGCGTCGCCAGGAAAGCGTGAGCAGAAGATGGTAGGGATGCAGCCTGGCGAAGAAAGGCAGCCCCTCACGGCGCGGGTTAAACGAGCCGTCGCGATTGAGCAGGCGCTTCTCGTTGACGCCGCCGACCACGGTGCCGAAGCCGAGGTCTTTGAATTCCTGTGAGTGAGAGTCTGTGAGTGTTGGTTCGGACACTTGTCTCGCTCGGGATTGAAGAGAATACCGACTCTGGAAAATTAGGGTGTTTGTCGATCGCCCGCAGGCTCTCTTCGCGCGGCTTGCCGATCGGTCACTCAACCCGTGAAGGGCGTTATCCCTGGTCGGCTGCTTCCGTCAGGCGCTTGATGTCGAGCTTGTTTATTTGCATCGGCTTGCTTCAGCCGGCCGGCTAGGCCGCCGTCCAAAGGGCGCCGATATTGCAGCGATGAATACTTCCGTTTCGATCACGGACAACCAAAGGAGGGATTATGCTGCTCATTCGCGAAATCTTCCATTGCAAACCGGGCAAGGTGCGACCGATGGTGGAAAAATTTCTCGCAATGTCCAAGCTCAACGAGAAGCTCGGTCTTGGCAAGATGCGTGTCATGACCGACTTCTGCGGTGAAAGGTATTGGACGATCGTATCCGAGTGGGAAACGCCGAGCATGAAAGCGTTCGAGGAGATGATGCAAGGGCAGGCTCAGGACCCGGAGGCGGCCAAGGAGTTCGAGAAGATCATGAAGGACTACCACGATCTCGTGGACCATGGACGGCGAGAGATCTATAAGATCGAGGGATAGATCCGACGGATCGTGGCGTTCAACCGCGTGACGGCGGACGGGAATCCACGACCTGGGTCAGAAACCCAGGTCGTGGATCGCATCCTACGGCTCGGCCAGCACCTCGCGAAGGGCGTCAAACCGCTCTGACCAGTATTTCTTGAGGCGGTCCGCCGTCTGTCGGTCAGGCAGCTTCGTGTGCTGTACGGCGACCGAGCTCTTGGTTCTTCCTTTCGAGATGAAGCCGACCGCGACGATGGTGCCGTCGCTCCAGCCGAGTCGCATTGACTTGGGTGCGGTGGCGGTGCGCACCTTTGCAGTTGCGTCACCAAGCCAGCGCTTTCGGACAGTCGCGTCCTTCCACGCGTCGAACAGCGTGGTCACCGGAACGTTGAACGTGCGAGACTTGCTCGCCTCGTAAGTGCCGTCGCGCCGCTGTCCGCGTGCGCGCAGTCCCTTGATGCGCTCGTATCCGACCGTGACAGTCTGCGTCCACCATGAGGGAACCTTGTACTTCCCGCTCACGAGCGCTGCGATATCGCGATGCGACATCTGCTCGGCGCCGTAATAGTCGAGTGATTTCACCCAGCGTTCCCACGTGCATCCCGTTCTTTCTTTGATGACGGTGTCGCTCATGCCTGCGAGCCGCGCATAATCCTTTGGATTCGCCGATGCGACAGGCGCAATTGCGGCAGCACTTGGTGTCTTCGCTTTGCTTTTTCTTGTGATCTGGGCGCGGGCAGACGTGTAGGATTCGCCCGTCTTCTTCATGCGAGCGCGAACGAGGCGCTTGAGGTCTTTATTGCGGGTCATCGTCATGTCTCCTTTGGGTACACCACGGGCCACTCCCCGGCAGCGCGCCATGGTGACGCAAAGGAACGACGATACTAGTCCGGGAGTATGCCCCCCTTTGCCTCGCACAAAGACTCCGGCCGGGGCGGAGTCTCGAGAGGTTGGGCGTGGATTGCCGCCACCAAAACGATGTTACGTCCTGGTGACCGTGTCAAGGTTCCAGTGCAGTCGGCAGACGCTCATCGTGTTCGAGCAAGGGCGCTATGTCTGGACACGTCCTGCCTCCAGCTACGGCGTCAATCCGAGCTGCTTCATGTACGTCTGGTTGTCCCAGAACAGCCACTCGTGATCCATCACGCCAGCATCCGTCCAGTGCCCAATCGTGGCCATGAGCATGTCCACCTTCTTGCCGGTCGGCGGGATGGACTTCCCGTTGGGGCCTGGCATCGGCTTGGAAAACGTTCCGACCATCCGTCCCGTCACCGCCGTCCAATGCCCGTTGGCGATCTTGATGGGGTGCTCTGTGACACGCAGATCAGGCATCGCCACAAACATCCCCTTCAGATCCTCGATATGCTTTTCTATGCCGTGCGTATCGTGGCCGTCCGGCCAGCTCACGATGATGTCCTGCGCGTGGGATTCCTTCAGGCGATCCCATTTCTGATTGCTGAACACGTCGAAATCCAGGGTGTCGAACTTCATGAGATTCTGCGCGATCGCCTTGGAGGAATCGGCCAGCGTCTGCTGCTGCGCGTCGGCTGAGCCAGTGTCCGAGCCCCTGGAATCACTCTTTGAGCAGGCGGTAACGGCGAGCACGGCGGCCAATCCTATCACGCCAACGGTGTAGCGGGCTTCGGTTCTCATTGGACGGGACTCTTCCATAGTGGGGGGTTGGTAACAGGTAACTCATGCGTCTCTTGACGGCAACGATAAGACACTTGACGAAGCAGGGTCAACGAAACGTCATCCGAACCAAAGAGACGCACGCCGCCGGAAAGCTCTCACGTACTTCTTGAGAAATGCCGTGATCATATCAGACCGCGAGTCATTGGTCGCCCACTTGTTGCTGTTCTGATCAAAGGCGTAGCTATTCACCGAAGAACAGCTTCTTCGCGGCGACCTGAGCTGAGGCCGAGCGCATTCATCTGCCGTTCGGGCGTGCGTCGAGGAGCAAGAGCTGCCCACGCGAGTAGTCGACCATGAGGATCAGTTGCGCCAGGATGTCGGAGCCGACCGCCAGCTGGATGGGCGGGTTGAGCGTGGGGTCTATGCCGGCTTTGGCATTCACCCTCGCGGAGGGCACAGAGAAGACCAGCGGCCCGATCGCGAGGGAGTCGATTCGTACTCCGTTGCCTGCCGTCGGAAGGCGGAGCTCCTGTACCAGCGCCGGATCGATGTTGGTCCGGCTGGCGCCGGTGTCAAACTCGATGAGGGCCGGAAACCCGTTGACGCGGCCGCGTGCCAGAATCAGGCGCGGAAGCCGGGAGGACCGCGTCAATGGCAGCGCTGCGAAGCCGGACGGCACGCCCTCGAGGGGCGAGCTCGTGACGGCCAGGATTCCCGCCCGGTAGTCGAGCGTGAAGCGGGTCCCCGGCAGCGCATCGGGCCCGACCAAGCCTCCGAGCGCGGCATCGGAGAACTCGAAGATCACCTGGTCGCGGAGTGTGCGGCCCAGCACTCGGACACCCGGTGCTCGCACCCGGCGGTAGCTGCCGATGACCCGGCCGTCGGAGTCGAGGCGATCCCAGCGACCCGACTCCGGTAGCCGAAGTTGGTCCAGCAGTGGGGTGGCCAAGGTAAGGCCGACCATGTTGCCCGTGTCGAAGAGCAGCCAGTATGTGGAGTCCCCGATGGCGACTTCGACGAAGGGCAGCCCCAGGTAACCGCGGCGCACGGCGAACACTTCATCCGGACGATAGCCGAGCTGTGCTACCCAGGACGGCTGCTGCGCCACGGCGCGCGCGGTCGTCAGAAAGGTGATTACGACAGCCGTCAGCAACACCCCTGACCGTTTCACGAGGAATCCTCCGGTCTACCGCGATTCGGGAGCGTAGTCAGGCTTCTTCAAGAACACGGCTACTGCTTGTACGCTTTGACCTTCGTAAGTGCCCGTCGAGCTTGAACTGAAAGCTTTGCTGGACGAGCTGTCGAACGTGTTTCCCGCCGACCTCCGCCGGATAATAGCGCATGTTCGGGAGCGCTGAACGGACGGCGCTGGCGAACAGGTCATTCGTGGCCTTCAATACCTTGAACGTGTTGACTTGGACATTCCCATCCTGGTTCACGACGAACTGGACCTGGACTTCACCTTCAACGCGGGCCGAGCGGAGTGAGTCGGGATACCGGGGGGCGCCCGTGCCAGATATTTGCGCTGCCGGCTTTTCGACTTGAAACTCGAAATACGGTTCCATCTCTGAGCCGGCGCGTGCCAGTCCGCCTCTGATTCCCGTGCCGCCCTGGTCGAGAATCACGTGACGGGAATGCGCTTGGGCATTAGTCGCGGGACTATCTCGGAAAACAGCGGTCACATCGAGGATGCTTCCGTCCACACTGACAAGATGAACTTCTCCATCGGTTAGGTCAGCCGTTAAAGAGATTGGAGTACGAAGTTGTAACGTGTCCGAAGTGATTCTTGCGGAAAGCTCCCCGACACCGATACGAGCAGACTTTGTCGTATAAACGAGCAAAGTCACGGGTACTCTTGACTGAGATTCGACCGACACCGTCGCAATGTTTCGCTTCGCGGGTAAGGTGACATTTCGCTTACCGGCGGCGAGATGACCATCTTGTGCTTCTACACTCTGGCTTGGACCAAGAACGGGCGCTTCAGGGCGAGGCGCACGAAATGCGGCTCCCAGCACGAGGAAAGCGGCGGCGGCTGATGCGACGGTGCGTGTTCGCGCCAATGGTTGGCCTGCCGATGACATTGCGCGAATCCTCCGGTGAAGTTGAGAGGCCGACTCGCTGAGAGCCGCAGCGAAGAACGGGCGCGATGATATTCTTGCGCCGACATCGATTAGTAGCGACGCGTATGCGCGCGCATGGGGCGCGCATTGCAGAACACGACGGTCGCAATCGAGTTCTATACTCGTGCGAAGTCGGCGCATCAGATGCCAAAGTGAGACATTCCACGGAAATACGACTATCGCCAGCGCAGTAACCCATACAAGAAGGGGGTCGAATGCCCGTGCGTGTTGCCGCTCGTGCGCTACGATGAGTGATTGCTGTTCTGCGGAAAGACCAAGTACCCATCGAGGTACAACCATGTCGTACTTGAAGATTCCTACCAGCGCGGGACCAACCTGATGAGTGAGTAGAACGGGCACCCCTGACAGTAGAGTGGTCTCGGCGAGTGCCACCATCCGCCGAGCGCGGATAAAGAGCAGGGCAACTCCGAACAGCGACAGAACGCTCGCCGTGGCCCAAAACCATATCAGTGCGCCGTCGAATCGCTTCAGGTCGACCGAGAGTGACTCAAAAAGCGTCGGCACCGAGGTAGAAGGGGGGGCCGAGCTGACCGGCATAGTACTCGTTGCTACAAGTAGCTCGCTCCTTTGATAGGTATTCGGTGATGTCGAACTCGGCCTTCTTCCAACAATGCCCACCGTCTGGAGACAAACCGCAAGGGCGACGCCCATCAACCAAACGATGCGAGTTTGACGGCCCAATGTCATAAGGCACCTCTCACCGAGGTGACATGCCATCAGGAGTAGAGCAGTAATCACGACTCCGTATGCCATGAACAGCGCCATTATTTCGCTCCTCGCTTCGGCCTCATTTCCTCAAGAAGTTTTCGAAGGTGCTCGATGTCGGATGAGGACAGTTTCTGGTGATTCACGAGGTTGGTTAGCAGTAGCCCTGCCGAACCACCGAAAACCGTGTTGAGCATTCTCCGAAGGGCGGTCGTCCCTGCGGTTGCTCGGTCCACAATCGGGATATATCGATGGGCACGGCCTTCGTCTTCGTGCTTCACATATCCTTTTTCTTCGAGCGTGCGAAGAACTGTCAGGACCGTTGTATATGCGAGCTTGTCGTGGAGTTTCTCGCGCACCTCTGAAACAGTGGCTGTGCCGCGGTTCCAGAGAACGGTCATGACATCGAGTTCGCGGTCGGTGAAGGCGATTCGCATGGCTGTCTACTAGGGGTTTAGTAGATAAATACCATCCGGCAATCGGTCTGTCAACTATATCTTTAGTAGATAGTGCGCTCGGACTGGAGTGGCCATTCATGGATTCGCGCGCCGGTGGCGACGGAGGTTGCAACAGATGAAGCCGCGTCCTTTAAACGTCGCGCCACCATTTTGTCGGCCCTTCGACGAGCTCCGGCTCGATCGGCCTGCCCAGCGGAGGCGTAAGTACGCGCGCTCCGTTCTTCTCCGCGAGCATCACCAGAGTCTCGACCGGTTCATCCCACCGATGCAGCGCCAGGTCGAAGGTTCCCCAGTGAATTGGCAACAGCGTTCCAAGCCCAAGCATCTCGAACGCGCGCATTGCGTTCACCGGTCCAAGATGAATGTCGGCCCACGCAGGGTTCGACGCGCCAATCTCGATCATGCTCAGGTCGAATGGCCCGAACCGCTCGCCGATGATCGCGAGGTCGTCGGTGAGACCAGTATCTCCGGAGAAGAAGATTCGTCTGTCGGCCGTCGTGAAAACCCACGATGACCAGAGTGTCGCGTTTCTGTCTCTCAATCCCCGGCCGGAGAAATGCCGGGCCGGCGTTGCGATGACTGACATTGCGCCGCCGGGAAGTGTGTGTTCTTCCCACCAGTCGAGCTCCGTGATCAGCGATGGATCGACCCCGAGTTTCTCGAGACGCAGGCCCACTCCGAGCGACGTGACGATGGGGACGCGCATCTTCGCCAGCCCGCGCACGGTCGAACGGCAGAGGTGATCGTAGTGATCGTGGGAGAGCAGGACGACGTCGAGGGGCGGCAGCTGCGCGATAGTAGCGGGCATCGGATGAAATCGCTTTCGACCGGCGAAGGAAACCGGCGATGCGTAATCGCCGAAGACAGGATCGGTGAGTACGCGGACTCGATCACATTCCAGCAGCAGCGTACTGTGACCCAGCCAGGTTACGCGAAGGCCCGTTGACGCCGGACTCGCCCACGCGGCGAGAGGACTTTCAACGGGGAGAGGCGCTCGCGGCCAACGCTTCTTTCCACCAAAGAAGAAATCGCTCATCAGCGCGAGCGAATTCACGTTCATGGTGGGACTTACTCCGGCGGTGTTCCAGAATCGTCCGTCCCGAAACTGACGTGAGGCTCTGGCTCGTTCGAGGCGAAGGCCGGCGAGAGTGAGCATCGAAGAATGTTAACCTGCCTTCGCGTGACTTCGACCATGCGGGCGGCCGCGCGAGGCCGGAAAGGGGACGTTGACCGACGCCAACGGCCGGTCTATTGTCCCTGAATGCGCGTCCTTTACATCGGCGGAACAGGGGAAATCAGCTTCGATTGCGTTCACGAATCGGTTCGCCTGCGCAACGACGTGAGCGTGTTCAACCGCGGCCACAACAACGATGGACTGCCAGCGTCGACGAAGCTCATCGTGGGCGACGTTGCTGACGACGCTGCCTACGGCCGGCTGGCGAAGGAACACTTCGACGTCGTCTGTCAGTTTCGGCTTTTTTCTCCGGCGGAGATCCTTCGCGACATCGCGTTGTTCACCGGGAGCTGCGGGCGGTACGTATTCATCAGCTCCGCGTCCGTGTACGCGAAGCCGGTGCGCAATCTTCCGATCACGGAAGCGACTGCGGTTGGGAATCCGCATTGGGCATACTCACGCGACAAGGCCGAGATGGAATCGCTGCTGCGCCGGCAGAAGGATCTTCCGTACACCATTGTCCGGCCGAGTCACACGTATCGAACGCGCATGCCGACTCCGATGGGTAACAACGTGGAGGTATCGAGACTGTTGCGGGGCAAGCCCGTCGTGGTGCACGGGGATGGCGAGTCTCTCTGGACCGTGACACACGCGAAGGACTTCGCGCGACCGTTCGCGCGTCTGCTCGGCGAGAGCGGGGCGGAAGGTGAGACGTTTCACCTCACCAGCGATCGACAGTGGTCGTGGAACGAGATCTTCGAGGCGATTGCCGCGGCGCTGGAGGTGGAGAGGCCGACGTTCGTTCACGTGGCGAGCGACACTCTGGTTCGATACAGACCCAAGTGGGAAGGCCCGCTACTGGGCGACAAGAGTCCTTCGGTGCGCTTCGACAACAGCAAGGTGAAGTCGGTAGTCGGCGACTTCGATTGTCCGATCGGAATCTGGGAGGGTGCGCGGATGGTGGCTGGGCGCTATTCGCAGCGCGCGAATGAGTTCGATGTGGAGACCGATGAGCTGCTAGACCGGATCGTGCGTGAAGAAAGAGGCCTTGCGGCCCCGACGCGCGAAGCGCAAGCTAGGGACATCTGATCCGGCACACTCTGACCGCCGGTGGGATGAAAACGAAGGAGGAGACCGATGCCGTTCTACCTGACCCGGTTCAGTTACACTCCAGCAACATGGGCGAAGCTCATCAAGAACCCAGAGGACCGCCGAGCGGCAGCCAAGCAGTACATCGAAGCGGTCGGCGGAAAGATGCACGGTTTCTGGTATGCCTTCGGCGATCACGACGGATACAGCTTGTGGGAGGCTCCGGATAACGTCTCGATGGCAGCCACGGCACTCGCGATCAGCGCCGGCGGAGCGCTGAGCTCCTTCCAGACGACTGTCCTGCTGACCGTTGAGGAAACGCTCGCAGCCATGCAAAAGGCCTCGTCGATCGCCTATCGGCCGCCGGGAGACAAAGGATAGGAGCGCTCCTCGCTCGAATCGACTTTGATCTACCTGTTGGGCCGCGTTGCACACAAAGGTCATGTAGGCCGTGACGACGGCTTGACCGCCGTATCATGAATTACTATCATGAGATCATGACCAGATCCCATGATGAAAAGGGAAAGCGAGTGAGCGAGCCGGTACAGGTCTACCTGGACCGAGAGCAGCGCCGTCGGCTGGAGCAGCTGGCCGGTGAGCTCGGGCTCAGCAAATCCGATGTCGTAAGACGCGGCCTGGAGGCGTTGGAGCGCCAGATGGCCGATCCGGCAGAGCATCCGGCCCTTCGGATCATCGGCATCGCTTCGGGCGAATCCGCGAGGGCCGCAGACTACGACGTCGCCCGCGAGCATGACCGCTATCTCGCGGAGTCGGAGCGGAAATCGTGGAAGCCCGCCGGGAGGCGCAGGCGTGGCGGCTGAGCTGTTCGTGGACACGAGCGCCTGGTACGTGCTCGCCGTGACTTCGGCGCCGCAACACCGGAATGTCTCAGGGGCGCTGCGTCATCGCATCGAGCGAGGGGCTCGGATCGTCACGACGAATCTCATCGTGGCCGAGACGCACGCCTTGTTGTTGCGGCGCACGAGCCGAAAGGTCGCGCTAACCTTCGTGCGCGAAGTCAGGCGCGCGCCGAATATCGTGATCGCCAGCTCGGCCGAGTATGAGGAAAGCGCGGTGACGGATTGGCTGGAGAAGTTCGACGATCAGCTCTTCTCGTTCACCGATGCGGTGAGCTTCGCGGTGATGTCCGATCGCGGGGTTCGCGAGGCGCTCGCTCTCGATCATCACTTTGCGGGTGCCGGCTTTGTCGTGGTGCCGTGACCCTTGGAACCGCACATGATGCACACGCATCTCTATCTCCTTCGGCGAGCTCTCAGGCAGCCTTGCGAGTGAGGCTCAACACAACCGCGATGGTGGCGGGAATGCCTACCAGGAGGTTCGACCAGATCGCGATCTCCCCGAGAGGCCAGGCCGTTCGACATGGGGAGGGACAGAGGGAGAGTAGCGTGACGACTCCGAACAAGACGAGAAAAGCGTCGTAGACAAGAAGCGTGTACATGGCCCTCCTGCTGGCGTGGGATGCGGCGAGGAGTGCCCACATCCATCCGGCGACGAAGACCAGGTTGCCCACGGTGAGGAGAGAGAGCGAGCTGATCGGGAAATTCTGCTCCTTGTAGACGAACCCGTAGTCGATGAAGGTGCGGGTG
>JBGPLS010000068.1:0-14106 GCA_041486565.1 Gemmatimonadaceae bacterium
AGCTTCCGGTGATCGCGATCTCGGAGGTGAAGGAGATCATCCCACCCAAGCTGCGCACGAGACACGAGCACGGCATCGATGCGTCGGGTCACCACCTCGAGTTCGAGCCGTCCACTCCGGGAGAATACGACTGATGCCCGGCGTAATTGGAGCTTTCCACGAGCTTGACGCGGCGGTGCACGCGATCGAGGAGCTCAAGCGAAAGCGGCTCGGAGAAGTAACGGTGTACACTCCCACTCCGCGGCACGAGATCGAGCACGCGATCGGTGCGGGGCCAAGTCCAGTGCGCCGCTTCACGCTCATCGGCGGCTTCTGCGGGGCGACCTTCGGCTACTGGATTGCAACCTGGATCTCGGATTACTGGCCTCTGGTGGTGGGCGGCAAGCCCGTCGCGTCGTGGGTACCGTACACGATCTTCGGATTCGAGATGATGGTGTTGATCGGCGGTCTCTCTACCGTGCTTGGGCTTTTCATCAATTCCCGGATTCCGCGACTGACGATGACGGTGGGATACGACCCGCGCTTCAGTCACGGCGATTACGGTGTCTGGGTCGAATGCTCACCGGCGGATGCGTCGACCGCGGAATCGGTGCTGCGCGAGAGCGGGGCGGTGGAGGTGCGCAGTGAGCGCTAGACATCGCTGGCTCGGCGCAGCGGCTGCGGTGCCGCTCGTACTGTCCGCCACCGGCTGCGAGTGGTTCTCCGACTTCAAGCGGCAGCCATCGCTGCGGACGTGGGAGGTAGTCAGCGCGAAGGACAGCACGAAGCCTTCGCGGGGCAGCCCGCAATTCTCGGTGCCCATCACCGGAACGGCGATGGCGGGATTCCAGGTCTCCTATGCGGCCCTTCCGGCAACGATCGATTCGATGTCGGGGATTCCAAATCCAACTCCGGTGAGCGAAGCGTCACTCGTGAACGGGCGGAAATATTTTCAGATCAACTGCGCCGTGTGCCACGGCGAGAAGGGAATGGGCAACGGGCCGGCGACGCAGTTCGGCATGCCGGGAATCAATCTGACGACCGATGTCACCAAGGCACGAACGGACGGCTACATCTTCGGAATGATAAGAAACGGGCGTGGAATGATGCCGCCCTACAATCGAATAGAAGAAGCTGAGCGCTGGGACGTCGTGAACTATGTGCGTGGCTTGCAGGGGAGTCTGGGCACGACCGTTCCAACAGGCCCGCTGGCGGCTCCGGGCGTCACCGGAGACAAGGTCCCCGGGTTTACGAGGACAGCTCCCACGAGGCCGGCGCCGTTCATAAAGCCAGGCACGACAGTGGGGACAAAGCAATGAGTCACGAGTTGCACATGCCAGGCCGCGAGGAGATACTCGCCGGAACCTCGCGTCCGCTGCCGGCGAGGCTTCGCACACTGTGCGTTGTGTTGGCCGCGTTCGGGCTCGTCGTATTCGCAATCGGGCTCTTCGCAGCGCCCGAAAGAGCGTGGCGATCGCTGCTGTTCAACTGGCTCTTCTTCACGAGCGTTTCATCGGCAGGTGTGATGTTCGTCGCGGTGCAGCGAATCACTACCGCTCGCTGGTCGAGGTCGGTTATCCGCTTCCTCGAGGGCTACGTTGCCTTCCTCCCGGTGGCGTTCGTCCTTCTGCTGCTGATCTTCCTCGGCAGGAGCTACATCTTCCCGTGGACAATTGCCGCGCCCGAGATCGCCGAGAAGCGAACCTATCTCAATCCGCTTTTCCTGATTCCAAGAGACATCATCATCTTCGGAATCATCACCGGGCTCAGTCTCTGGTACATCTACACCACGGTGCGCCTTGACGTCGGCTTGTCGGGAGAAGGTGGGGCGAAGTGGGCGCGAGGGATTCGTGAGCGGATGCGCCGCGGCTTCGGCGAGGAGAGGCGCGAGATTCATTCGACTCATTCGCTGCAGGGAAAGCTGGCCGTCTTCATGGCCTTCGCTTTCGCGTTCGGCTGGATCGTGCTGTCGTGGGATCTGTCGATGTCGCTCGATCTCCATTTCCAGAGCACGATGTACGGCTGGTGGTTCTTCATGGGTGCCTGGGTCGCGGCCCTGGCGAGCTTCACGATCCTGACCATCGCATGGCGGCGGTATCTCGACCGTTATGACCTGATCACGGAAAGACATTTCCACGACCTCGGAAAGCTCTGCTTCGCGTTCACCGCCTTCTGGGGATATCTGACGTTCGGTCAGTACCTGGTCATCTGGTATGGGAACATGGGAGAGGAGACGCACTGGATGCGGCTCAGGCTGATCGCGCCGTGGATGAAGCTGACGCTGGTGGGGGTCGCCTTCATGTTCTCTCCCTTCTTCGGACTGATGGGCAAGACGGCGAAGCTCTTTCTGCCGACGATGACGTTCTTCGCGACGTGTACGCTCATCGGCCTCTGGCTTCACAGGTACATCGAGGTTTATCCCTCGCTCTACCATGGGACGAAGGACATTCCGTTCTCGATCTGGGAAGTTGGCGTCGCTGCCGGTCTGCTCGGCGCGTGGGGCCTCTGCTACATGGCTTTCATGGACGCATTTCCGCGGATGAGAGTGGTGCTCATGACGTCGCCCTACCGCGACGAAGTGCAGGTACCAGTGAACGCCGAGACGATGGAGCCACTCCCGGCGCACGAGTAGCATCACTCCGCAGCAATCGGCTCAACGCCAGTAGAAGACGCGAACGATGTTCGAGAAATCGTCCGTCCAGGCGCTGACGTCGGCGCGGTGACGAAGTGGCTCCCACTGTGCCGCGTCATCCCACAGGGGGCCGAAGTCGGATGGCGAGCGCGCGAGCACCGCCCACACCGCCTGCGTCCGCCCCTCGTCGGCGTCGCTTTCGGGAATAATAAAGTCGTGTCGCACGCGTGATTCGAGCCGCAGATCCTGAGCGACGGCCGCTATGACAGGCTCGAGATCGACGTGATCGTTGCTGATGTGGATCGCTATCACGCCGTGAGGGGTGAGGTGCGTCAGATACCGGTGAAACGCCTCGCGTGTGAGCAGGTGAACTGGAATCGCGTCCGAGCTGAACGCGTCCAGAATCAGCACGTCGTACTGCGCTGATGCCTTGCCGAGCGTCAGCCGTGCGTCGCCGAGCACAATTGTCACTGATGGCGGACAGTCTCGCACGAAGGTGAACAGCCGCGGGTTGACCGCGATGCGGGCGACGACCGGATCGATCTCATAATATGTCCAATGTTCGCCTTGGTGGCCGTAGCAAGACAGGCTACCTGTTCCCAATCCAACGACGCCAACGTTGCGACTCGTCTGCATACCGGCCGCCGTATACCGAAACACATCGCCCGCTGGTCCGTCGGGATGATAGTAGGTAAGTGGCACGAGACGCCGGGCGGGGTCGAGGGACTGAGCGCCATGCAAAGTCGTTCCACTATAGAACCTCACGAACTTCGATCGTGCATCCCGCGTCACGCGGTAAACGCCGAAGAAACTGCGCTCGGCATCGAGTACGGTGCTTCGGCCAACTCGGACGCTGTCCCGCAACTGGCCGGCAGCGAAGACTACGGCGAGCGCGACGCCGAAGCGCAGGGGACGAGTTCGGAAGCTGAAGATCGCGACCCCCAGAAGGATCGTTACGAGCAGCGCGACGGGACTGGGAAGTGGGCGCAGGTCGCGAGTCACAAGAAGCAGAGCAGTGCCGAGTGCAAGGGGAATGAGGAGGTCGGTGGCCCGCGGACGACGCCCGTTGACGCCCGCCGGGAGGAGAACTCCGGCGATCGCGAGCACAATCGGATATTCGTAGACGCCATTGAATGCGACGGGAGCGAGGAGAGCCGTGAAGGCACCTCCTACGAGACCTCCGACGCCGACCCAGACAAAGAATTCTGTCAGCTGCAATGGTGGAGGCCGGCGCCGGGCCAGCTCACCGTGACAGACCATTGCAACGACGAACAGCACGATCAAGTGGGCGACGATCCCGAACAGTCCCGGAAGTCTGAGCCCCCAGAAAATCGGAATGGCAATGATCACCAGGACGTGCGGCTGGGCGCGCGCCATCCACGAATGGGGAATGAAAGGTCGTGTCGAGAAAACGATGACGAACGTGAGCAGGTAGATCGAGAGCGGCAGAACCCAGAGCAGAGGAACCGCTGCGACATCGGTCGAGATGTAGGTCGTGACGCCGACAAGGAAACTTGCAGGGACTGCCGAGTAGATGATCCAGGTCGCGCGCTGACGGAATGGAGGCGGGGAGATTGGGATTGGGGAGAGCTTCTTGGCGACGCGCGCACCTCTCCACGCAATCACGCTGAAGCAAGTCGCGACAGCCAATGCGAGGATCACATAACCAGCGGACCAGGCCGTGCGCTGCGCAGAAAGGGTAAGCGAGGGCTCTATGAAGACCGGATAGGACAACAGCGCGACCAGGCTTCCGAGATTGCTCGCGGCGTAGAGGAAGTAGGGATTGGCGGCGTTCGGGTGCCCGCTGTCTGCGAGCCATCGTTGTGCGAGAGGAGCGCCGCTCGAAAGCATGATGAAGGGTGCGCCGAGCGAAGTGGTGAGAAGTGCGAGCAGCCAGAGTATGCCACCGTTACCCGGCGGGGGATCGGCGTTGGCACGGACTGCGAGAGGGAGAGCCAGGCACGACAGCGCGAAAATGGCGACGTGCACCGCCGTTCGCCGCCGGGGGTCGCGTATGCCTGCCAGCGCGTGGGCGTATCCGTAACCAACCAGGAGCGCCGCCTGGAAGAACACGAGGCATGTGTTCCAGACGCCCGGTGTGCCGCCGAGAAGGGGTAGGACGAGCTTCGAGAACATCGGCTCGACGCTGAACAGGAGCGCGGCGTTGACGAAGACGATCACCGTCAGAATCGCCATAATCGTCCGCGAGTTCACACCGGGACGGCGAGTGCGCACCGAGTCATTCCTCAGCAATTGCGATCAGGTTCGAGCGGATCGGGATTCATGAACGGGGAGACACGGCAGGAAGGAGCTTGCAGGGAAAGCTGCATCGGCAGGCGAAATTGGGCGGCGCGGGGTTCAGGTGGAAGTACAGTCGGGCGGCGGTTGGTTGGAGAGAGGGCTGGGTGACGCCTATATTTTGTCGCGTTAGGCATTGACGCACCTGGGGAGCACCGTGAGTGCGATGGGATTCTTTCTCGCGGTAGTCGCTTTGATCCGTCCCTGGGCCGATCTGCCCCTGAACGACGATTGGCAGTATGCCCATCTGGCAAAGAGCCTTGCGGGGCGAGGAATTTTCGCCGTCAACCCAGCCTACGAATCAAAGACACTCATCGGCCAGGCGGCGATGGCATGGCCGGTCATTCGCATTTTCGGATTTTCGCACGTAGCGCTCAGGTTGCTGACATTGTTTCTCAGCATCCTGATGCTGGTCGAGGTGGATTACCTGCTTTTCCGAGGGGCCGTTCCCGCGGGAATACGCTTCGTCGCTCTCTGCACTCTCGTCGCCAATCCGTTCTTCCTGTATTTCTCGACGACGTTCATGACGGAAAACTACGGTTACTTCGTAGCTCTTCTTGCAGCATGCGTGTGGTTTCGTGGACGGGACCAGGACGATAACTGGCTCGGAGTACTTGCAGCAGCGATTGCCGGCTTTGGTTTCTGGATCCGTCAATTCAGCGCGCTGGTGTTTCCGGCGCTCGTATTGGCTGAAGCCATGTCGGCCACCGCGCAAGGGAAAGGTTTTCACGTCGTGGTCCGGCGACGGCTACCCGCTCTCTCAGTCTGGGCGGCGATCAGTGCGGGGTACTTTCTCTGGGCAAAAGCGACCGGCAACTATGTACCTCAATTGACTTCCCGCCTTGAACGAATTCTTACTCCGTCGCCGCTGATTCTCTTCGTGGAATTGGGAGTGTTGCTTTTTTATCTGACGCTGTTCTTCACACCCTTCCTGATTACGTCCATCCGCTGGAAACCGCCTTCGATCATGGCTCTGCTAATTGCGGCCGTCCTGACGCTTACTGCCGGAGCCGCTTGGGCATATGGCGACCGGACGGGTCTACCACGCGCGAACCTGCGTTTCGCTTTTCTATTCCTTCAGAATGTACTCACAAGCTATGGTGTCGGGCCAATTACATTGACCGGGGTGTACATCGGCAACTCACAGACGAGGCCGAGGGTATCCGATATCCCGTGGCTTGCGCTCGAGATAATCGCCATTCCCGTTTCTGTCGCGTGGGGAGAGGTCTTCGCGCGTGTCAGAGCGCAGAAAAACGAAGTAGGCGTCTTCGGAATCTGTTTCGCGCTGATTTCGTTCACCGCGGTCGCGCTCTATTTCCAGAACCGGATCATCGACCGATACCACTATCCCGCGATTCTCGGAGTCACGCTGGCAGCGCCGGTTTTCTTTCAGCAGGTTAATGTACGGCGTCTTCGGTTCTGGGCTTTGCCATGGGTTGGAGCGACAGCGGTTTTTTCCACCCTGGCTCTGCACGATTATTTCAGGTGGAATGAAGTGCGGGCGCAGCTTCTTGCGGACGCACAGGGATTTGGCATAGAGGCCTCGCAGGTCGACGCCGGCCACGAGCTCAATGCATGGAACTCGGTTGAAGGCGTGGGCCCATCGCTCGGCTGCGACTGGCGGGTTAACTGGTTTTGTTGGGGCAGGCCGTATCGGATCGGGTTGCAACGAGCCCCAGCCGAGCGGCTTATCATGTCTCGGCGGGTCAATGCTTGGTTCGTGTCGTTTCCAGATCTCAAGCTGCTGGCCCGGCATTAGCTGCGCGCGAAGGGGGCATTCACGGGCAAAGACTCAACGGTCACGGCACTCGCTGGAGGAAGTAACCCACCATCGATCCCCATTGTTCCTTGTAAGCGACATCTCCATTGGAAGCGCCATTTATTCGAGATGCTAGTGCTTCACTATATTTTGATTGCGGGGCGTTAGCTCAGTTGGGAGAGCGCCTGGTTTGCAACCAGGAGGTCGCAGGTTCGATCCCTGTACGCTCCATTGACTTACGAAATACCGGGGACAGTTGCGGGGCCACATTGTCCCCAAATTACCCCGTTTTCACCCGTTCCATGACTTTCCTGCTCTCGCCCATGACCTGTAGCATTGTGTCGTCATCTGGGCGCTGATAGCAGCGGAGCAGGGTTCCAACATCGCTCCACCCGCCGGCCGCTGCAACGTCCACTGTCGGCAGATGCTTCCGGCTTGTTGCCCATGCTCGCCGGTACGGATGCCAAAGTCCGCCGTCGAGCTTCGGCAATTCAGCTTTCTTCTCCGCGGCCCGTAGCCAGTGATCGAGCACATCCCGCCTGAGTGGCGTTGCAGGGTCGGACGGAGATGGGAACAGTAGCCCGCCGAACGCACCACCTAGTTTTACTCGGAACGCCTTCATTCCTCGCGGAGATCGGGAGTCAGCGGTATCTCCCATTCCTTGCCTTTCTTGTCCGCCGCAGCCCGCCAGCGAACCGTATCCCGCTCGAAATCGAAGTCAGTCCACTGTAGTTGTCGGACTGAGCCCAAACGCCGAGCCCCCCAGTCGGGGTGCAATGCGCGAATCAGCGGGGGATCATTGACGCAGCCAACACTGCGCCGGAGAATTGTTTTTCGCCAGCGGGCAGGCATCCATCCGTAACGTGGCGTTGACGCTGGCTCGCCCAACTTGGTCCTTCCAACAACCAGGGCACCACGATGAGACAACGGCGCTGCTCTTTCCTTCCTTATCTGCTCGGCTGCGCGATATTCCCAACCGCAGGCGCTTGTAGCCGCGGCACGAACGCCGAAATTGCAGCTCGGAACGCCGCAAGGGCGGCAAAGGCAACGACGGAGATCATAAAGGGCGCGGTGAGAGAGGGGGAAGCAGGGGGGTTGTCCGCTGTTACGCGTCACCTTCCCCCCGCGACGGAGATCCTACCCGGCGCGGGGAGAGAGGTGGAAGCAGGAGGGTTGTCCGGCACTACCCGTATCTTTCCCCCAGCTCCGGAAGCTCGTGTTTCAGAAGCGCAAATTGTCGTGGGAGCGATCGACAAGATCAAGCTCGACGACTGGCGCAAACGCTACCCGTTTGAAGAGAGCGTCATCCGGGAGAGCATATGTGCCGAGATCGGGCACGCCTTAACGACTAAGGAGTTTCCCACGTTCGACGGTTTCGTTCACACTGTGGAAGGAAACCTCCTTGGCCAGGCGGTCCCGGGAGGTGAGGCACTGAATGCCGCAACAGAGTTCGCGGAGATGCTGTACGAGAACAGCGACATGTCCTTATCCGACCGCTACAGGATCCTCAGCTGGCAGATCAAAGAATGTCCCCACTATTGAGGACGGAGCGGAGCACTCATATGTCGTTTAGGATGCTCTGGGTTTTGGCTCAAAGTCCTCGTCAGTGGTCAGCCTGTTCTGATGCAGCTCATAGACCTTGCGGAGACGCGCCTCTACATCCCGGTATCCGGCATCTGCTGACGCATCTGGTGGCGGCGGGGGAGTTGGGGCCGGATCGTGCGGCGCGGGTTTGTTGGAGCGGTACTGAGGGTTCAGAAAACCCAGTGGCCCCGGCGCTGGTGTTGCGGTATACCCATACCTCATGCGGTACCAACCCTCCTTGGCTTCCGCCTTGAGCTCCTCCCAGGGTTTCGACACAGAGCACCTCCCAACTTGGTTCGGGGGAATGATTGTAACGATGCCTTAGATTCTCGGCGACTGAGCGTAAGGTCAATGGTGGGCAGCTGGTGTCGATTCAAGTGTCGGTGCGGGGCCGGAGACGATTAGACGTTCAGAGAGGTTGCGCAGGTCATTTTCGCGTTCCGCCATAGTGTTATGCCGACAGAATGTCCCCTTGAACTAGCTCGTATCACGCATGGAAAGCGTGTGGCCGTTCACAGGCTAATTTGTGCCGAAGATTCGTCCGGCGACCGACCATACGAGGGTCAGTTTGGGGGCCGGTTTGTCCCGGCAAGGTACGGCACGAATGACGGAAGGAAACGACACCGACGCTCGATTTCCCTCTAGAATCCGGCAAATTGTCGGATGTGAGACTACAGTGTGAGTGGTTTGCAACCAGGAGGTCGCAGGTTCGATCCCTGTACGCTCCATTTCGATGAACCATGGGGGATTTTGTTTTCCCGGAACGTGAACGGCATCTATTCGGGACGCGGCCTTCGCGGCGACGATGACCGCCTGCACGAAGAAATCCTGAGGCCCGACCGAATACTCCAATGGCCGGGAACCTGCCTCGTCGAGGAGCGCCTCGGCAGATCGAGAATGCTCGCGTGCCTTACCGAAAAAAGCCGAGGAATTGTTGTGCCGGTAGAGCTGGAGGGCAGACGGCGAGATGGAGTGTCTCCGGCGCAGAACGCCGCGGGTGGATGTATTTTTGCAGCGATGAGGTCGCAATTCCGTGCACGGCAATGACTGATTCGGGATCTGCCGATCGGCCCGCGAGGGGACAACCGAGGCGCGCTAGAGGAATGGGAATCCGTCCGGCGCTACTCATCACTCTGGCGTCCGGCGTCGTCCTTGCGGCCGCGATAGTCGAGCTGCAGCGCGGCGAATTGTCAACGACGTTCGCCGAGCTGGCCGCCATCGTCGCATTGCTGGCGTTCGGGGCCAGCGTCTATGGCCTGCTTCGGACAATTCTCGTTGTCATCGAATCGGCCGGCGAGCGTCGCCGCCAGGCTCGTGAGGTCACTGAGCGGCGGCACGGCGACCGCACGCAAGAGTCTGACTGAATTACTCTCTCGGGCCTGCCACCTCCGCACGTCATGGGGCTGGGACGCGGACGCGGGCTGCGCTAACCGGGCGTGAAGGTGGGCCGAATAATTTTCGGAGAAGAAAATATTCCGGAAGTGGATGGTCGTCCGTCACGAGAGGTCCCCGTCTCCCGAAGGCTGCCACCTGATCGCCGGACAAGAGAACGAGCTTCGGAATGAGCGCGGCCCAGCCGTCGAGGGAATGCTCCCGAGAGTCGGCCGCCGAGGAAAGATCGGCGAGGACGCCGGGCCGCGAGAGTATGTTCCTGATTGCGCCTGTCTGCATCTCAATCGGCAACTCCGACCCGAGCATGTAAAAACCATTGTTGGCCGGTCCCGCCGCAACAATCACATTCGGAAAAACGTCGCGAAATGTGCGCACATGGGCTCTGAATTCGCGCACGGTCTGATTGAGCGGAACAAACTGCATCATCACGCCGCCGGTGTTGAGCCTTCGCTTCGAAGCAGCATAGAACTCTCGCGACGATATGATCGAAGCGCCCGAGCTCTCGACCGGCGGAGGCGGGTCGACAATGATTATGTCGTAAGTGCGTTCCGTGAGCTCAACGTAGTTTCGCCCGTCCGCGACGATCACCTTGCTGTTCCTGTCAGCGAGGATTGCGTGTGCGTCGGGATAGTAAGTGTCGAACATCAGCGGCACCGACGGCACCAGGTCAACGACGTCCGCGCGAAGCCCGGCGATGACTGATGCCCGATGAGACGACCCCATTCCGAATGCAATCCCGAGGACAGTCCTGGAGGACGGTCGGAGGATCAGCGGCAAGACCGCCATCAGCTTCGCATCGATCGTGAGTATCGTCATCGACGACCCGGCGACCCAGAGCTGCTTCGTACCACGAATCGATCCGGATTGCACAGAGGCGATTTCGCCCTCCGCGGACCTGTAGAGCGTTGCGCCCCGTCGCTGGAGGTACGCGATGTTCGGATCGATGAACAGTCGCCCGTTCGCCAGAACGATGGCAATGCAGAATGCGGCTGCCGCGCCGGCGGTAACGAGGACTCGCCTTCGTACGGCGGAGGAATTTCGCGCATGAGAGGCGAGCACCAATCCCGTCACCGCATTGACAATTGCTACAAGTCCAACCGCAGCCGCCGAGCCGACGGCGGGAATCACGACAAAAGGCACGACGAACGTCCCGACGATCGCCCCCACGGTGTTCGTTCCGAGAAGCATCCCCGATCTGCTCCCGACCTCCGAATCCTTTCCGCCGAGAAGGGAGGCAGTCGCGGGTAGACTCAAGCCCATGACGAACGTCGCTGGCAGAACCGCGGCGACAGTCTTCAAGACCAACCAATCGGACCCTGAATCGAATGACACGATGACATACATCCCCGCAACCACGAGGACACTGGTCGCAATCTGAGTGATGGCGAGCAGCTCGACCGGGCGGGCGATTTGTGATTCGATCCTCTTGTACTCTACGGCGCCCATCGCAAGCCCCGTCAGAAAGACGGTAAGGATGAGCGTAAACACGTAAGTCAGATTACCGGTTCCCGACGAGATGAGTCGCATCCATAGAGTCTGGTATGAGAGCGACGTCAGCCCTGAGATGAAAGCAATGAGGAGTGCGAGGCGGAGCTCAGCCGGCAGGTGATCAGGTCGCGCGGGAGCTGCAGGCAGTGGAGGTGACGCTCCTTTGCCGCCGATGTAGAAATCCATCGCCAGCGCAACAACGCCGGCCACGCCTGAGCACGTTGCGCCGACAAGGAGCGCTCCGTGAAGCCCGAACAACTCTATGAGCGCGAAACCAGCCGCGGCGGCGCCGAGGATGGCGCCCATCGTGTTCGCCAGGTAGAGTCGGGCGAATGCGAAGCTCAAGCCGTCCGCCGCACGCGCGAGATAGCGGGTCAACGTGGGCAGCGTCGCGCCCATGAGAACCGTGGCTGGAGCGAGGGCCACCATCGTCAGCGCAAATCGGACTAAGGCCAGCTGACGGGGTTCAGTCTGGAGCCAGCCGAAGGCTGAGCGATAGACGTCGTGAATGAGTCCGAAGGTCACCGGCGTGAGAAGGACCACGCCGACCAGACAAATCTCGAGGACACCGTACAACCGCAGTGGACGAGAAGCGCGATCGGCGATCTTGCCGCCGAACCAGCTGCCAATGGCGAGGCCGCCGAAGAATCCGGTAAGGATCGCGGAAATCGCCTGCGTCGTATTGCCGAAAACGAGTACAAGCTGACGTGCCCAGACGACTTCGAAGATCAGCCCGGCCGCGCCGGAGAGGACGAAGATTCCGAGCGTAAGGGTCCGGGACACCCGGCGAGTCTACGAGGTTGGTGCCCGGCACACAAGCGAAAGCTTGGGCTCAGGCCAGTGAAGCCGCCCTCGCAAGCAAGGTCGCCAAGGTTGAATAGGGTACCGCGCCAGACTGCCGCGCGATCTCCTTCCCGGCGTCGAATACTATGGAAGTGGGTATCCCGCGGACGTTGAAGGCCATCGAGGTCTCCGGCGACGCATCGGTATCGAGCTTGGCGACGATCGCCCGCCCGGTGAAGTTCGCGGCCAACTGGTCTACGGCCGGCGCCATCATCTTGCACGGCCCGCACCAGGCAGCCCAGAAGTCCACGATGACCGGGACCTGGCTCTCGGCCACGACACGTGCGAAGCTCTCATCATCGAGATGAATCGGGCGGTCGAGAAGCATCGGTTTTCCGCACTTGCCGCACTTGGGCCTGTCGGCGGCGCGTGTGACGTCGACCTTGTTCCAGCTCAGGCAGAACTGGCAGCGCAGAGTCGCCCTTTTTTCGCTTGTCTTGACGTCGGGTGTCTCGACTCCCATTGAACGACTCCGGTTGGTTTTCTGCGAAGACTTCGACTCAACTGCAAAAAACGACGCAGGCGGGCGACGTCGCCCCCGGCTTCACCGCGAAATCCACGGCGGGCACGGAGGTTACGCTGGCGGACTTTCGAGGGAAGCGCAATGTGCCGCTCGCTTTCCTCCCCCTCGCCTTCACCAGCACATGCACCGCAGAGCTGTGTGATTTCGAAAGGCTCGCCTAGAGCCTGACCGCCGGCGATCCGCCGCGGGATTGCCTCCACCGGCCGGGCCCTGATGTGACCGCGGGCCCGGCCGTTCGTCATTGTGGTGCACCGAATCGCCCTCCAACGCCATCCGGCGAAGGAGTGCGTGCGGGGCATTCCCAAGGCCCAACGCCGAATGATGACGGATTCAATGCGGCCCACTCGTACAACCGCACTCACCTTCGGCTCTCGCCGGAGTGGCGGTTCTGCGGGCTTCAGCATGCTGGAGATGCTGGTCGTGCTGCTTGTAGTCGGTCTGCTGGTCGCGATCAGCGTACCGAAAATGGCTCGCGTGATGCGCCACGAGAGGGTCAACAGGGCGGCGCAGGTCGTCGTCGCTGATCTGCAGAATGGCTTCGCGATGGCAGGGCGCCAGCGTGCCCCCGTTCGGTTGACGTTCACTCCCAGCACCAAGACCTACGAATTCACCGATCGCGCGACGGGCACCGTCTTCCAGACGCGCATCATGGATAATCGGTCGGAGTACGGGCTCACGACGCTTACATCCAATCCAACCACCGTCGACGTCCTGCCGAACGGCATCGGCTCGGCATCGTTGACGGTTACTATCGCACAGGGCGACTACATCCGTACCGTCACGGCCTCGAGCGCCGGATTCGTGCGACTGGCGCCGATGTGACACGGCCAGATCTCTTTGCACCGTTTCCTCTTCCCGGGGAGGATCATCCAATGAAGAGCGGATACACGAAACGCGCCGGTGGCCGGCGAAGGGGATTCATCCTGATGGAGGTCATCGTCGCCATCACTCTTCTGGCGCTTGTGATGACGCCTCTCGCGGCGATGGTGTTCAAGATCACAGCCCGGTCGCACCGGATAGTCGGCAGCGCCTACCGTAACGGGGTGCTGATGAAGCAGGTCAATCTCCTCGAGTCGCAGCCGTTCGACAGTCTCGCCATCGGCACTACAACCACGTCGAACACCGCCCAACCTTATCCATACACGCGCAGCGTGACAGTTTCGCTCATCTCGCAGGTGTACGAGCTGAAGGCGAAGAAGGTGATCCTGATCATCACGCCGGCCAATACGTTGTACAAGCCCGATACGACGACTTTCATTCGGTCTTCAGCCAGCACGATGTCGACTTTCGACACCGACGACCCGCCGCCCGCATGAGGATCATGTCTTCGCCGCGGAATCGCCGGGCGACTCATCGCCTGGCCGGGGGCGGCTTCACTCCGGAGCTGCGTCGCGGCTTGCGTCGCGGCTTGCGTCGCGGCTTGCGTCGCGGCTTGACCATGGGCGAGCTGATCGTCGGGATGGTCATACTCGCAATCGTCGGGATGGCGCTGTCGAGAATTCTGGTCTCACAGGCTCGTTACTTCTCGCATCAGAAATCGGCGAATCTCGCCCGGAATGTGTCACGCGGGCCGCTCAACCGTGTCGTGTCGGATCTTCGAATGGTGGA
>JBGPLS010000069.1:0-13861 GCA_041486565.1 Gemmatimonadaceae bacterium
GCCATGAAAGCTCGGGCACGCCGCGGCGCTCCAGCCACTCGGTCCGCCACCAGTCGAGGGACTGTCGCGTGCCCTCGGCCAGCGTGGCCACGAACTCCCCGAGCGTGAACGACCGAAAACGCCGCCGCAGGTACGGTTGCGTGGCGAAGAGCCGCTGCCAATCGGCTGCCTTGACCGTCTGTCCCGCCGATTGCCTGGCGACGATGGCCAGTACGGCATCGGCTTCGGAGCTATCTACCAGGATCTGGATGCGCGGGCGATCGACTTCGCTGCCGTGGTCCTTCGGGGTGACTTGCGATAACGCCGGGCGCGGCGCAACGAGGGCCAGGCCCAGGAAGCCCTTCAACAGCAACGCCTTTCGCATTTGACTCTCCTGTTCACTTCGTCCTGTTCACTTCGTTTGGACGAGAGCTGGCGCCTCGAGAATGAGCCTGTGGTGCGCAAAATCCAGGGTCATCGACTGGAAGCGGGCGAAGAACGAGTTCCCGAGAAGCACAGTCTCTCCGCTCACACCCATGTTCGCAAAGACCGGCAGGGTCGCGATCCGAAACGGTACGTTCTGGTGTGTCGATGAGCCGAGTGAGATCAGCGGCAGGGTCGTCGCCTGCACCACGATTCGATGATTATCCAGGCCCGCGACGGTACCCACGGAATCGAACTTCACGTCAGGCAAAACGCGCCGTGCCAGCGACTCGGCCATGAACGACCACGGTGATCCCGTGTCGAGCAGGGCGTGCCAGGAAACTGACCCGCTTCGGCCCGCGACGAACAGGTATCCGGCAGCGACGGCGAGTGGAAGTTCGACAACGTGAGCGTCCGCGCGGAGTGGCGGTGGGTCGAAATCAATTGCGGCGGCTCGAGCGCCTCGCGTTCCATACGTGAGCCTCACGCGCGCGCTCCGACGAAGAACATCGAGCCCGAGAATGCCCACGATCGCGCGCCCGTCAGTGGGCGCAAGTGAGTCGAGGACTTCGACTCGAAGATCCGATATCACGACGTCGCCGAGATGCAGACTGGCGAGTCGCGCGGTGCCGAGAAACCCGTGCTCCAGAGTCCCGCCAGCGCCGCCCAATGTGCCGGCGAGCACTCGTGAGCCCTTGTCGCTGTACTCTGTTCCAGTGCTGCGGACCACGTTTGCGCCGGGGGGGAGAAACGACTTGGCGATCACCGTTCCCCCCGAGCCAAGGTCCAGTACCATCCACCCCTCGGTGCCGCTCGAGTTGCGCGCGTACACCATCAGGTGCGCGGGAGCGCCGTCGGCTCCCATCGCGAGATTCATTGGGGCTGCACCCCGTGGGGGTGCCTCGTGCAAACGTCGCGTGACCTCGGTGGTGATGGCATAACTCGCGGAGTCCAACGGCACCTTCGAACTAATGATGTCGACGACCGGGCCGGTTGAATCGATTGACACGGCTCCGTCGCCTGAGAGGAGGAACACGCTGTGACCGCCCTGCCACACGACGTTCACACGCATGTCGGTCTGTGCGAGTTCGGCAGCTTTGCCGCTTGGCCAGGCGCGCTCACGGCCGTCAGACTGGCGTATTCGGATCCGGAGCTCTCCCTCGAGGCACTGTGCGATGAAGAGCCTGCTGTCATGGCGCGAAATCAGGTCTCCGGACCTCCCGTTACCAAATGGAAAGAGCACACCGAGAGTGCCAGTCGCCTCGTTCGCCGGAAAGACGCGCGTCATTCCCTCCGCGATCGCGGCCGCCTCGATGCGGACCGATTCACCATCCCGTTTCAGAACGAAGGTGCGGCAATCCTCGCTCTGGTTGGCCCGTAAACTCAAGCCGAGTGACACCAGCACCAAACTCCAGGTCGCATTCATCTCGGGGATCCCCCACAGAAAAGTGTGACAAGTGATTCGATTCGGCGTTCATCGGATTGGTCAGGGCGTGGGCAGCCGGCGGTTGCTCGAAACGCGGTTGTATCCTGCATTTTCAGGGATCGCCCGACAACGTTGTCGGGTTTTACCTGACGCGCGGCATCGAGAGTGCTAAAGAAGGAGAAACTCTTCTCCGATATTTCGACGAGACCGGCCGCGTCGCTTTTGATCCACCGCGCGTACCTCTTGTGCTTCTTTAGACCGCTATTCGTTCCCGTTTACTAGCGCGCTCTGGAACTCCCGGTGTGCGGTGCCCGCGTCGCGGCTCTCGACCAGCTCGGGATGAGGAGGAACGTCGGGCAGCGCGATAGCCACCACTTGCTTCGCGCGCTTCGTCGGGGAGTCTCGTAGTCTCGCGGCGGTGTAGAGCGCAACCGCGATATGCGTGCGACACTGCGCGCGCGAGAACGCTTCGCCTTGGCGAGCTGAATTCTTGCTTGTCGTTTCACCCTTCGCCTCGACGAGAACTATCCTCCCACTCGAAGGGTGAAGCGCCACAATGTCGATTCCTCTCTGGTTGGAAGTTGCAGTGCGCTTGATTAAGTAACCCTGCCGCTCCAAATATTCGCGCACCGCCCCAACAACATCATTCTCTGTAAGCACAATGTCTGCGTTTCAAAGTTCGTCTAACGCTCGGTAGATAGCCTCACATGAATTTGCGTCGTCTGAAAGCCGCGATGTCGGCCTTGCTGGGCGTCGGACGAGAAGCCGAAGAAGTCGGTCGCGCGAGCGATGATGCGCATGAATGGCATCATCAACGGACAACTTCTCAAGAACATTCCCGATCTGCGCAGCCCCAACCCTTCGGTGAACTGCGTGACGTGTCATCGCAGGCAGGTCGTGCCGGCGAGGTCCCTGTCGGGCGGTCGATAGCGCGACGGATCTCGTCTCATTGCGCGCGCCAACTTCGCGAATGCGCGCACCGACTGTGATGCCGTCTTGTCGCGGTATGCGATAACGACCTCAGCCCGTTCCCTCGCGCCTGCGAGCGGCAGATACCTGACGCCCACTCGGCCGAGGTTGCGAACCGACGCCGGCACGATGGAGATGCCCAGGCCGGCGGCGACAAGACTCATCATCGTCTGGTACTCAGCGGCTTCATACGCGATGTGCGGCGTGCATTTCGCGCGACGGAACATGCCCACAATCGAATCGTGGAACTCGGGCGCCAAATGGCGCTGGAATAGCACGAGTGGCTCCGCGGCGATCACTGGCAGCGAGAGACTGCGACGATGGCTCAGAGGCCAGTCGTCCGGAACCGCGGCCATGAATCGCTCCCTGAGCAGCACTTCCACTGTGACCGCCTGATCTCGCAGCGGTCCGCGCACGAGAATGATGTCCTCCTGATCCCGCTCCAGCGCCAGAAGCTGGGCATTCGTGCTCGCCTCTCTTAGCTCCAGGTGCACCGTTGGATGAGCCGCGCGAAAGCGACGAACGAGAGCAGGGAGGACGCTCAACGCCGCGGAGTCTGTAAAGCCGACCCGCAGGCGATCGGTCTCTCCTCTCCCGGCGCGCTTTGCGGCTTCCGCACCGCGGCCCACTTCCGCCAGGGCCCGGCGAGCCGCTTCGACAAACGCGACGCCGGCCGGCGTCAACTCGCATTTCCTGCTCGAGCGAACGAACAGTGCTACGCCCAGACGTTCTTCCACCTGCTTGATCTGCTGGCTCAGTGGCGGCTGCGCGATGTTCAACTTTCGCGCCGCGCGCGTGAAGTTCAGCTCCTCAGCCACGGCGAGGCAATATCTCAGGTGGCGCAGCTCCAAGTGCGCCAGTTCGGAATCATACGTCATGCATATCGACTGTGCATGAACAATATATTGGCGCAGCAGGTGGCCTCCGCGCAATTATCATCCGACTAGTGCGTGCACCGGCCAGGAGTGCCATCTATGCGTCCCACAATTGCGTTCGTCCCACTGCTGCTCGCCGCATCCGCCGCGGCTCAGTCGAATCCATCTCACGCCACAGCCGTTTCACGAGCGGATGTTCGACGGGTCCTTGAAGGGGCGATGGTGCAACTTACCCGGTACTACGTCATACCGGCGACCGGTGACAGCGCGGCCGCGTTCGTGCGGAAACGGGTGCGCGCTGGGGACTACGATCGGATTGTCACCGCCCAGCAGCTCGTTGATACGCTCACCGCGGACTTGCAGCGCATTACGCGCGATCTGCATCTGCGGCTGACGTTCACCGACGCGCCGGCTCCGAAGCGTGCGGAGGACACGCCGGCCCAGCGCGAGGCCGCGGAGCGCGATTATCTCGAGATCGTCCGCACGGAGGGCGTTTCGCGGAACTTCGGCTTTGACGCCGCCACTCGCCTGCCGGGGAACGTGGGCCTGGTGCGACTCAGCACCTTCTTTCCGCGAGACATGTCGCTGGCGACCGCGGAGGGGGCGATGGCGATGGTTGCCAGCACGGACGCCATCATCATCGACCTTCGGCACAATACCGGGGGCGATCCGGTGATGGTCGGGTGGCTCGGAGGGCAATTCACGGATTCAGTCCGCCCCACCGGCACGACCACCTACAATCGCGTGACCAACCGAACCGACACCGGTGTCGCGCGCCCCACCAAAGGCCACGAACGCTTCACGGGCAAGCCGCTTTACATCCTGTTGAGCGCCGACGTCTTCTCGGCTGGTGAAGCATTCGCCATCGGCCTCCAATCGATGGGTCGGGCCGTGATCGTGGGCGAGCGTACCAGAGGAGGTTCGCACCTCACGACAGCGTTTCGCATCGACGACCATTTCGCGATACGGGTCCCGCATTCGCGTCCGACACCGGACTGGGACGGAATTGGAGTGGCGCCGGACATTGTGGCGACGGAAGCTCAGGCGCTGAAGCGGGCCCAGCTCGCGGCGCTGGAAAAGCTTGCCGGCGAAAAGAATGTGCATCCCGACTTGCAAGAGGAGCGACACCGCGTGCTGGAGCTGCTGCGTCGCGATCTTACCGCCAAGCCACAGTGACGCTATTCAAATCTCCGTGGGCCTCCCGATACGCAGACTGTGATGACCGATCAGGTGAGCGACGAAGCGTACTCTCCCCTGCCTAACGGATATTGAGAGCACGCCCCTTACTGCTACCATGGATGTGTCGAGGATCCATGAACCACAGCAAGGAGCGGCTCTCATGAAGCAGACGACCAAGTATGTCGCGCTCGATGTGCATCAGGCAACCACAGTGGCGGCGGTCCGCGACGAGAGTGGACGAGTGATCGCACGCAGCATCGTACCCACCGAAGCGTCGGTGCTTGTCGAGTTCTTCCGCGCAATGCGCGGATCGATCCAAGTCACGTTCGAGGAAGGGACACAAGCACAATGGCTGCACGACCTGCTATTCCCCGTCGTTGACCGTGTGATCGTCTGCGATCGACGCGGACAATCGCAGCAGGGAAACAAGGGCGATCAGATTGATGCCGAGCAGTTGTCGGAGTTGCTCCGGTGTGGTTCGCTCCGCGCCGTCTATCACGGCAGTCCCCACCGCGCGGCTCTCAAGGAACTGGCACGGACGTATCAAAATCTCGTCGAGGACTCGACGCGAGTGATGCTCCGCCTCAAAGCATTGTTCCGCGCCCGCGGGATTCAAACCCTAGGTAAGCGCATCTATCACCCGCGAAGTCGCGGGACGTGGCTTGTTAAACTTACCGATCGTGGCGTGCGCTTCCGGGCAGAGACGTTGTGCGTTGAGCTGGATGTTCTTCAGACGCTGCGACCAAAGGCGAAGGCTGCGATGCTGGCCGAAGCCAAGAGCGATCCTGCGTGGTCTGTCCTGCGCTCGATTCCATTTCTCGGTCCGGTGCGCGTCGCGCTGCTCTTGTCTGCGATGCAGACACCTTGGCGCTTCCGGATCAAACGGCACTTGTGGGCGTATGCCGGCCTAGCCGTTGTGACGCGGACGAGTTCCGAGTACTCGATGCAAGACGGTCGGCCAGTGCGGCGGCGACGCGCACCGATGACGCGCGGGCTCAATCGCAATCACAGTCGGCTGCTCAAGAGTGTGTTGAAGGGAGCTGCGACCGCCGCCACGGCGCGGCCCGGTCCGCTGCAGGATCTGTATCACGGAATGCTCATACGCGGAATGCGCGAGGAGCTCGCGCGGGTAACGCTCACGCGAAAGCTCGCCGCACTCACACTGCGACTTTGGAAAAGAGGAGAACGGTATGATCCAGCGAAGCTGACAGTTCAAGCGCGTTAGCGCCCGCGATCCAGGAGACCACGGTGTGGGGTTGTTCGCCCCGTCGGCGGATCCAGGATTCCGGGACTCGGGTGCGGGAGCCAGTCTCATTTAAGGCGTTCGCCCGGCCAGCAGTCCTGCCGAGGCACTCGCCTAACCATAGGCCCTCCCGCAGAACCCGAAAAAGCGTCAGGCCGGCCCTCGAGGCTGAGTCTCAGATAGAACCATGGTTCGCCACGCGCGACCCGAGCGCTTGCACACGTCCGATCGGAGCTGGAGCTGAAGCGAGGAGAACAATGCCGAAGAAGCAAAAGAAGACTGCACTGCGAAACCCGTCGCGCCGAAAGGTCTCACCCGATTCCAAGTCAGGGCTGATTGTCACGGAGAAAAACGCCGAGCAATCAGCAGGCACGGAGTGTGTCCTTGACAATCGCTCTCATAGAACGCCTTCAGCTAAGCTGAAAGGGTTCTTGCACCACTTTTGTAGACACTTCCACCTAACCAGCACGGAGTGTCAACGATGCCACGATCAGGGCCACGAGCGGTGCGGAAGTACAGCGACGAGTTCAAGCTGACGGCTGTGCGACTCAGTCAGCAGCCGGGATTGCTGGTGAAGACCGTGGCTGCTGCGCTGACGATTCATCCCTTCATGCTGTCGAAGTGGCGCAAGGATGCGCGGGACGGCCGACTACGCGGGCGGGTGCGGAAGGCGCCACCGCTCGGCCCCGCACGTGAGATCGCTCAGCTGGAGGCCCTCGAGAAGGCGCATGCGCTGTTGCTAGAGGAGCACGAACTCTTAAAAAAAGCCATTCGGTTCTGTTCCGCTCGAAAGGCGACACGTTCGCCTTCATCGACTCGCAGCGCGCGCACTTCAGCGTCGCGTCGCTGTGCCGGCGCTACGCCGTGACGACGGCCGGCTTCTATGCCTGGAGTCGGCGTGGTGAGAGTGCCCATGCGGAACAGGACCGACTCCTCACGACGGAGATCGAACGTCTCTTTGATGCACATCAGGAACGCTACGGCAGCCCACGTCTCAATCAGCTGCTGCGCAACGCGGGCTGGCCCGTGGGCCGACGCCGGGTCCCGCGCCTCATGCGCGCGGCGGGGCTCCGCGCGAAAGCGGTGCAAGGTTATCGAGCGAAGGTGAATGTGCATCATCTCTACGCGCGGCATCCGAACCGGCTCTGGACCACACGTGTGACCGCCCCAATCAGGTCTGGGTCGGCGACATCACGTACCTCACGGTCGGCGGCGCCTGGCGCTATCTCGCCATCGTGATGGATCTCTTCTCGCGGCGCATCCTCGCGTGGTCACTGACGCGCCACCGCACCGCAGCGATCACGTGCGCGGTGCTCATCCAGGCCGCGCGGCACCGGGCCGCGCGTGGCCAGGTTCAGCGTTCGCCTCCCCTGCATTCCAAGCCAGTAGGCCTGGTTGTATTCCAGCGAGTCGCGCAACGCCGGGCTCATCCAACAAAAGCCTGTGCCATACGGACCACACAGCCATTTGTAACCGCAACTTGTGACCGCATCAACCGGCGCCGTTGCAACATCCAGCTGGCGAGTTCCGATGGCTTGAGAACCATTGATCACGAGTAGAACGTTATTTGCACGGCAGACTGCGCCGAGTGATTGAATATCCGCCGCGTGTCCGATAAAAGAGTTCACCCAGCTCGTACAAAACAATTTGGTGCGTTCAGTGAAATGCTTCCGAAGCTCGTCAGCTTGCAGCAAGGCACCTCGTGGTTGAATCAGACGAACGACTACACCGCGTTTTCTAAGGCCAAGCCACGGAAGAATGTTGGCCGGAAAATCGCCTTCCACGAAAAACACTTCGTCACCCGCTCGCCATGGGATGCCGTTGGCCAGGAGGTGAAGGCCGTACGATGTGCTGTTGCCCAGGATGATATCTTCGGCCGGCGCGTTGATGAGCCGTCCCAAAGCATTCTTCAAGCGCAGGGGAACTGCGCGGAAAGAGTCGTCGGCGATGCGATGTGGGGCAATCTTCCAGAAGAGCGCTTCCTGTGCGGCTTCAACAGCGATTCTGGGCAACGGCCCCTGATGAGCGCAGTTGATCCAGATTCTGCCGTCGAACGGTCCGAAATCTTCGAAAGCGTTCTCCATCATCTCGATTCCGGCCAGGTCGGTTTCAATCCTGACGTCAGGCCCTTAAAGCTTTCAGGCAAATCAATTCTTGCCGGACTAAGCAAGCATAATTCAGGCGTTGGCCCAAGGACCATCTGTCGTCCCCATAGCCCCACCCCTGGCTGACTCGTCCACGGAGACAGCGAAGCATAGAACGTCTCGTATGAAGTTCCGGTTGGCTTGGAGAGCCACGCGGCGAATCGCGACTGACGCACATCAACCTGTCCATTGCGAAAGCGATATAGGCCGCCTGCTCCGCCCGCGGCGCGCTGAGCAACTCGATCATGAGGCTCTTTGCGCGAATGCGAGACCGCCGCATCGTTGAGCAGGTCGAGAGCCCAGGAGCCTTCAACAACATACCAATCTTCGTACGCTTCAACTTCTTCCCCGATCCAGGGAGTACCCTCGATTCGGAATACGACTGAATATTGAAACCCATCGGGTCTAGAGGTCGCGACGGACATGTGGAATTTTGCGAGATCATCCTGGTAGGATGCTCTATCAACGTTGCGGTATGGCCAGTGCCAAAAAACATATGCGAGCATTTTCCTCTACCCGGTGCGGCGCAACCAGATTAGCCCCGCTAACTGGATGATTCCAAAGACTGTTCCCACCGGCAGATACCAGAGTGTCGCAATGGAAGCGATTAACATGGCCCGCCACACCCATGCCGCGTGATACGTGAATCCCAAAGTGATAGTCAGCCAGCCCAGGCCGTAGACTACGAAGATCAACTTCATGGCGGTTGATCGGGGCGGAATACCGACTGCGCTGACAATGTGGTTCCAGGGGCCGAGTTTCCCGGCATGTGCCCCGCTCGACGGTGTCACGTAATCACCCATCGACAGGGCGCGAGTTCCATCAAAGGTCATCCAGGCACCCTCGACCAAGCCGAGCGCCAATAAAGCGAGGCGGACCCAAGCCATGTAATCTCCCGGCCGAATGCGATTCGCAATTTAGGCGTCCCATATGCATTGACCAGTCGTGTTCCGCCTACCATGCGCCTCGTGCGCAGTGCGGCCAGTTACAATCGCCGCTGAGATGGGTTTACACCGATCATTGAAACTCTTCGATTCCGAGTGGCACATTGATGCTAGAGCTCACCACTTTCGCGACCGTCACCAGCCGTCTTGATCACGCCGTGAAGGCTCCTAGCGTTGGCTTGAAATATAGAATATATTCTGGTCCATGACTTCTCCGGCAATCATCCGGTCCGAACCGACACGTGCCGCGGTACGACGCCTCATTACGGAGCGGGTTCGCAACGGCTTCCTTCGCCCGGGAGATAAACTGAGTCCTGCCGCTCTAGCTGGTGAGCTGGGAATAAGCGCGACCCCCCTTCGTGAAGCACTGATCGAACTGGTTCGCGACGGATATCTCGACAATCGGTCGCAGTACGGTTTCGCCGTCCGCCCGCTTCGTGTGAAGGAGGTCGAGGAGCTTTACCCCACGATCTCGTCGCTCGAGTCGCTCGCGATCCGACAGCAGACTTTCGATTCAGTGAAGCTGGATGAGCTTGACCGCATCAATGCACGTTTCGCGAAGGCACGGAAGGCGAGCGATGTGAGCGCCCTGGATGGGCTCTGGCACTCGACACTCGTTTCTGCGAACGACAACGACACCCTTCACGAAATGCTTGGGATTCTCAAATCTCGCGTTCAACGCTACGAGGATGCGTATATCAGGTATTCGGGCGCGATGCCCGGCTCAGCGAAACAGCACCGCGCGATTACCCGCGCGCTCCGAGGCGGAGATGTTGAAACGGCAGCAAGAATACTAGAGGAGAACTGGCTTACCGGAATCAAGTTTCTCGTTCCCTGGCTGGAAGGCCGGCAGCCGCAGAGAGCGGGATGACATGATACCCGCAGCCGGTCGCAGCCTCCTGCGCTGTGTGATTGCTGCCTTCATCGCTCAGCTCGCAGCATGCATGCCGACCAAGGCCCCTTTGCCACCTATCCCAGGCGTGGCTCCGGGCCGTGTCATCGAGATGGTGAACGGCCATTGGTTCGACGGAGTCCGCTTCGTCGATCGCACCATGTACAGCGTCGGTGGGATCTTCTCTGCAAAGCCTGGGATGCGCGTGGACTCCGTGATCGACCTGCAGGGCGGCTACGTCGTACCACCATTCGCTGAGGCGCACAACCATAACATTGACGCGTCTACTCCTGCCACCGCTAGCGCGGTAGTGGCGAAGTACATGCGCGATGGAGTGTTCTACGGTCAGAATCCCTGCGACGTGCTCCGCGGCCGCCGGGGGCTCTCGGGATTCATAAACGTGCCGACCGGTGTCGACGCGACCTTTTCCAATGGTTGCCTCACTGGCCCGGGCGGACATCCGCTGGGACTTTACCTCCGGAACCTCGCTCGCGGCGGAATGCTCCCGGCCGACAGCAACTCCACGGACGGGTTCGTGTGGACGATTGCCGACCAAGACGATCTGGCGAGAAAATGGCCGCGCATTCTGGCCAGCCACCCTGATTTCATCAAAACGCTTCTCCTCTACTCAGAGGAATACGAGAGTCGAAAGGCCGATACCGTCTTCTTCAATTGGCGCGGACTAAACCCGGCGCTTCTCCCCGAGATTGTCCGGCGCGCGCACGCTGCTGGCTTGCGGGTGATGACCCACATCGAGACCGCGGCGGATTTTCATAACGCTCTCGCCGCTGGCGTCGATGAGATAGGCCACATGCCTGGGTTCCGCGGAAATGAGAAGATGAAACTACCCAGTCTGACGCCCTACCTGATTCCTGATGCCGACGCCGAGCTGGCGGCTCATCGTGGCGTCTTCATCGTCACAACGCTGGGAGAGGCAGCGACCATCTCGCCGACGGGGCCTGACAGCATTGTCCGCCGACGATTGGACAGTCTTGCCACCCTGAATCTCAGGACGTTAAGAAAGCATCGGGCTCGAATCGCAATCGGCAGTGACTCATACCGTAATACATCCGTGCCCGAAGCTCTGTACCTGAGCTCGCTCGGAATCTTCTCGAACGCTGAGTTGCTAAGGCTGTGGACCGAAGAAACCGCTCTCGCCATCTTCCCTAAGCGGCGAATCGGCCGGCTCGCTCCAGGCTACGAAGCGAGCCTTCTTGTCCTGGACGGTGACCCGCTTGCCGATTTCAGCAACATCAAACGAATTCGTTTGCGGATGAAGCAAGGCGAGCTAATTCAGATGGGGCCGGCTCAATCCCGAGGGCCGACTCGTTCCGCTGAGCCTCTCGATCTCGCTGCGCGCATAGACCGCTATCTCGAACCATACCTGGCGGGCAACAACTTCACAGGTGTGATTCGAGTCTCGCGCCCGGGCAAGGTTCTTTTCGAGCGCGGCTACGGCATGGCGAACTACGAGCTTCAGGTTCCCAACACACCGAAGAGCCGATTTCACATCGCTTCTGCAACAAAGACATTCACATCGGCCGCAATCCTGCTTCTGGAGGAGCGCGGCTTGCTCAGTGACTCGGACTCCGTCGCCAAGTTTATCCCTGACTATCCACGTGGACCGCAGATCCGAATCGAACATCTATTGAGGCATACATCGGGCATTCCTAACTACAGCGATCTGCCAGATTATGGTCGCGAAGAACGATTTCCCCACACACTCGCAGAAATAGTTGCGATGTTCAAGCAGAAGCCATTCGACTTTGAGCCGGGAAGCAAACAGCGCTACAGCAATTCGAATTACATCCTCTTGGCTTTTATCATCGAGAAAGTGTCAGGGCAGTCGTATGCCGACTTCTTGAGGACAAACATATTCGAAAGACTTGGACTTGATGCAACCCTTCATGACGGACTAGCGAGCCGCCTCATTGCGAATCGCGCGACAGGTACGGAGCCCGACGGAGTCAAAGGTGTCCGTCTACCTCGCCCGATAGACTGGTCGAATAACACCGGCGCCGCTTCGCTGGTTACTACGGCCGAAGACATCGACCGCTTTGTACGCGCCATTTTTGAGGGGAATCTGCTCACGCGCGGATCGGTAGCAAAGATTCTCCAACCACTTCCGGGATTTTCCTATGGTTGGGCACGAGACGAACGGTTCGGGCGTAAGCAGATTAAGACCGGCGGGCGCAGTCCCGGATTCAACGTTTCGGTTGAGCGCTATCTCGATGACAGCACCAATGTCATCGTGTTGAGTAATAGCTACTCGCCAGTTGCCCAAGATTCGGCATTCCTAAACGACCTGCATTCAATAGTGTTTGGGAAGGACGTCACCGCACCGAAAGTTCGGCCAGTATTGCTCGCGCCAGGCGTCTTTGCTGGCGCAGCAGGCGGGTATGAGATGCCCAGCAATTACTTCGTTCCGAACGCCAAGATCAGGCTCGTGGATCGCGGCGGATACTACGACGCGATATGGAGCGACGGAACTGTTAATGCGATCTACCCCGTAAGCTTGGATGAGCTTCTCGATCGCGGTTACTGGGCCCGCGTGAAGTTCAGCAGGGATTCAGTAGGACGAATCAATGGATTCGCGTATACACTCATCCGGACGTTCCAGGCTCGCCGAATCGATAGCCGCTGATCGCGCGCGCGGAAACCTCCACTCGGTGTTACGCGTACGGATGTCCAGTTCGCCTTTAGGCGCGGCCGTGACCATCCGCACTTGGAGATGGACGCTCCTCCAATGGCGGGAGATCCTCCTGAACACACCTCGCACCATTCTGCGCGTCGTGATCGGCGTTGTCGGAATTCTGGCCGTTGGCCTCGGCTTCATCTACTGGTACGATAAGACCGGCCAACGGCCAGACCCGCGCTTCAACTCATCCGTGGCGCATCCCACTTACCTCGGGAACGTGGGCCCGCGGATCGCATTCGATGTGGCTCACAATAACTGGCACACGCCGACCGGCCGCTACCGGCCGCTGGCGGACCTGTTGCGACACGATGGATACCGGGCGGCCGAGCACACGTCCGAATTTACCGCGGCATCGCTGGATTCCGTTCAAATCCTTGTGGTCGCAAACGCACTTGGACCTGACGGGCACGAAAGTCGTGCGGCGTTTACGGAAACCGAGGACACGGCTCTCGTGACATGGGTCCAGCACGGCGGCGCGCTTCTCCTCATCGCTGACCATGTGCCGTTCGGATCCGCCGCGGAGCAGTTGGCCAGCCGGTTTGGCGTCACGATGTACCTGGCCTTCGCCCGCGATGACAAGAATCATTCCGGGTGGGATAACGAGCGCCTTCTCTTCAGCCGTGCTAATGGGTTACTCACGGCGTGCCCGATCACCGACGGCCGGACTTCGGCGGAGCGCATAGAAAACGTCGTGACGTTCACCGGTCAATCGTTGTCCGTTCCACCGGGCGCCATTCCCATTCTCCGCATGGACGATGGCGCGTACGATTGGGAGTCACGCTCGGTTCGACGCTCGGCGCGCGGCCACGCTCAGGCCATTGCGATGACGTTCGGGAAGGGAAAGTTGGTAATGCTTGGCGAAGCCGGCCTCCTTTCAGCGCAAGTCGATCCGCTTGGTTTCAAGATGGGCATGAATTCACCGGGAAACGATGACAGGCAGTTTGCGTTGAATGTGATGCATTGGCTATCAGGCGCTCTCAAGTGAGGGCGAAAGTGGAGGTGCGACTCGAGAGACTTGAAGGGAAGGCGACGATCGTACTGCATGAGCAGGCGGATTCGGGGGCGTGAGGCGACCTCCTGCTCTCGGAA
>JBGPLS010000070.1:0-13822 GCA_041486565.1 Gemmatimonadaceae bacterium
AGCCCCTTCGCCACCGTCGCCATCTTCGCTTTCACGTTGGCGATCGTGGTGAGCGCGTTCTGGCCGAAGCGCATCACGACGATGCCGCCCACCGCGTCGCCCCGACCGTCCAGATCCGCGACACCACGCCGGTTCGCCGGGCCGACGGAAACGCGCCCCAGCTCGGCGACACGAATCGGCGTCCCCTGTTTGGTGGCACCTACGACTACGTTTTCAATGTCGCCGATTGACTTGAGGTACCCCAGGCCGCGCACCATGTACTCGCGCTCGGACAGTTCCATCGTCATCGCGCCGACGTCGTTGTTCGCTGACTGGATGGCGGACATCACCCGCGTGACAGGAATTCCGTAGGCGAGCAGCTTCGCCGGATCGATGTCCACCTGGTACTGCTTCTCGAACCCACCGACGCTCGCTACTTCCGATACTCCCGGCACGGCAGTGAGCGCGTATCGGAGGTACCAGTCCTGAATGCCCCGAAGCTGGGCCAGGTTGAGCTTGCCCGTGGTGTCTTCGAGCGAATACTGGTAGACCCAGCCGAGGCCTGTCGCGTCGGGGCCGAGTGTCGGCGTGACGGTTGTGGGAAGTTTCCCGCGAATACCATTGATATATTCGAGAACGCGGGAGCGCGCCCAGTAGAGATCGGTGCCGTCGTTGAAGATGATGTACACGAACGACACGCCGAAGAACGAGTAGCCGCGCACGGTGCGCGCGCCGGGCACCTTGAGCATCTCGGCTGCAATCGGGTATGTGACCTGATCCTCGACGATACGCGGCGCCTGTTCATTGTAGTTGGCCTGCACGATCACCTGCACGTCGGACAGGTCGGGCAGCGCTTCGAGCGGCGTGCGACGAATGGCATAGATGCCGCCGATCGCGGCGGCAAGCGTAAAGAGCGCAACGAGGAGCTTGTTCGCGACCGCTGACTCGATGATTCGCTTCAGCATGGCGGGTTACTCCTTCGCTTTCGGCAGTGGTTTGGCCGGCGTGGTCAACTCCATCCCCGGCATGTTGCCCATGCCGCCGAGGGCTGTCGCGAGGTTGGATTCCGCGTCGACGAGGAAGGTGCCCGACGCGACGACCGTCTCACCCGCTGATAGCCCGCGCCGAATCTCGATCCGGTCCTCCGTCGAAACGCCGAGCGCCACCTCACGCGGCGCGAGCATACCATTGGCCTCGCGCACGAACACGATGCTCCGCTCACCGGTGGACAGCACCGCCGACCGCGGCACAGTCAAGACGCTCGGCCGCTGCGTGCCGGCGATCAGGATCGTCGCATACATGCCCGGCTTGAGTCGGAGATCGGCGTTTGTCAGCACCACGCGGACCCGAACGGTCCTCGTGTCCGGGTTGAGCGTCGGATAGATGTATGAGATGCGCCCCGTCCGATACTCGCCGGGGAACGCCCCAAAACCCGCGCGCACCGTTTCACCCACGCGCATCGAGGCAATATCCTGCTCGAACACCTCGCCTTCGACCCAGACGATGCTCAGGTCGGCCACTCTGTACAGTGCCTCGCCGCCCATGATCTTCTGGCCCGCGATCACATTCTTCTCGAGCACATACCCGCCAGCAGGGGCACGGATCGTCAGCGTCTTTCGCACCTGTCCCGTTCGCTCGATCTCGGCGATCTCGCTCTTCGGAATGTCCCAGTAGGCGAGCCGTCGCCGCGCCGACATCAGCAGATCGCTCGCGCTCCGCCGTGCATCGCTGCTCGCCCCCGCGACGTCGCCTTCCAGACGCTTCGCGAGGAGGAGTTCCTCCTGTGCCGTCACCAGCATCGGCGAATAGATAGTGAGCAGCGGTTGGCCCTGCGCGACGCGCTGCCCCGTTGCGTTCACAATGAGTTGGTCGACCCAGCCATCGAACTTCAGGGTGATAGTCTTGACCCGGGTCTCATCAAAGGTCACTTGTCCGACAGTCCGCACCTCTTTGCCGAGCGGACCCACGGCCGCGACGGCATACGTCACACCGATTCGCTGCGCCTCGCCCGGTGTGAGGGCGATCGACCGAGCTGCGTTTGCACCAGGCGTTGCTCCACCGTCGCTCTTGGACGGGGCCATGCTCTTCGGCGCGGCGCTTCCTCGCGTCGCGTAGTACACCGCGGCGATGGTGACTCCGAGCACCACGATGTACGCGCCAGCGCGTTTCATTGTGCGCGCGCGGCTGTCCTGCCGTCGCGCGGACGCAGTGACCGGCTTTCCGGCCGGCCCGACATCATTCGACTGATTCAGTTCCTGCTTCATTTGGCACCTCTCGTTGTCGCGGCCGGCGCGCTGGCTTCATCACTGGTTGAGTTCGAGTCGATGAGCGCACGACCCGTGAGCATCTCGAGATCGGCCCACGCTTTTCCCTGATCCGCCTCGAGAGTGTAGAGCTCCTGGCGGTATTTGTTCACGATCATGCGGTCATCGAGAAGCGTCATGAAGTCCACGCTCCCCACGCGATACGCCGCGAGCGCCGACGAGACCGTCGCCTCCGCCTGCGGCAACACCGTAGTGCGATAGAGCCGCGCGAGATTCCGCGCTCGCAGGAGCGCCGCGTACGCCTCGCCAATCTTGCCCCGTGTCTCGGCGCGCATCGCGGCGAGGTCAGCCAGCGCCATCTGCTTCATTGCTCCGGCTTCGTCGCGCATCTTGAGCTGCCGGGCGCGCGCAAAGACCGGGACCGACGCGCCGAACATCAGACTGCCCATGCGCTCGATGCCCATCTCGCTGCGCTGCTGCGCGTACTGCACGCCGATCTGGAGATCGGGCCAGATCTCCTTTCGCGCGAGCTGCTCGGACGACTCTGCCGCGCGAACGTCATCCAGGCCCGCGCGGATCATCGGCCGATCGCCATTCGCGATCGAATCGAGCCAGTTCCGGGCGGGGATGGTGTCGGGAAAACGGGGCAGCGCCGGCGTTCCGACGACGACGTCCGCGGAACGATCGATCAGCGCGTTCAGCCTTGCCACCATTGTTGTCCGCATGGCCTGCATGCGCAGGGTATCTTCGACCATCCTTGCGATCTCCACCTGCGCGCGGAGCACATCGGACTGTCGCCCGTCGCCCACGCGATACATCGCCTCGGCCGTCTTTTCAATATCCTGAAGGAGCCGGAGCGTCTCGCGCGCGACGTCGAGGCCGCGATCCGTGGCGTAGAGATCGTAGAACGCCATCGCCGTCTCGATCCGAAGCTCCCAGCCGACGTCGCGGGCGCGCTCGTTTGTCGCCGACGCCTGCGCGCCCGCCGTGCGGCCGGCGAGCGCGAGCTTACCCCCGAGAGGCAGCATCTGCATCGCCTGGAGCTGCGTCATGCCGAGCGTCGGCATCGGTCGCAGACCGGGAATTGTGTAGTTCATGAACCCGAGCTGGAGCTGCGGGTCGGGCGGTCGCCTCGCGCCGGGCACCCGCGCCTGAGCCGCCTGCGCGAGCGACCGCGCGGCGGCGATCCGCGGGTTCGTGCGCTGCACCTGCGTGTAGAGATCGCCGAGCAGGACGTGTTCACCGGCGCTCGCTTGTGCTCCGGCTGATGTCGCGCACACGAAGGTGACCAGCGCTCCGACGAACCCGATCGCCGGCCAGCGCGCGGACATTCCGAGTGTGCGACGGTCTCGACGCTGCCAAGAAATGAACATGTTCTGATGAGCCTCCAGGGGATCGTCCGAACGCAGGCCCGGACGGGTCTTCACTCGTTCAACTCACAACGAATGATGAGCTGCGCACAACGCGTTGCAGACTATGCTCGCGGAGGCGGAAATTCGGGCGCGATGCGTGGCCCGCACTCGCTCACGGCGGGTTCGAGCAGATCGATCTCGCTGCCGACAGATTCGACGAGCCGCACGGCCGACGCCGGTGCGGCCACCGCCGTTGCGCACGAGGTCATTGACGCACACGTCCCCGGAGTCTGAGGGGTCTGGCCGGAATCATACGCACCGTGTGCTGCGTCCGATCCGCTGCCGTCCATCCGGTTAACTTCTCCATGTCGTGCGCACAACGTTCCGCTGCCAAGCAGTGAGAGCTGCAGGAGCAGAGCGCTCGAGAGTACGGTAGTGAGACGATGGAGAAGTCGCATGAAGGAGCAATATGCCTGTAGGACGTTCCGGCGCGAGTACCAACCCACGATTGGTGCCCGCAGTCTATGCGCGCCGCAACGATGGAGCGGTCAGGCGTCCATCGGAATCATTGTCAGGGAAGTCACCACAATCCTGCGGGATGACACGGTGAGTGCGGCTCAATGGCCGCCCTCACATACGTCGGCGTGGCGCCTCCCCGGTTCGCTTGCCGGCTAAATCGCCAAGGCTTAGGTTTTACGCAGAATAAAATAAAGCCGGTCCGGCCGGCTGGCCGGACCTTTGCGCGACCCCCCAGAGTATCCACAGTAGACGCGAGCCTGGAGACGAATTGGCCGAGCAACTGAATGTTGGACCAGATGCCGAGGGTGCGGTGGCGGGCTCGGCGCGTCGTCCCCCCTTCGTTCGCGAACGTCTCGCTCTCCACCAGCTGGACTATCCCATCGCTCCTTCGGCGAATCGCCTCGCCTACATGCTCGGCGGGCTGACCTTCTTTGGAATCCTCCTGCTCGTAGTTACCGGGATTCTCCTCGACCAGTATTACGATCCCAATCCCGTAGCTGCACACGACAGCGTCATCTACATCATGACCCGCGTGCCCATCGGGAACTGGGTTCGCGGGCTTCACTACTGGGGAACGAGTATCGTCCTCGTGAGCGTCTTCCTTCACATGAGCTACGTATTCTGGCGCCGCAGCTACATCAGGCCCCGCGAGCTGACGTGGTGGGCGGGGGTGGGTATGTTTGCGGTGCTGTTCACCCTCGCGTTCACTGGCACCGTACTCCGTGCCGATCAGGAAGGCGGAGAAGCCCTCGAGCATGCCATCGCCGGCTCCAAAATGACCGGCCCATTCGGTGCTCCGCTGAGCCCGGATTTCACCCAGAGCACGAGTCTACTGAGCCGCCTCCACAGCGCACACGTCAGTCTGCTGCCTCTGGTGCTCCTCGCCCTGATCGGCCTGCACTTCTACCTGATTCGCGCGATCGGCATCAACGCGACCGAGCCCAAGTCCAGCCGCTTTTCCGACCACCTTCCCAAGCTGCTCGGATACGCCCTGCTCGTCATGGGTCTTGCAGGGACACTCGCCGCCGTCTTTCCACCGGGCATCGGACATCCTTCGGTGCAGGGCGTCGAAATGACCAAGCCGTTCTGGCCGTTCCTCTGGATCTACGTCGTCGAGAACAACTTCGGCATGTGGGGCATGGTTATCGCACCAATCATCCTCTTTGGCTTCCTGTTCCTCATTCCGCTCATCGACCGGCCGAAAGAGGGCCACCCGCGACACGGGCTCGTCACGACCATCTCATTGATAATGTTTGTCCTGTATATCGGTGGAATCATCTTCGGAGCGCTCGCTCCACAGCAGCAGCACATGGGAATGTGAGGACGGTCAACATGAAACGCATAGTGCTCGCTACCGCCGCTCTGCTGGTCGCCACGGCCGTTCCGGCTTACCCGCACGGCGGCGGTGTCATCCGGCTTGCCAGCACGCAAGTCGAGGGAGGAGGAACAGTTGCTCTCACCGGTGAGAAGCTTGACAAGAGTTCCAACCTTTCACTGCAACTGCGCGGTACTCTGGACAATTATCCCGTGGGGCGCGTTCGCACCGACGCCGCAGGGAAGTTCAGTACCAACCTCACGCTTCCACCCAACATTCCGGGCGGCGCATACACGCTCGTTGCCATTGCCGCAGACGGAGACGTTGCCGCCAGAACCGATATCGTTATCGGCTCCGCTCCAGGAGGATCGGGCACCGCGATGCCGGGCATGCGTGGAAACGTAGGAATGCGCACCGAAAAGCAGATCTCCGGGCCCCACGCCACTGCGGAGATGATGCAGCTCAAGCGAAGGACTACACCAGGCGAGTGGGGCGTGATTTCCACACTCATACTGTTATGCTTTGCCGGCGGAGCGTGGCTTTTGACTGAGCGGAGAAAACTCTAGAGAAGTTCGTGAGACGCAGTGAGCGCGGCGGACTTCGTGGATTTCTTCGCTGTCCCCTTGCTGGTCGTCGGGTTCTTCCCTGTCGATTTCTTCGATTTCATTGTCGAGTGCGGGTGAGTCGTACCCGGCCTCGCGTCCTTCGACATCATCTTCTGCAACATTGCGCGGTGCTCTGGCGGCATGCTCGCCATCATGCCGGTCATCATTTTCCGCATTTCGGGATCCGCCATCATCCGCGCGCGTATCACCGGGTCCGCCATCATTCGCATGTGCATCTTCATCATCTCATTCGATGAGTCTCCCATTCCCGGTATGTTCCCGCCGGGCATGTTCATTTTCGAGTGGTCCGCAGCGGGCATCTTCATTGTGTCTGTGTTCACCGCGCCGGCTGTTGTCGGTGCACCGTGACTCATGCCGCTCATTCCGCCCATCGCCGCCATGTTCGTCATCGACGTCGAGCCGCGAGCGACCGTCGCTGCCGGCAGTTTCGGAAGGAACCCAACAGCGGGACCTCCCATGTTCTGGACTCCCATCATCTGTGCCATGTCCATCCATTCGGACTGGGTCATCGCGAATGACGCGCGGTCCCGATATCTCGCGGCAGCTTTCAGGATCTCTTCACGCTTTTTGTTCTGCGGTACCCTGGGCGAGGCAAGGATGTCCGAAACGACGTCGTGCATCGAGTGCAGGTTGTCGAAGATGATCGCCGCCTCGGGGTAGCGTTGCGCAAACATCGGCGATACCGCCGCCGTCATGGGCATGATGCGCGGCATTCCATTCGGTGGATTTTCCAGCATCTGCCGGAACCGGGCGACCGCAGCGACGATTCCCGTCTGGCGGTCGGCTACTGTCTTGCCCGTGATGAGCGGTTCGTAAAGGCCCACCTGGAGCCAGTGATACGCCCAGATGAGCCCATTGAATTTTGGATAGTTGTTCCGAAATGCCGTCGAGTAGTACTGCCCCTCCATCAGCTCCATTGACTTCGGCACCGAGCTGAATGCAAGGTCGGCCCGCGTCTTGTAATAGTTGATCAGCTTCGCGACCTGCACGTCCTTCTGGGCCGGCGATAGCCGGTCATCCGACCACACGTCGTAGATCTGCCGGTGCAACAGGTGGGCCCAATCGAACATCGCCTTCGCCTCGGGTGCGAGCCTGGCGTACGCTACCTCGATCGTCGCTTCTTCCAGCGGTACGTGAGGCGGATTGGTCAGGAGTTTCTTCGTGATGAAGTCGTACTGCTTCTGCTCGAGCCCCGTCACCGGGGCACCGGGCTTTGTGTAAAGCTCTTCATACAGGATGGCATGGCCATAGTCGAACGCGTTGAACAGCCGGTCGGCCGCGGGATATGTGTTGCGGAACGCCCAGTTGAAGGAGCCAGGCATGTAGAACTGCTCGTACGTCGTCGACCACTGGGCCGCTGCTGGTGTGGCCGTCACCGCAGTGAGAGCCGACGCTGCGGAAAGCGCCAGCAGTGTTCGCCGACCAGTCTTGATGAGTGAGCTCATGACTTCTCTCGAGGTATGTATGTATGAATGAAGGCGTGCGCTGCCGCTTAGCGGGCCGATCCGGGCATCAGTGAAGCCAACCCGAACTGGTACGCTGTTCCAAATGTCGCGAACCAGCCTTGGCCGGGGCCGTTGAGCCGACGGCCGAGACCGCCATCGACGGCCCACTTCGGGCTCACCTGGTAACGAATGCCGGTACCGACATTGTAATCCACCTTTTCCCCGTCGAGGACTGGTTGCCTGGCGAAGAAATCAGCAGTCACCAGCATCGCGCTGAGGGGATACGTCTTGTCGACCGCGATGCCAGCGAGCCACCTCGACACCTCGATCTCACCGGGGGTTGTGGCCGTGGCGTTGCCTGACGAAAGCGGCTGGCTCTGATTGGACGAGCCGAACGTGTACTGACCGTTCAGGTGGAAGCGCGACCAGCTGTAGGTCCTGGTGGCAATACCTTTTAGCGATGCGTAGGTGCGATCGGGCCCCAGACTACCAACCGGAAACAGGACGTCGGCGCGGAGGCCGAGCGCAGGTAGCGTTCGCGTTTCGACGTTCAGGTTATGGAACAGCGACAGGTCCAGACCGGCGACGCCGGAGCGGCTGCGACCGCTACCGAGATCGGAATAGGCCAACGGTAAGCCCAGCTCGATGTGCGTGCGCGGAAGAATGCCATAGGCCAACTCGGACTCTATTGCCCAGTTGTAGAGCCCGCCCCTGAGGCGCTCGAGGCGCACGGGCGCGAGCTTCATCTCGAACGCGTACCGCTCTGTCGCATATGCGTCCTCGATCTGGATGGGACGGCCGGCATCGGTGTTGTAAAAGTCGGTCTGGGCGGCGACGGGAGTCGCTGCGGCAGCAAGCGCGATTGCAGCGGCCGCGTAGACGATTGCCGGCCGCGTGGATGACAGGTTCATGAATCCGGGGGCTGAAGAAAGAACACCACGATTTCTTTTTATGATGCATAAAATATGCGACAATCCTCGTACACCCGCAGAACTCAAGGGTTCACTTGAGGTTCACTCGGGGTTCGCTCATTTGGTCGAGGTCGCTCAACCGCCGCGTCAGCCGCGCGGCGGCTCGTCGCAGCACTTCCGTGAGAGCGGGGCCCGCCCCTGTCTCAGGAGCCTGCCGGTAGCCCTGCGGAATGGATCGCCGCCAACTCGTGAGGACAGCGCAGATGAGTCGTTGCCAGATGGAATCCGGCGCAGAAGAGATGCAGTAAGGGAGACTCGCCTGCGTGACTGCAGTGGTGGCGGTAGTGGACGGCGGCTGTTGATACAGGTTGAGCGCCGAACACTCCAGACGTGATCACGAGGCCGAGGGCGAGCGCCGCGCCAGCGATAGATCTCCGAGTCAGGTGGCTTGAGACCGGTGTGGCCTCTCCGGCAAGACGCCGTATGCGGCGCTCGAGCAAGTCGTCCCGCTGGAATCCGACCGCGCCCCGTACCACTGCCTTCTGACGCCACTCGGCCAAACTCAGGATCGCCGATGCGAGATCGAGGGGGCGATCCCGCCACGCATAATCGTCGGCGAGGATTTCGACTTCATCCGCCAGGTCGTCGGCGAGCTTTCTGAGAGCCGGTATCCAGAAAAGCGTGCACGCCAGGAAGCGATAAGCCGTGACCCGGAGTGGATCCCGCCGTTGCACATGCGCTGTCTCGTGCGCGATGACGGCCTCGAGCTCTCCCCAATGCAGAGCGTCCGCGAGCGCGGACGAAACGTACACTCGCGGAGATGTCAGCCCGACAGTGAATGCGGGGTTGGGCAGCCCGTCAACGACGCGCAATCTCGCCGGGTCGAGCCCCGCAGCCATAGCCGCATGCCAGAGCGGCTCTCCTTCACGGGCGGGCCACGACTCGAGGGAACTCAGTGCACCGTTGAGCGCACGCCAGCTCCGCCACCTGTCGAAGACGGCGTAAGCCAGCCCGATTCCCAGAACCAGGTGGAATGCGCCGTGGACGGGAGCAAGAACAGCCTGCAGCGCGACCACACAGAAAGCGCCGACGTGCTCCATTCCTCCGAGAGCATTCGCCAGCCTCGCCGAAACATGGTGCCCGAATACCGGAGCGATGCTCAGAACGATGACGACGCTTATGCCAAGCAGCGTTGCACGACGGTGCGACTGTTCCTGCGCCACGAGATTATTGGGAACGGTCTCCCGCCGGAACCCAGTCACGAGCCTTCCCGACTCCGGAGCTTGCGCCGGACGAGACGCCCCAGCTCCGCGAGCTGCTCCGGATCCCTTTCTGCCAAAACGTCCACGAGTGACGCGGAAACCGCCCGCGGGCCGAGATTCACGATGCCCTCGACTACTCTGCGCGACGCCAGCATCATGAATTCCTCCTTTCCAAAACGCGCCTCGTAGTGCAGCAGATCATCCCGCTTCGCTCGGCGAAGAACTCCCTTGGTGACGAGTTTGTTGAGCACGGTGATGACGGTCAGAAGCTCGACACGATGGCGCTTCACAACAACCGCGTGAACCGCGCGCGCCGTGGCCGGTGTGGCAATCTGCCAAACCGCCCGCAGGACTCGTGCTTCGAGATCACCGAGGATCTTTGCCAGCCCCTCCGCGGAGAGCCTGACCGTGTTCTGTATTCGTGGATTCTTCACTGGTTGCCCGTGGCGTGGTTGCGCGAGGCATTCATATCCCTGCGCTTTGTCTGAATGTAGGCGGGGGTTTACGGTGCGTAAAGCGATTCACTGCTAGTTGGCCTTGACCTCCAGTCGACCAGAGGAATTAGAGAGAAGGAGTGTCCGGGACAGAGGAGTGTCGGAAACCTATCTTGCGGCTGGCGTTACACGGCGGGGCGACTGCGCTTCGCTCGCCGGAGAACGCCCTTCGTGACGAATTTGCTGAGCACGATGGTGACCGTCAGAAGCTCGGCACGATGGCGCTTCGGGCACCTGGTGGTCTTCAGCGTCGAGGCACCGCGAGGGTTGCAAATGTACCTGTTGGCTCGATAGCTTCACCTCATGACCATGCCCCGTGTGTGCAATTCGCTGTGTTGTTGGCAACCATCCTCCACCCTTGGAGTGCTGGGCGAAAGTTCGCGCACCTGAGCGAATGAGACACCAGCTGGGCAGAAAGCCCTTCAACGCCGACAAGGCCGCGACTCCTCCGAGAGCGCGGCTTTTTTCGCCATTTCATAATGGAAGAGAGTTCAGCATGACACGTATCGACGACCGGCCCATTGCAATTCTCCACGAGCATCCGGATTGGTTCAAGCCGCTCTTCGCCGAGCTGGAACGACGGGGCGTTCCATTCACTCGACTCGATGCCAACGCGCACTGCTACGATCCGGCGGAGACGGAGGTTCCATATTCTCTGGTCGTGAATCGAGCGAGCCCGTCCGCGTACCTGCGAAGCGAGGCAGAATCCACTTTCCACACGCTCAGCTGGCTTCGGCACCTCGAAAACCTCGAAGTGCCGGTTGTGAACGGCTCGGCGGTCTACTCGATGGAGATCTCCAAGGCGTTTCAGCTCGACATTCTGGAAGAGCTCGGACTTCCTTATCCGCGCGCCCGCGTCATCAACAGCGGCGCCGTCGCGGTCCGGGCATCTGCCGGTCTCCGTTTTCCTGTCGTCGTCAAGCCAAACATCGGTGGCAGCGGAGCGGGGATTACCCGCTACGACTCACCGGAAGAGCTCGAGCGCGCGACGGCGAAGGGCTCCATTGACCTCGGCCTGGATCATGTCGCGCTGGTGCAGGAGCTCGTCCCCTATTCCGGCGGTCACATCACTCGCGTCGAGACGCTTGGCGGAAGATTTCTGTATGCCATCAATGTCTATCCAGCGGTGGATTCCTTCAATCTCTGTCCCGCTGACGCCTGCCAGACGACTGAAGGCCAAGCCCTCACACGTTCGGCGTGCGCGATCGACGCGCCGAAGAACGGAATGCGTGTGGAGGCGTACACTCCTCCGCGCGAAATCATCGATCAGGTTGAGGCAATAGCCCAGCGCGTCCAGCTCGATGTGGGCGGCATCGAGTACATGATCGATCAGCGCGATGGGCGGCACTACTTCTACGACATCAACGCGCTCTCGAATTTCGTGGCCGACGCACGAAACGTCGTTGGCTTCGATCCGTTCGAGCGACTGGTGGATTATCTCGTCGCCCGCGCCGGCATCTCTGCCGGTGCGCGGGAGCCGGCTGGAGTAGAGAGATGAAATTCGGATACTGGCTGCCGGTCTTTGGTGGGTGGCTGCGCAATGTTCGAGATGAGGGGATGGAGGCCTCGTGGTCCGACGTGAAGCGACTCGCTCAGCGCAGCGAACAGCTCGGATACGACATCACCCTCATCGCCGAGCTCTTCATGAACGACATCAAGGGAATCGATGCCCCGTCACTCGATGCATGGAGCACTGCAGCGGCGCTCGCCGCGGTGACCGACCGACTCGAGCTGATGGTCGCCGTGCGACCGACGTTTCACGAGCCCGCGATTCTCGCCAAGCAGGCGGCCAACATCGACCGCATTTCCAATGGACGGCTTTCGCTCAACGTGGTGTCGTCGTGGTGGGCCGACGAAGCGCGACGCTATGGAATTCATTTCGAGGAACACGACGACAGGTACGCGCGCACCGAGGAGTGGCTTGCCGTCGTCAAAGGCGCATGGACCGAGCCTCGCTTCAGCCACGACGGACGGTACTACAAGGTGGACGAGACTATCCTCGAGCCCAAGCCGGTTCGAAGGCCGAGGCCGCCGATCTATGCAGGAGGTGAATCCGAGGCGGCCAAGCGACTGATAACGCGCGAATGCGACGCATACGTAACGCACGGTGATCCGGTCGAGCGTGTCATACCGAAGGTTGTGGACATACAGAATCGACGCGAGGCGCTCGGGCTCGACCCGATGCTTTATGGAATGGCTGCCTACGCGATCGTTCGCGACACCGAGGAGGAGGCCCGCCGCGAGGTGCAGCGCATCACCAATGTCAGCCACGGGTCACCCGGATACGGCAACTATCAGGACTGGATTTCCCACACGCACCTCGATCAACAGGTAGGCCTCGAGGACTACTCGGTATCGAATCGCGGCCTGCGTGCCGGGCTCGTCGGGACGTCCGCGCAGGTTGCCGAAAGAATCATCGCTCTGGAGGAAGTCGGAGTCGGGCTTCTGCTCCTGCAATTCAGCCCTCAGCTCGAGGAGATGGAGCGGTTCTCGGAGACTGTGATGCCGCTGGTTGAGCGAACCGTCGTCTGACGTGTTACCGCGCATTTAGCGTATTATGCCATTGCTGAGGCATAGTAGCATTCGACTGAGTCGTTTCACTCGATTCCTGGAAAGGAGATTCATCATGTGGGCATCCGGCGCCCCCACTTGAAACTAGGCGACCTGAGAAACCGCGCAGCTATCGAACGGCCGATAAGCGGCATGACGTGGGCGATTTTTTTCGCGCGGGCCGTACTGGGTCTTATCTTTTTCATGGCCGGACTCTACAAGGTCTTCCAGCAGGGGCCGGTGGGTCACGTTCACCAGTGGTTCCTGCCTTATTCCGATACTTTTCTGCCGGTTTGGTCACTGTGGGCCGTTGGTCTCTCGATTCCATTCGTTGAGTTGGTTGCGGGCGCGATGGTCCTCCTGGGTTGGCACACTCGCCTGGCGCTGCTCGCGCTGGGATTCGTGCTTGTCACGGTTACTTTCGGTCATCTGCTGAAAGACCCCCTGTATGCGTTTCATGAGCACGTCATCCCTCGGCTGCTGCTGTTGTTGTTTGTCCTCGCAATGCCGAGCGAAGCCGATCACCTGTCATTGGACGGTGTCATCCGGTCGCGCCGCCAAAGGGGCCGGTCTGCGGCTGGGTAAGCACGCATGTCCAGCCCATGCCTCTCTTGACAGGACTCGTGGTGCAGCGCTACTGTGAGCGCATGTCTTTCAGCCGCCGCTACTCCGCCTCCTATTACTACGGCGTCGCCACCATGGGCCGCGTTGGAAGGCGCATGCATGACTGAGGCACACTTGTAGCAAGTCTCATCGCGCAATACTTCGACGGTCCGTGGAAATTCACGGGCCTTTTTTTGTTTCTACCTGGGAAGGTCCCAATGATAATCGTCACACGTCCGAACATCACCGAGCACGAGCTCGACCACATCCGCGAGCGGATTGAGGCCGCCGGTCTTCGAACTCATCTGTCGCGCGGCGAACGGAGAACGATAGTCGGCTGCATCGGTGACGAATCGCTCCTCGAAGGCATCGCTCTTCGGTCATTGCCTGGAGTCGAGTCGGTGATGCCGGTGCTCAGGCCATACAAGCTTGCGTCTCTCGATTTTGCCGCTGAGAGAACCGTCGTCAATGTCGGGCCGGACGCGTCGTTCGGAGGCGAGGC
>JBGPLS010000071.1:0-13794 GCA_041486565.1 Gemmatimonadaceae bacterium
CGATGATGGAAGCGTGACAATCAGCGGTGGCGCAAACGTCACGATCGACGAGCGCAGCGGCGAGATACGCGACCCGACGGGTAAGGTGATCTTTCGTAAGTCGGGCGGGCGAATCAATGTCGCCGAAGCGATGAACGGTGCCGATGTACGGACAGGTGGCGGATCGGTGACGATTGGGCGCTCGGCGGGAGACGTGATCGCGCACACCGGAGGTGGCGACATACGCATTGGTCCCCTCGCGGGCTCGGCGGAGGCGCATACCGGCGCCGGAGAGGTGACGCTCGACTTCAGCGGTGTTCGCACGCCCTCGGCGGACGTGACATCGGGTAATGGCCGCGTGGTGATCACGCTGCCCGCGGATTTCTCGGGGACTCTCGACCTCGAGACAGCTTACACGGACAATCTCGGCCACCGCACAGCAATCCAGAGCGACTGGCCGCTGACGACGAGCGAGACGTCTCAGTGGGATGGCCGCAACGGGACGCCACGAAAGTACGTGCGGGCTCGTCAGACGATCGGTGGTGGTGGCGGCGTCATCACCGTGCAGACGGTCAATGGCGACGTGGTGATCCGGCGGGGCAGATAAGGCGGGACGGCGCTCTGTTCTCCAGCCGCTAGCGCACGAGCGGCAGCAGAAACTTCACGATCGTGACAACGACCACCACTCCGACGACGTCGACCACGATCCCGTACCGCATCATGCTCTTCAACGGGATGTATCCCGACCCGTAGACGATCGCGTTGCACGGCGTCGAAACGGGGAGCATGAACCCGAGGCTGGCGCCGAGTGTGGCTCCCATAGCTGGTTCGACGGGATCCACTCCGGCCGCACGCGCAATGGAGATCACCACAGGCACGATCATGTTCGCGGAAGCGGTGTTCGATGTGACTTCCGAGAGAGCCACGGCCATGATCGTGGAGGCGATGAGCAGCACCGTCCCACCGCTCGAGGGAAGGTAGCCCAGCAATCCTCGTCCGAGATTTTCGGCCAGGCCGGTCTTGAAGGAGAGAACACCCAGAGCGAATCCGCCGCCGTAGAGCAGGACGATCCCCCAGTCGATCTTTGCCGCTTCTTTCCACGTGATTGCCCTCCCCCGCTGATTGCCGGGTAGAACGAACAGCAGACACGCGCCGATCAGGGCTGCGACTCCTTCGGGGACTCGCGCCGTCATCGCTTTGTACTGAGGGCTGTTGTCACCATAGACCAGCGCGAGCACACCGGGGAGAATCCAGAGAAAAGCCGTAATGGTGAATGCAATCACCGTCGATTTTTCACCCGTCGACCAGCTTCCCCGTCGCTCGTGCTCGCGCTCGAGCATGCCCGCGCTTTCCGCCATTCCTCCATGCACGCCCTTCCCCGCCCCGCGAAAGACAGCGAAGACCGCAAAGAGCATGATGATGACTGTGGGAACTCCGATCATCATCCACGTGAAGAATGGGAATTCGGTTCCCGTGAGCTGCCGGATGAACCCCAGACCGATGATGTTTGGCGGCGTTCCGATGGGAGTCGCCAGTCCTCCGACCGATGCCGCGAAGGACGTCATCAGCATGAGTGCGACCGCGTAGCGAGGGTCGAGCGTCCGTCCCTCGCGCTTTGCCGAGTCGGACATGAATGAGAGAATGGCCATTCCGATCGCGTACATCATCGCGGTCGTGGCGGTATTCGATATCCACGCCGAGATCGCCGCGGTGACGGCGCCGAAGGCGAACAGGATGCGCATCGGATTCGCGCCCACCACGCGCAGCGAGAGCACTGCGTAAGCGATTCGCCTGTCGAGACCGTGGAGCATGATCGCGCGGGCGATCATGAACGACCCGATGAACAGGAACATCAGCGGGTCGGCGAATGGAGAAAAGACGTCGCGCGCCGGAGCCACGCGCAGCACCACGCAGGCAACGGCGCCCATCAGGGCGGTCACCGGCAAGGGAAGCGCCTCGGTCACCCAGAGGATGACGACTGCCGCCATGATCGCCGCGAGGCGATGGGCTTCCGGACTCAGGGATGCAAGCGGCGCCAAAAGCAGTACAATGAAAGCCATTAGCGCCAGCAACATTCCGAGGCGGCCGCGCGCAGCGCCCGAGTCGGCGCGCTTGAGTCCCTCGATCTCGATGGTCGCGCCGGTGGGTACGCTCATGTGCCCGCCACACTACGGTTGCCGGCGGGCGAGGTCAAGCCCGGGGGTCCCTCGCCTCAGCGCAAGCGATCAGGTCCTTGTCGGAAGGATGCCTTCACCCCTTAGCTGCTCACGAGTCATCTTCAGCACGAGTGCGTCGAACTCCGCGGGTGACAGCTTTTCGCAGACGTCCTTGAGTCGGCGCGTCAGGTCCCTGCGCACAAAATCTTCTCTGCTCTCACGAGCCTTTGAATTGCGATCGGGCGGGGCGGGGACAGTCTTCATGCTGGCTCGACCCCACCATGTCGGGATGGTCATCTTGCCTCACATCGTCGCGCCGAGGCGCTGCCGGAGCGCCATGCAGAAAGGTGGAGCTATTTGCGGCCGAACTGCCCGGCAATGGTGCTGCCAGCAGTCATATACATAGCAAGAGTGCCGCCAAATGGCCGTTCGCTACGATCTGCGGCAACGGCGTGGCCGCCACGGGCCGCTATGGACCAATAAATGCTCTAGATCGAATTGCAGGTTCGGCAAGTGATCGTCTGCGGGAAGTCCCCACCAGCCCGCACTTTCGATCTGCCTTCACAGCGAGGCAGTATCCGGCGCTACTGGCGACGCCTTTCTCTCGGCCAGGACGCTCATGAAAGACTCCTCAATTGCAATTGCCGGATTCTCCGAAGACTTTGTCACGCAGGACGACGAACAGCTCTTCGCATTCATAAACACGCTCCGCGCATCAGTAAAGGCGAAAGTAGCAGCAGAGCAGCAGCGCGGACGGTCACTACCGGAAATCGTCGTTCAGGTTCGTGAAATGGTGCGGCTTGCAGAGGAAGATGTTCATCACGAGAACACTTTCCCTGCCAACGCGTTTGCGGCGATCCATAAACAAGCGGAAGCGTGGTGCGTCGAGGCGTATACGTCACACCCCACGAAAGTTCCGACAGCCTGACACTCCAGGAGACGGTCATGACGACCGAACAAAATACCGGCACCGATCGCCGCCGCACTTTGGCCGTTGCCGAAGATGCACAACGCATTGCCCACCTCGCCCAGGAGCTTCAGCGCAACGCGCTCGAGCTTGAAGGTCAGTCGCACAAGTTGACCGGGACTCTCGAAGCCCTGGAGTCGGCTAACGCTGAGCTGGATCGCCGCACCCAGGATATCGCATCGGCGCAGGCGTTTGCCGATGCTGCGACGGCGCGTCTGGCTCGACTGCAAAGGATAACGGCAGCGCTCAGTAACACTGTCACGCAGGACGGAGTCGCCGATTCTGTTCTCCGCGAAGCGATCGTCGCTCTCGAATGCGATGCCGGCGCAGTCGTCGTCACTACTGAGGTGGCAGACAAGCTGACGCTCCTGCGCGAATCCGGATCGCTCGACCCGCTGATGCGCTCGTTCAAGCATATGAGGCCGCCCCGACTGGGCGGTCCGTACGCCGAAGCTGTGGGGAAACGCAGTCCAATCTACCTGGAATCGTTCGAGGAGATGGTCGAGCGGTATCCCGCGTTTCGCCATGTCAGCAAGGTAGAATCGCGCGGGGCCTGGATCTTTCTCCCCCTCGAGATCGGCGGAAGCGCGGTGGGTGCGCTGGCGTTCGGATTCGCCGGCCCTCGCAAGTTTACGCTTCTCGACAGACACTTCGCCGACACCGTTTCACGTTATTGTGCGCAGGCTCTGGACCGCGTCAGGCTTCGCATCGCCGCAGCGGCCGCGCTCGCAGAAGCGGGCGACGCACGGACAATGGCGGAGCAGGCGAACAACGCCAAGACGCTGTTCCTGCGCGCGATGAGTCACGAGCTTCGCACACCGCTGAACGCCATCTCCGGCTATACGGAGATTCTGGAGATGGGAATTCGAGGACCGGTCAATCTGGAACAGACCAAGGACCTGGGCCGGATCAAGCGAGCTTCCTCCTATCTTCTGCGGTTGATTAACGACGTTCTTACAATCGCAAGACTCGAAGGGGCGAGGCCACTGCACGTTATCTCAATTGACGTAAATCCGGTGCTGGCCGAAGTCGAGGGACTTTGCGCGCTTCAGGCTGAAGCGAAAGGGCTGAAGCTGACGGTCACGCCTTGCGACGGCAGGATTCTCGTAGCTGCCGACGCCGAGAGATTCCAGCAGATCCTGCTCAATATCATCACCAACGCGATCAAGTTCACTGCCACGGGCGGCAGCATCTCCATCACGTGCGACAGTGACGCCAGTATGGTCCGGGTTCGCGTGAAGGACACGGGAGTCGGTGTTCGACTGGTCGACATCGACCGCCTGTTCGAGCCGTTCGTGCAGATTGACAGACACCTGACGACGGCAACGCAACAGGGCGTGGGCCTTGGAATGTCGATCAGCAGAGAGCTCGCCCGCGCAATGCACGGCGATTTGACACTTCAGAGCACCGAGGGAGTCGGTTCAACTTTCACGCTGACACTTCCGATAGCGTCGGAGACTCCGGTGGCGGACTCGATGACAGCGTCCGCCCTCGCGATTGATGATTCGCTGCGCGAGCCGGTGCTCGCTTCGTAAGCATTGGCAAAAAGGCGCAAGCGATCAAGGCCTTGTCGGTGATTGCCTGCGAGTCTCGGTAGTTAGCCGACGCTGGGCAATACGTCTGCGGGTTGATGGTCCACTACGGGCGCCAGCGGCCGCTCGCGCCGCGCCGCTCTGAGGAGGCTTACCGAAGTGTAAAGCACGACCAGAACAACCAGGTATCGAACGGCGGTAAGAGGCAGCGACTTCACGATGAAGGCCGCGATCAACACCGCCGGGATTCCTCCCAGCAGCAGCCCCAGCGCTGCACGTGGGCTGTAGCTCCGGGCCCGAATGAAGCGGGCGCTGGCGACGGGCATCAGGAAAGCGCACGAGCCCATCATTATTGGAAATGCCGATGTTGGGTTGAGGCCCAGCAGACTCACCAGGATCATGCACGGCGCATAGAGTCCGATGCCGAGCGTCATCAGCGCTCCAAGCAGGAAGTTTCCGGCGATGCCGGCAAGCAATCGCGGGCCGCCGAGCGCGAGCGCAGAGCCACCGCCGGGAACGAGACCGACGGTTGTCATCGACATGATGATTGCGGCAGCAATCAGAGCCCCTCCCATTCCCAGCTGCACCCTGCGTCGCGGCCAGTGGGAGACAACGCCGGCGCCGAGCCAAGCGCCTGCGACAGCGGCGGCGATCATCATTGCGAGGGTACGCCCGTCAACCGGAACGATTCGAATGAAGATGAATGCCTGCACGATGGCGGGCAGCGTGTGGCCGACGTTGAGAGTCCCGGGAATCAGCTCATCCGGTACCAGGCGCCACTGCCTGAAGACGCTGGTTGTCGTGGCGAAAGATCCGATGCCGAGTGTATCGAAAAAGTTCGTCACGAAGCCGGTGGCAGTTCCGGCCGGCGATGGGAAGAGGGTCGCTTGTGCGGGCGCGGACTTGCGCGTCCGAAGAAGAGCGCTGCTGAAGATCGCGGCGTAGACGGTTGCGACGATTGCGAGGCACAGGAGAAGGACGCTGGTGAGAGTCATGTCACTCAGATTCAGATCCTGTGCAGGCGGTACATCTCAACGCCATGCGCGGGCACCACTGCCGAGAGTGGTTGCGCCGTCGTGCCCGCATCGCGCTTCTTCCACAGATCACGCACGCGATACATCGTCGCGCCGAACTCCGCATTCCGGTGGCTCAGGTCGTCGCCCACATATTCCCTGGACCAATCGAACGTCACGCTCTGCGCGGCGGTTCCACGATTGAGAATCGCCATCGCCCAGTCCCCGCCGACGAGCGGCTTGAACCAGATCTCGATTCCATCGAGCATTGCCTTGTGCGCGTAACCTTGAATGCCAAGGCTGTCCTGGTTCACCGCGATGACCTCGCGATTGATCAGAGTCTCACGCGTTTCCGCTGACATCGTTCGCAGATCATTGCCGGCGATGAGGGGTGCCGCGAGCATCGCCCACATCGTGAAGTGTGCGCGATCTTCCGTAGGCGTCATGCCGTTGCCGACCTCGAGCATATCGGGATCGTTCCAGTGACCTGGTCCGGCGAATCGACGCAGCCCCTTCTGCTTGTCGAGAATGCGTATCACTCCCCACTGCGACCACGAGCCGTGGCTCAGCTCGCAGTCCCAGCAGTTTGTGATGTCACCCGTCGTGCGCCACAGATGTCCTGTCGACTGCGCCCACGTCGTCGGCTGGTTGTCGCCCCACTCGCAGATGCTGAACACCATCGGACGGCCCGCGCGATACAGCGCGTCGCGCATCGTTGCGTACGCGCCCGACGCCTTGAGTGAGTCGGTATTGCACCAGTCGTACTTGAGGTAGTCCACGCCCCATTTCGCGTACTGCAAGGCGTCCTGAAACTCATAGCCGCGGCTCCCTGGCCTGCCGCCGCAGGTCTTCCAGCCCGCATCGGAGTAGAGGCCGAGCTTCAGTCCCCTGGAATGCACGTAGTCAGCGAGGGCTTTCATTCCGGAAGGAAAGCGCTGTGTGTCTGGCTGAATGAAGCCGAGGCTGTCGCGGCTGCCGTGCCAGCAGTCGTCGATGTTGACGTACTGATACCCCGCATCGCGCATCCCGCTCGCGACCATAGCGTCGGCCGTCTCCCGGATGAGACTCTCGCTCACGTTGCACTGGAAACGGTTCCAGCTATTCCATCCCATGGGCGGCGTCAGGGCGACCCGCTCGAACTTTTGAGCCTGCGCGCCCGTTGCGGAACAGATCAGCCCGGCGATCAGCAACACCCTCTTCATCGGGAACTCACTCGGTTCAGGTTCGATGGCTCGGACATCGTGGCCAATCGGTGCCGGCCCCTCGGGGAGCGGAAAATAGGCCGCGTCCGAAGGAGCCTGTCAATTGACTTGACCAAACCGGAATCGGGCAGCCATATACGGCACGGTGCGCCCTGAACTCAGGGCGCGTGTCTCCGCCTTCGCGCGACCGACATGTCATTGCTTATACAGACGATTTCGCTGATGCTGCTCTGCCCCCTGCTGTTGGCATCTCCTTCCAGCGCGCACGCCCAGCGTAATCCGGCCCCCGCGCGACAGTTCGTCCGCGTTCGCGATCGGGGCTTCATCATCGGCGATCGGCCGTACCATTTCGCCGGAGTCAACTTCTGGTTCGCCATGCATCTCGGCGCTGAGCACGGCGGTGATCGCGCCAGGCTCGTGCGCGAGCTCGACCATTTGCATCGGCTCGGGATCACGAACCTCCGCATCATGGCGTCAAGCGAGGGACCGTCGTCCGAGCCGCAGCGCATTCATCCCGCAGTCCAGGAAGCGCCGGGCCGTTACGACGAGAATCAACTCCGCGGCCTCGACTTCGTTCTTGCCGAGCTGGCGAAGCGGGACATGCGCGCCGTGCTCATTCTCAGCAACTTCTTCCAGTGGACTGGCGGGATGGCGCAATACGTCTCCTGGGCAACTGGAACGCCCATCCCCTATCCCGAGACGCCCGGTCATACGTGGGACGAATTTCAGAACTATTCCGCCCGCTTCTACACGCTCGATTCCGCGCAGAAGCTCTTCGAGAGCTACGCGCGCGCCGTGCTCACGCGGCGGAACACGATTACCGGCGTGTCGTACGCCGGCGATCCGACGATCATGTCGTGGCAGCTCTCCAACGAGCCGCGCGGCTTCGCGCAGGCCGACGCGTACGTGAAGTGGGTCGATCGCGCGGGTGCGTTCGTGAAAAGGTACGCGCCCCGACAGCTGGTCTCTCTCGGCGGAGAGGGAAAGCTGGCTCAGGACGCGGTGAACACGCGCTTCGAGCAGGTGAGCCATTCGCCGTTCATCGACTATCTCACCGTGCACGTCTGGATCGAGAACTGGGGTTGGTATGATCCCGCAAATCCGGCGATGACGCTCGACCGCAGCCTCGGACGTTCAATGGGGTATCTTGCCGACCACGTCGCCATCGCGCGCGCGGTGGGTAAGCCGCTCGTCGTCGAGGAGTTCGGCGTCTCACGTGACGGACGCAACTATGCCTCCGACGCGCCAACGTCCGTGCGCGATCACTTTCTCGTAATCATGCTCGAGGGCGTGCAGCATCTGGCGGCCGAAGGTGCGCCCGTGGCCGGAGCGAACGTGTGGTCGTGGTCGGGCGAGAGCATCCCCGCGCGTGCCGGTATGCCCTGGCGCGACGGCGATCCCCTCACCGGCGATCCGCCGCATGAACGCCAGGGCTGGTACTCGATCTACGACAGCGATTCCACGACCCTCGGCATCATCAGCGACTACGCTCGCCGCATGGACACGTTGACCGTGCGCAAATGGGCGACGTCGCCGCGCCGGGACTAGTGCGCTGTGGGGCTCGATGACGGGTTGACCAGTACCGCGTCAACTCGAGACAGCACTTCGAGGCACGCCCGCGTGTTGTGATACGGGCACTTCCATGGGCCAACCTTCTCGAACGCCGGGCGCAGCGCGCCCGTTCTCGACACACGACGATGCCACTCGCCGTGTCGCTCGTCGCGCAGGTATTCCTTCACGAAGGTCCACGTGCTCCACGCGGCATCGAGGAACTCGGCGCGTCCACTCTCTTGATACGCGCCGAGGAAACCGACGATGGCCTCCGCCTGCGGCCACCATTCCTTGTCCGTATCGAGCTGGCCGTCGGCCGCACGCTCATTGTACACGCCACCGTGCGACGCGTCGTAGCCGTCCTCGAGGACGGACGAGGCGATGCGAAGGGCGGTCTGCTGCGCTCGCTCGCAGTACGCGCCCGGACTCACGGCGCGCGACGCCTCGACGAGAAGCCAACTGGTCTCGATGTCGTGCCCGAAGGATATCACCGACGACCGCGGCTTCCAATCCGCCGTGAAGAAGCAGCCGACGTGTGTTCCCGTGGGACCGATGATGGTGTCCTGAAAGAGCGCGATGAGCGCATCGAGACGGGCTCGCACTTGCGCGTCAGGCCACACCGTGTGAAGCGTGGTGTACGCCTCGAGCAGATGAAGATGCGTGTTCATGCTCTTCCGCTCATTCGCGTCTTGTTCGCTCAAACGTACGTCGCCGAGTAGGGTCCACTCGCGGGTGAACGCCTCCTCGTAGCCGCCGTGCTCGCCATCGTACGCATGTGTCTCGACGAGCCGGAAGAGCGCGATGGCCGCCTCGAGGCTGTCTGCGTTGCCGGTCGAGCGAAAGTGCTCGGAGAGCGCATAGATGGCGAAGGCCTGCGCGTACACATGCTTGCGGGTCTCAATGGGCTGTCCGCCGGCATCCAGCATCCAGAACACACCGCCATGCACCGGGTCGATGAAATGGCTCGTGAAGTACGCCGCGGCTCGATCCGCCATCTCGCGATAGCGGGGATCGCCGAGCTCGCGATACGCCGCAGAGAAGGTCCACAGGAAGCGCGCATGGAGGACGGCGCCCTTCGGCGCGTCCTCACGGCGCTCACCATCTCCTGTGATCAAGCCCACCACGCCACCGTGGCGCTGGTCGGGAGCCTCCTCCATCCAGAAGGTCAGGATCCTACCCGTCAGCTCTTCTTCCATCTCCGTGCGAAGGGCACGCAGCGTCGCTTCAGCCACCATGCTCCCCTCGCCCGGAGCGATCGAGATTGCGTTGAATGAGGGCGACGCGCTGTGCAACGCAGTCGGCGGAGTACAGTGGATCGGGCGGCGTGTGCAGCACGTAGTCGAGCAACCGTTCGATGCTCGATTCCGCGACGTGCACCCGCGTATCGGACGAGCCGTAGTAGATCAGGACGCGCCCGTCGTCATCGGCGATCCAGCCATTGCTGAACACGACATTGGAAACGTCGCCAACGCGCTCCTCGCCCTCGGCGGCGAGGAAGTAGCCCGCGGGAGCGCGCGTGACCCGCCAGGGCTGATCATGATCGCTGAGAAAGAGGTAGAGCACGTATCGCAGGCCGGCCGCGGTGTTGCGCACTCCGTGCGCGAGGTGCAGCCATCCCTCCGACGTCTCGAGCGGAGCCGGGCCCTGGCCGTTCTTCACTTCCTTGATCGTGTGATAGACGCGCGCGTCGAGCACCCGCTCCTCCACCAGTTCGGCGCGCGTGATATCGGCGCATTGTCCCCACCCGATTCCGCCCGCCTCGATGAAGCTGTCCTGGGGCCGTGTGTAAAAACCGTAGTGTCCATCGATCAGCGTGGGATGCAGCACGACATTGCGCTGCTGCTCGGATCGCGTGACCAGGTCGGGGAGGCGTTCCCATGTCAGCAGATCGTGCGTGCGGGCGATTCCCGCCTGCGCGAGGGCCGCCGAAGGGTCGTGCGGTGCGCGTGGGTCTTTGCGTTCGGTGCAGAACACCCCGTAGATCCAGCCATCCTCGTGCCGCGTGAGGCGCATGTCGTACACGTTGACGTCGCGCTCCGGCGTCTCCGGCATGCGAATCGGAAAATCCCAGAATCGCCACTGATCGATTCCGTTCGGGCTTTCCGCCACAGCGAAGAACGACTTGCGATCGGCTCCCTCGACACGTGGCACCATGAGGTACCGGCCCTCATGCTTGATCGCGCCCGCGTTGAAGACGGCGTTGATCGCCATTCGCTCCAGCAGACGCGGGTTCGTCTCGGGGTCGAGATCGTAGCGCCACGCGAGAGGCACGTGAGCCGCGGTGAGCGCGGGATACCGGTACCGGGTGACGACCCCGCCTCCTTCGCCCACGGGTTCGTTCGGCCGCGCTACGAGCAGATCGTACGCTTGCTCGAGGCCGCGGCGGCGGCTGGCGAAGTCAGACGGCGAGGCGCGACCCGGGCTACGAGCGATTGGCATGGGGCACCGAGACGAGGTCCGCGGGATAGTCTTCGAGCTTGTCGAACCAGTTGATCTTGAGAATGATCGACGTCACGAGCACGATCGCGACACAGATGCCGACCGCGCGCCAGTCCTTCAGCACGATATAGATGCCCAGCGCAATCTGTGAGCTCTGCCAGAGGGTGCCGACCACGACGTTGAATACGTCGCGACCGAAATTCTCGTTGGCCTGCAGGCCAGGGTGCTCGCGCGCAACCGCGTCGTGGATCGGTCGCCAGAAGCCCCAGGGTCTCACCTTGAGGTAGAAGGCCTTGAGCACTGCCTCATCGTCGGGGGGCATCATGAGCGTGCCGGCAATGCACCCCGCGAGCGACGCGATGAAGATCACGGGAAAGGCGAAGATCGGCGTAACCCCGGGCATGAGCACTGGTACGAGCAGCGCGCCGAGAATGCCGCCGACCATTCCCCAGAAGTATCCGTAGCTGTTGAACCGCCACCAATACCACTTCAGCGCGTTCGACGCCGCGTAACCGCCGTAGAGCGCCGTCACGATCCACTGCACGATGGTGTTGAGCGATCCGACGAAGAGTCCGATTGCCGTGCCGACCACCACCACTGCGATGGAGGTGATGTAACTCATGCGCACGTACGTGCGCTGGTCCTCGTTCGGCCGCAGGTACCGCTTGTAGATGTCGTTGACGATGTACGCCGGCGCGGCATTCACCGTGGCGGAATAGGTCGCCATGAAGGCGGCGAGGAGCGCAGCGATGAGCAATCCGAGCAGCCCGGTAGGAATGAAGTTGCGCATCGCGAAGGGGAGGATGAGCTCGAAGTCAACCTTGTCACCCATCGCGTTGAGCTGCTGGCTGTAGAAAGCCAGCGCGAGCACGGTGAGTCCCGCGACGAGCATGTAGCGCGGCACCATCAGGACCACAGTGACGAGTCCACTCATCTTCGCGGCGTCGCGCGGCGTCCTGGTCGAGAGCACCCGCTGCATGTCGTAGTTGGGCGCCGGCCCGGCGGCGCTGGCGAGCACTCCCTTGAACAGCGTCATCATGAAGAAGGCGGTGAAGATCTCCCAGCCGTCCTGCGCGATGCGCGTGTTGGCGGCGGGCATCAGCTTCGACCAGTCCATGCCAAGGTGCCAGCCGAACCACGGCGTGTGCCATCCCGCCGGGGTGACTGCCGCTATCATCTCCGGGGTGACGCGTTGCATGGCGACCACGGCGACCCAGATGCAGGCAACAGTCTTGAGCACCGCCTGGAGCACTTCGGTGAAGACCACGCTGTACATGCCGCCCTTCACCACATAGAGGGTGGTGAGGGCCACGATCAGCAACCCGTAGTAGGTGACGTTCCTCGCCGGATCGGCGGAGAGCTGCCAAGGCAGGAACGCCGCGGCGAACTTGCCAATGCCGATGTAGGCGTAGGCGAGGAAGGCGATGACATTGAACAGCGCGAAGACGACGACGCTGATGTGGGCGAGGTGTGCGCCGCGGCTCTCGCCGAACCGGAACTTGATCCACTCCGCACCGGTCATGACGCCGGAGCGCCGGAGCCAGACGGAGAGGAAGACCATGAGGAAAATCTGGTTGAACACGGGCCAGAGCCACGGAATCCAGATGCTCTTGAGCCCGTAGACGAACAGCAGGTAGACCAACCACATCGTCCCACTGATGTCGAACATGCCCGACGCATTCGACACGCCGAGGAGATACCAGGGGATCTCGTTTCCGCCGAGGAAGTAGCTGCGCAGACTCTTCGAGGCGCGGCGTGCGATCCAGAAGCCAATCACCATCGTGGCGACGATGTACGCGACGATGATGCTGAGATCGATGGCGTGAAGATTCATGGCGGACGTAGTGTAGGCCGCGAAAAAACGAACCGCCAGTGCCATGAACGGGCAAGCGTTCACTATGGCTCCGGCTGTGGCCCGCGTCTAAATTTGCCCGACGCGCTGACCGACCTGACTCTTCTTCAGGGAGCGAACATGGCCGCCACGAAAATCTTCGCCGCGTCGGTGTCGCGCGCGACGCGTGCCGTCGCGCTCGGCCTGCTCGTCGCGGGTTGCGGTCGCACGATGCAGACGACGAAAGGGCCCGTGATGGGGGACCCAGGGGGTCCGGCCGATCCTCGTGCCACGCCCGAGACCCGCGCTCTCTTTCTGAACTTGCGCGCTCTCGCCCGGTCGCATGTGCTCTTCGGACATCAGGACGATCTGGCCTACGGTCACGATTGGGTGGGCGAAGCCGGCCGCTCCGATGTAAAGGAAGCGGGGGGCGCCTATCCTGCCGTGTACGGCTGGGACGTGAGCAAGATCGAGCATGACATGGCGAACAACATCGATGGCGTCCCCTTCACAAAGATGCGGACGTGGATCGAGGAGGGCTACGCGCGCGGCGGGGTGATCACCGTGAGCTGGCACATGGATAACCTGTCCAGCAATGGGAATGCGTGGGACACCACCGCCAACGTGCGCTCGATTCTCCCTGGCGGCAGCCGCCATACGGAGTACACGCAGTGGCTGGACCGGTTCGCTCGCTTCATCATGAGCTTGCGTGCCCGCGCACCAGGTGGGGACGAGGCACTCGTCCCCGTGATCTTCCGTCCCTTCCACGAGATGACCGGCGCCTGGTTCTGGTGGGGCGCGAGGCACGCAACGGCTGAGGAGTACAAGCAGCTCTGGCGGTTCACCGCGGACTATCTGCGCGACGAGAGGGGCATGCACAACTTGCTCTATGCGTACTCGCCAAACGCGGATGGGACCACGGGCCACGATCATTACATGGATTTTTATCCGGGTGATGCGTACGTCGATGTGCTTGGATACGACGAGTACTACCGGCCACCGGACGCTGGGCAACGTGATCCTGTTGCGGCGATGACGGACCATCTCCACTGGCTGGTGACGACTGCAGAGGCGAAGGGAAAAATTCCCGCGCTGACGGAGACCGGCTACGAGCTCATTCCCGA
>JBGPLS010000072.1:0-13756 GCA_041486565.1 Gemmatimonadaceae bacterium
CATCGGCATGCTCCTGATCTCGGTCGAGCTCGTCATCATGCTGGCGATCCTGCTGTTCATTCCGGGCGACTACGCGGGGCCGTGCTTCATCGGCTTCGCGATCGGTGAATCCCTCGGCGCCGCGGCCCTTCGTATCGCCGGTGGCATTTTCACGAAGATCGCCGACATCGGCGCCGATCTGATGAAGATCGTATTCAACGTCAAGGAAGACGACGCGCGAAACCCGGGTGTCATCGCCGACTGCACGGGCGACAACGCCGGCGACTCGGTGGGACCGAGCGCCGACGGCTTCGAGACCTACGGCGTGACGGGTGTCGCGCTCATCTCGTTCATCATCCTGGCGGTGCACGAGCCGGCGACGCAGGTACAGCTTCTGGTGTGGATATTCGCGATGCGCATCATGATGGTCGTAGCCAGCGGAGTCTCATACCTCGTGAACGAGGCGGTTGCGCGCAGCCGTTTCGCCAACGCCGACGACATGAACTACGAGACGCCGCTCACATCGCTCGTCTGGCTGACGTCGATCGTGTCGGCGGTCCTTACCTTCATCGTTTCCTATTTTCTCATTCCGGACATCGGCGGAGATTCGTCGCTCTGGTGGAAGCTGTCGGCGATCATCACCTGCGGAACACTCGCCGGCGCGATCATCCCCGAGCTGGTGAAGGTCTTTACTTCGGTGGATTCGAAGCACGTCGCCGAGGTCGTGACGTCGACACGAGAAGGCGGAGCGTCGCTCAACATCCTCTCCGGCCTCGTGGCGGGAAACTTCAGCGCTTACTGGCTCGGCATGACGATCATGCTGCTGATGTCGATCGGCTACGGCGTGAGCACACTCGGCATGGGTGCGCTTATGCTGGCGCCGGCTGTGTTCGCATTCGGTCTCGTGGCGTTCGGATTCCTCGGTATGGGACCGGTGACAATCGCTGTGGATTCATACGGTCCCGTCACTGACAACGCGCAGTCGATCTTCGAGTTGTCGACGATCGAGCAGATACCCGGCGCTTCGGACGCGATTCAACACGACCACGGCTTCACCCCGAACTTCGAGCGTGCCAAGCACCTGCTCGAAGCCAACGACGGAGCTGGCAACACCTTTAAGGCGACAGCCAAGCCGGTTCTCATCGGCACCGCTGTCGTGGGCGCGACGACGATGATCTTCTCGATCATCATGAGCCTCACACACGGGCTTCAGCCGGAGTACCTGCCCAATCTGTCGCTGATGCATCCCCCGTTCCTGCTCGGTCTGATCACCGGCGGCGCAATCATTTACTGGTTCACCGGAGCGTCAATGCAGGCGGTTACCACGGGCGCCTATCGCGCGGTGGAGTTCATCAAGGCCAACATTCATCTCGAGTCTGCCGAGAAGGCGTCGATCGCCGACAGCAAGAAGGTGGTCGAGATCTGCACCAAGTACGCGCAGAAAGGAATGTTCAACATCTTTCTCACGGTATTCTTCGCGACACTCGGGTTCGCTTTCGTCGAGCCGTACTTCTTCATCGGCTACCTGATCTCAATCGCGATCTTCGGATTGTACCAGGCGATCTTCATGGCCAACGCGGGTGGAGCGTGGGATAACGCGAAGAAGATCGTCGAGGTCGAGCTGAAGCAGAAAGGAACGGAGCTGCACGCTGCAACGGTAGTCGGTGACACTGTCGGCGATCCGTTCAAGGACACGTCGTCGGTCGCCCTCAACCCGATCATCAAGTTCACCACGCTGTTCGGGCTGCTCGCGGTAGAGTTGGCGGTGTCGCTCGCCAACCAGCGCGGGCCGACGCTGACCCACGTGCTGGCGGGTCTGTTCCTGATCATCTCGACGACATTCGTCTGGCGGTCATTCTACGCCATGCGCATCGAGAAGCTTTAGACGGCGATGTCGCTTTTCTCGCGGAAGCCGATCTCGGAGCTGCTCGCGGAGGAAGGCCACCCCAACGCCCTGAAGAGGGCGTTGGGGCCCGGCGATCTCATAATGCTGGCGATCGGCGCCGTCATCGGCGCCGGCATCTTTTCGTCCATCGGCACTGCGGCCGCGGGCGAGATTCTGCCGAGCGGTGTCGTCGTTCGATACGGCGCCGGCCCGGCGCTAATCGTCTCGTTCATTCTCCTCGGAGTGGTCTGCGGACTCGCGGCGCTCTGCTACGCCGAGCTCGCGGCGATGATCCCGCAGGCGGGCAGTGCCTACGCGTACTCGTACGCGACGCTCGGCGAGATCGTCGCCTGGATCATCGGGTGGGACCTGATTCTCGAGTACGCGGTCGGCAACGTCGCGGTCGCGGTGGCGTGGGGAGGCTACTTCATGTCGCTGCTGAGCGCGTTCAGCATCACGCTTCCGGCGTGGACGACGCACGGGTACCGGGCGGTTCTGCTGAGTTCGGACCCATCGGTCCATGGCCTGCTGCAAACAGCACCCCACATCGGATCGATTCCGATCCTCATCAACATTCCGGCGTTCGCGATCGTGATGTGGATCACCTGGCTGCTGATGCGCGGGGTGAAGGAGAGCGCCAGGGCGAACAACATCATGGTGGTGATCAAGCTCCTGGTGCTGACGCTGTTCGTCGTCGTCGGCGGAATGCACATCAATCCCGACAACTATGTACCCTTCGCCCCCAACGGCTGGAGGGGAATCCACCAGGGCGCGGCGATCGTCTTCTTTGCATACATCGGCTTCGACGCGATCTCCACCGCCGCCGAGGAGACGAAGAATCCGCAGCGGAACATGCCGATCGGGATTCTGGGGGGTCTCGCGATCTGTACGGTGATCTACGTCATCGTCGGCGCGGTCGCGACGGGAATGGTGCCGTACCAGCAGCTCAAGGCGGCCGACCCGCTCGCCAAGGCGCTGACGATGGCCGGGCTCTCCACCGCAAGCTGGATCGTTTCGCTTGGTGCGGTCGTCTCGCTCACTGCGGTGCTACTCGTCTTTCAGTACGGGCAGCCGCGAATTTTCTTCGCGATGGGGCGCGACGGCCTGCTACCGAGGTGGGCGGCAAAGGTCCACCCGAAGACGCGAGTGCCGCACGTCACGACTCTCATCACCGGCATTGCGGTGGCGATTGGCGCACTGCTGGCCGACGAGAATGAAATCTACGACCTGACGAACATCGGGACACTGGCGGCGTTTACGATCGTGTGCATCGGCGTACTCGTGCTGCGCTACACGGATCCGTCGCGTCCGCGGCCCTTCCGGGTTGCTTTCGTGTGGCCCGTGACGATACTTGGCGCGGCGGCCTGCATCTACACGATGTTCGGCCTTCCCGGGACCGCGTGGAAGCGCTTCGGCATCTGGCTCGTGATCGGTCTTGCACTTTATTTCACCTACGGCTTCAGGAATTCGACGCTGCGCCGCGGCGCGCCGCCGGTTCCGCTGACTCCACCAGCCTAAGGACGCGATGTTCGCAGCTCTCAAACGCGTATCGCTGACGCGATGGATCATCATCGCGATGATCACGGGCGTACTCATCGGCTGGCTGGCACCGGACCTCGGCAGATCGCTCAAACCGCTATCGACGGTTTTCCTGCGGATGATCAAGTCGATCATCGTGCCGATCATTTTCGGCACTCTGGTCGTCGGGATTGCAGGCCACGGCGACGACATGAAGCGAGTCGGACGACTTGCCTTCAAGTCAATTCTCTACTTCGAGGTGGTGACGACACTCGCCCTCTTCATCGGGCTGGGAGCGGCGAATCTCGTGCAGCCAGGCAAGGGAGTGCTCCTGAGCGGATCGGCCGCAGCCGGCCAGCAGCTGGCGAGCGCGACGCCAACCGGCACCGGATTCCTCGAGCACGTCGTCCCGACGAGCTTCTTCGAAGCGGCCACCAGGAACGAAGTGCTGCAGGTGGTCTTCTGGTCGATCATCTTCGCCGTCGCCCTGTCGCAGGTGCGAGGAAAGCCGAAGGAGATAATGCTCGCCGGCTGCGAAGGCCTGGCCGAGGTGATGTTCAAGTTTACGGGCATCGTGATGAAGTACGCGCCGATCGGAATCGGGGCGGCGATGGCGGTCACCGTCGGGCACAGTGGGCTGAGCGTTCTGATCAATCTTGGCAAGCTCGTCCTGACGCTGTACGGCTCGCTCGTCATTCTGATGCTCTTCGTGCTCCTGCCCGTCGCGCTGATCTTCAAGGTCCCGCTTCGCCAGTTCACGAGGGCCGTGAAGGCACCCGCACTGATCGCGTTCTCCACCACATCGTCCGAGGCGGCGCTCCCCAGCGCAATGCAGGCGATGGAAGAGATCGGCGTACCGCGGCGGATCGTCGCTTTCGTGATGCCTACGGGCTACTCGTTCAACCTCGATGGATCGACACTCTATCTGGCGATCGCAGCGATGTTCGCCGCCCAGGCCGCCGGGGTTCACCTGTCACTGGGCCAGCAGCTGCTCATGATGCTGACACTGATGTTGACGAGCAAGGGAGTCGCCGCGGTTCCGCGAGCATCGCTGGTGATCCTGTCGGGGACGCTGGCGACATTCGGACTTCCGCTCGAAGCGGTCGCCATCATTCTCGGTGTCGACGAGCTGATGGACATGGCGCGAACGACGGTCAACCTGGTAGGGAACTGTCTTGCGACAGTGGTGATGGCCAGGTGGGAGGGAGAGTTCGTGCCTGTCGCCGATCAGCCGGCAAGGTCGCTCGCGGCCTGACCTGATCGTCGCTCTACGCGCGCGAAGCGACATCCTCCTTTGTCGGGCGCGTGTGTGCCGCGTCGCCGGCGATGCGACGAATTGCCGAGCGAACCGCTCCGCGCGCCGGGATGATCTCGGCGCTTCGTACCTGAGCGCCCGGGACTGCTGACCTGATTCGCTGTTCCAGCTTCTTGCGGAGCAGTGAGCCCTTCTGAAGAAGTCCGCCGGAGAGAGCGACGGGGATCGCAGCCCGCTCGTCACCAAAGAGTCGCATCGCCAGCGCGCGCACGTGCACCACCAGCTCCTCCGCGGCGAGCGCCACAAGGGCGTTCGCGCGCGCATCGCCGGCTGCGGCGGTGGCGATGACAACCGGCGCGAGACTCGCAATCGTCGTCGAGCCGGCAGCGATCGCCCAGGGGATCAGCTCTTCCGCGCTGTTGACCTCGGCCGCGGTGAGAATGCTTCCCGTGAGCGCAGTCGGAGCTTCGCGGCCATCTGCGGCTGCGGCCACGATGCCGAGCGCGCGCCTCCCGATCCAGTGGCCGCTGCCCTCGTCGCCGAACGCGGGACCCCAGCCACCGCAGCGGGCGTGCGCTCCGTCGACTCCCCGCCCGTAGGCGATCGAGCCGGTGCCCGCGAGAACGATGATTCCCGGTCCGTCGCCGAACGCGTCCACCATCGCGATCGCCGCATCAATGTCCACCACGACTTCATCCGCAACACCAAGGCGATCGAGCTCGGCCTCGAGGTCGCGCCGCTCCTCTTCGCGTCCGACGCCGGCAAAGCCGCCATAGAGAATCGTCGGGACGGTGTCGAGAATTCCCGCCGCCGAGAGCGCTTCGCGCACCAGATCGGCAACGACCTCGGCGGATTTCTTAGCCTCGCCCGGACGCATCGCCGATCTGCCGCCCTCGACGCTCGTCAGCTCCTCACCGGATTCAGTTGCGAGAATCAGTCGCGTTCTCGATCCGCCTCCATCCACCCCTGCAATGAGCTCTTTCATTTCCACGTTCTGCCTGCCTCTTCGGCTTCAGTCAGCTGGGGATGAGCGAACGACGATAGAATGCCGACTCCAACCGTTACCGTCGTGCCGATGAGGACGTACCACGGCCACGCGATTTTCGACAACGAAGTCAACGTTCCTGAAACAGCCGGGAGTGCCGGAATGAGCTGCCTGGCGAACACGACGAACGACATCACGAGGATGCCGATCGCCATTCCCAGAATGGCATCTCGCTGGATCGCCCGCCGCCACAGCCAACCGAGAAAGAAGCCGCCGAGCAGCGCGCCGTAGGTGAACGATGCGATCGACAGCGCGATCACGACCACCGGCGTGCCCTGCTGCTTGAACAGAAGCGCTCCGCCGGTGAGAGCCACGCCCCATGCCAGGGCGCTCAGCTTTCCGAATCGAAGTGTCGCGTCGTCGTCGGGGCGCCGCTTGAAGAGGGGGATGTAGATGTCGTGCGTCGTTGCCGCGGCGAGCGAGTTGATGGCGCCGGAATGCGTGCTCATCGTGGCCGCGAGGATCGCGGCCAAAATAAGTCCCACGAGACCCGACGGCATCTGCTCGAGGATGAAAGTGGGGAAGATCGCATCGGAGGTGGGAAAGCTGCGCCCCTGGTAGAATGCAAACAGGCCGATTCCTACCATGAGGAAAAGCGTGAACTGAGCGAAGACGACCAGCCCGCTGCCGATGAGGGCCCGCTGCGAGTCCCTGAGGCTGCGCGCGGTGAGCAGTCGCTGCACTATCAGCTGGTCCGCCCCGTGCGACGCCATCGAGAGGAACGCGCCGCCGAGCAGTCCGGCGAACACGGTGTGGGGCCGGTCGAACCCCATGTACGTGTCGATCACGCGAAGCTTGTCCGTCGCCGATGCGGTATCCAGGATCGTGCCCCAACCGCCGGGAACGGATTTCCCAAGGAGAACGATCGCCGATATCCCACCGAGGACGTAGACGCTTGCCTGGAGCAGCTCAGTCCAGACGACGGCCTTCATCCCGCCTTTGTACGTATAGACAATCGTCAATACGCCGAGCAGAAGGATTGCCGCTGGCATCACTAATCGCTGGGGGAGAGTGCCGCTGAGAATCAGCGCCACCGGGATCGCGGTGGCGAAGACGCGCACCGAGTCCGCCATTCCGCGCGTCACCATGAAGACGATGGAGGTGAATCGCCGCGTTGCGAGGCCGAATCGCTTCTCGAGCAGCGCGTATGCGGTGACGAGCTCACCCTGGTAGTAGCGGGGCAGAAGCACGTTGGCGACGACGATTCTCCCGAGAATGTATCCGGCGACCACTTGGAGAAAGCCGAGGTTCCCGACGTACGCCAGTCCCGGTATGCTGATGAAAGTGAGTGCGCTCGTCTCGCTCGCCACCACCGAGAACATCACCGCCCACCATGGTATCGAGCGTTCGGCGATGAAGTAGTCGTTGGCGCTTTTCTGGCGCCGGCCGATGTAAAGTCCGAGCGCGGTCGTGCCGGCGAGGTAAGCGACGAGCACAAAAAGGTCGAGGGCGGTGAAATGCGCTTTCATTTCACCGCCCTCATGGCGCTGGCACCGGGAAAATCAGACTAGGCTGTGAACGAGCTACCGCAGCCGCACCCGCCCGTCGAATTCGGATTCTTGAAGGTGAACCCGGAGCCCTGCATCGAGGTGACGTAGTCGATCGTCACGCCGGAGATGTATTGCGCGGAGAAAGGATCGACAAAGACCTTGAAACCGTCGTTATCCAGCACGAAATCGTCCTCGGCGCTCTTGTCCTCGATGACGAGGCTGTACTTGAAGCCGCTGCACCCTCCGGGCTGGACGGCTACGCGCAGCCCGCCCTGCTCGCCGGTGACGCCTTCGGCATCCATAAACTTCTTCACCTCGACCACCGCCGCCGGCGTCAGGTTGAGGTCGATATCCGTTGAAGTCGAAGCTGACATTGAATTCCTCCTGATGACTTACGAAAGTTAGGGCGAAGCGGTCGTTCAGGGTAGTGCATTTTGAGACAATCAAACCAAGAGAGGCACAGCTACGCGCCGCCAGAGGCGCAGCTGCCAGCGACGAGCGAACAACTGCTTGTGTTCCTTCGGCGGCGTCTCGATCGAAGGAACCGCGACGCGACTTGAGTTAGCGATCAGCTGCTCAAAGCTGGCTCATTCTATCCCGGAACGTTCAATGTCGTTTCCCTCGCGGCTGGACGCTGCGCATCTATCCGCTCGTCGCTATGGGTTTCTCGGTTTGTTTGTCCCGAGCTTCCCAATTCAAAACTCATTACTTGCAGCCGCAACCGCCGGCGATCTCGGCCCCATGGTACTGCCCTCCTCGGCCGCGCCCCCCGGACCTTCCTCGCGGAAGGAGCGGGCAATCCAGAGAAATGCGGCCGCGGCGACGGCGAGCATCAACAGCGCCTGGACCGTGTCTCCGAAGATCATCTTGCCGATTCCGAACAGTGTGGAATACACCGCTACGATGCCGGCGATCCAGTTCGACCAGGCCAAAGCGCCTCCCGGAATTCCCTCGTCCCCGAATCCGGCGCGCGCGGCGATTCGTCTCCAGCCGGGCCCGCCCGGCCTGACGCGACGGTAGAAAGCCTCGAGCACCGAGTCGGGCTCGGGGCTCGTCATGAATGTCACGCTGAGCCAGACGACTGTGCTCGCGCCGACGGTGACGAGCATGATAGTCGCGTCGGCGTTGGGATCGCCGGCGGCGAAGTGGCCGGGTACGACGCGGAATGCAATCGTCGAGACGACGAATGACGCGATCATCGCACTTATCTCCGACCAGGCGTTGATGCGCCACCAGTACCAGCGGAGAATCAGCACGAGACCGGTTCCCGCTCCCAGAGCGAGCAGAAACTTCCACGCCTGCTCAACTGACGAGAGCTGCGAGGTGACGCCGATGGACCCGACGAAGAGAAACACCGTCGCGAGGCGGGAGACCATCACGTAATGCTTCTCTGATTCGGACGGCTTGAGGAATCGCTTGTAGAAATCGTTGACGAGATACGACGCCCCCCAATTGAGGTGCGTGCCGACGGTGGACATGTACGCCGCTGCGAAGCCGGCCATCATCACGCCGCGCCACGGTGTTGGAAGGAGGTCCACGAAGGCGTGGACATATCCCGACTCCTTGTCGGCGAGATTCGGATAGAGAATGACGGTCGCGAGTCCGGTGACGATCCACGGCCACGGCCTGATGGCGTAGTGCGCGACCTGAAAGAACAGTGTGGCCAGAACTCCGTCGCGCTCCGAACGCGCCGAGAAGATGCGCTGCGCGATGTAGCCGCCACCGCCCGGCTCGGCGCCCGGATACCATGCTGCCCACCACTGGACCGAAAGGAAGACAGAGAGTGCGAGCAGCGGCATCCAGGCGTAGGCGTGGAGTCCACCGTCGGTGAGCGAGACCGGCATCACGGAAAGCGCCGCGGTCTCGGAACCGAAGTGGGCGGCGAGCTTGGCGCGCATGATGTCGATGCCGCCGACGGCGCGCACCGCGTAGACGGCGAGGATTATCACCGCGCTCATCTTGATCACGAACTGGATGAGGTCGGTCCAGAGGACCGCCCACAGCCCCGCCGCGACGGAATAGATCACGGTGATGACGAAGCAGATTCCCACCGCGAGATAGGGGGACACGCCGAGCGAGATGGTCAGGATCTTTATCATCGCCCGCGTTACCCACCCGAGGATGATGAGGTTGATTGGGATGGCGAGGTAGAGGGCGCGGAATCCGCGGAGGAAGCGGGCGGGTGCCCCGCTGTAGCGGATCTCCGCGAACTCGACATCTGTCATGACGTTTGCCCTCCGCCACAGGCGGGCGAAGAAAAACACCGTCAGCATCCCGCTCATGACCATGTTCCACCAGAGCCAGTTGCCGGCCACTCCGTGCGCCACCACCAGTCCGGTGACGACGAGCGGTGTGTCGGCGGCGAACGTCGTCGCGACCATCGACGCGCCGGCAAGCCACCAGGGAACGCTTCGCCCCGACAGGAAATACTCATTCAGGCTCTCCCCGCCACGCTTGGTGAACATCAACCCGATCACCGTGGACAGCAGGAAGTAGGAGGCGACGATGGCCCAGTCGATCGCTGTAAGATTCATCGCAGGCAGAGGGAAAAGTGCCGAAGGTGAACCGGGTCGAGCCCTGTCTCGAGACGGCTCGTGCAGGGGGCGCGCCAGCGGGACGGAACGCTGATTCGTATCATTAGGTAACAGTCTCTTCCAGGCCCAACTTACGAGAATCCCCGCAATGGCGCGACACTACCGCTTTCTCTTCGTATTTCTCATCGCCGCGACCGCCGGCTGCACAGTCACCAGCAGGCGCATCGATCCGCCGGATGAGCTGCCGGAAGCGCAGGTCAAGCCGGGTATCACGGTGCTCGTCAATGACAGCATCGACCTGATTCGCGGGAAGCGGATCGGGCTCGTCACCAATCAGACAGGCGTGAACGAGCACCGCGAGTCGGACATCGACGTTCTCCGCGATCCGAAGTCGCGCAAGGCGAACGTGACGCTGACGATGCTGTTCTCTCCCGAGCACGGCATCCGCGGAACGGAGGACAAGCAGAACATCGCCAACGACGTCGATCGGCGGACCGGCCTCCCGATCTACTCGCTCTACACGTCGCAGACCGTGGCACCCGCCGACAGCCTGCTTCGCCAGCTCGACGCGCTGGTGTTCGACCTTCAGGACATCGGCACGAGAACGTGGACGTATGTCGGCGCAATGCTGTATTCGATGCGCGCTGTGGCGCGGACGGGCAAGCCGATAATCGTGCTCGACCGGCCCAACCCGATAACCGGCTTCTTTGTCGAAGGCCCGATGCTCGACAGCACGCTCGCGAATGCCAACGAGCCGGCACCCGACCGTCCGGGTCTCGCGTACGCTCTGTATCCGATGCCCCTGCGGCATGGGATGACGATCGGGGAGATGGCTCTCTTCTTCAACGACGTGCTCGGCATCCACGCCAATCTCCACGTCGTTCCAATGCAGGGGTGGAGGCGCGAGCTTTGGTTCGATCGTACGGGCTTGCCCTGGGTTCAGCCATCGCCCAATCTGCCATCGCTGCACAGCGCTCTTCTGTATTCCGGACTCGTGGCGTTCGAGGGAACGAACGTCTCGGTAGGCCGCGGGACTCCGATCGCATTCCAGCTCATCGGCGCGCCGTGGATGAAGGCGCATGAGGTGCTCGCGATGCTGAGGGACCGGGAGCTCACCGGCCTAAGATTCTCGGAAGAATCCTTTACGCCCATCGCGCCGACTGACGGGAAGTACGCGGGGAAGACGATTCCCGGGATTCGCATGCTGGTCACGAATCGCAGCGCGCTCCAGCCGTCGCGTGTCGGGGCGACGATACTTTGGGCGCTCGCGAAGACGTCGCGCAGCGACCTGCAGATAAACGACCGCTCCTTCGACCTTCGATTCGGGTCAGCGCGCGTGCGCGAGGCGCTGCTGCGCGGTGACGATCCCGACGCGGTGATCGATCGCGAGTATCGTGAGGCTTATGCCTTCCGCGATCGAACCAGGCGGTATCTGCTCTATCCATAAGTGGTACAGTTTCGGGTCGTGCGCATAGGTCTTGCAAAGGCTCCCCATGCAAGGATGCGGAGACAGACCCCTCGAGGAGGCACAATGCGAGCTCTAATCACGTCGTTTGCGCTGGTGATGGCCGTGTCCGTATCGGCGTGCGCCGGCCGGCAGGTCGAAGTGACCACCGGAGCGCAGCCGGCGGCGGACATATCGATAAGATTCACCAACAATCTCAGCCAGGCGGTAAACGTCTACGTCACCACCGGCGGCTCGGACATTTTTCTGAAGCAGGTTGCGGCGAACAGCGTCGAGGTATTGCCGGTCGCCGGCATGTCCGCCGGAACAACCGTGACGCTCAAAGCGCGCACCGTTGACGGCACCCGAACGTACACGCGCGACAACGTCTATCTGTCGTCGGCCTACGAATGGCGAGTTCCCTGAGCCGAAATGGCTATACTCGGCTGGCAATGACCGCTGCATCCCGATAGCTTTACGGGTCGAAACGCCTCATCGCTTCGACCCGTTCTGCTATTCGTTCCTGCATCGCAGCGAGCGGTAGCATTTTCTTTGGCCCCCACGGCATGAGCGCACTCTGGCAAGCGATCATCAAAGGCTTCCTCCGGCTCATCGAGCCGCTGGCGGTGATGCTTGTCAGATTGCGCGTGAATCCGAACGTTCTCACGACCATTGGCACCCTGGGGTCGGTGGCGGGCGGCGTTGCGTTCGCGACGGGCCGGATCAGGCTGGCGGGATTGATTGTCGGGATGAGCGCGCTGTTCGACATCCTCGACGGCGTCGTGGCGCGGCGGACACAGCAGTCGACCGTGTTCGGCGCGTTTTATGATTCGACGCTCGACCGCCTGGCCGACGGCGCGCTGCTCGGCGGCCTGCTCTACTTTTTCGCAACCAGCCCGACGCATTCGAGCCGAGTGATGGTCGGTGTCACGCTGATGACTCTGCTCGGGACATTCATCATCTCCTACACGCGGGCCCGCGCCGAGGCCCTGGGGATCGACGCCAAGGTCGGGTTTTTGCAGCGTCCGGAGCGCGTCGTGCTGATCTGCGTTCCCCAGCTTTTCCTCGGACTCGCCTGGAACGGGGCGGTGCTCATCACCGTCGTCTGCATTCTCGCGGTATCGGCATGGGTGACGGCCATCCAGCGCATCGCCTACGTTCGCCGCATCACGCAGGGAACGGCCTCGACGCCAATCCGTGTCATCAACGAAAAGAAAAAACTCTCTGCGCGCTTCGCTTCGCGGCGCGCTCAATCCTAGATGGAGACAAACGAATTGCCGTCGCCCGCTGATTTGCGCACAACACCCCCGGCCCCCGCGACCGGAAAGCTCGGAATTCTGACACCGGGACTGGGAGCCGTAGCTACGACCTTCATGGCAGGCGTCGAGAGTGTGCGTCGCGGACTGTCGAAGCCCATCGGATCGCTCACCCAGATGGCGACCATCCGCCTTGGAAAGCGCACCGAGAATCGCTCTCCGCTGATAAAGGACTTCGTTCCTCTTGCCGACCTGAACGACATCGTTTTCGGCGCCTGGGACCCGATTCCCGACGACGCTTATACGGCCGCCAAAAAGGCGGGCGTCCTCGAAGACCGCGACCTCGAGCCGATCGCCGATTTCCTGAAGGCGATTCGACCGATGCCCGCGGTATTCGACAACAAATACGTCACGCGGATTCACGGCACGAACGTCAAGCAGGGCAAGACAAAGCGGGATCTGGCCGAGCAGCTGCGGCAGGACATTCGCGACTTCAAGGCGAAGAACAAACTCGACCGGCTGGTCATAGTGTGGTGTGCGTCAACCGAAATCTTCATCCGTCCCGGCCCCCAGCACGCCACCCTGGAGCAGTTCGAGAAGGCGATGGAGCGGAACGACGACGCAATCGCCCCGTCGATGCTCTACGCCTACGCGGCGCTGATGGAAGGGGTGCCCTTCTGCAACGGCGCGCCGAATCTCTGTGTCGACACGCTCGCCCTCCAGCAGCTCGCCATCGAGCGCGGGCTGCCAATCTCGGGCAAGGACTTCAAGACAGGGCAGACGTGGCTGAAGACGGTGATCGCTCCCGCCCTCAAGGCGCGCATGCTCGGTCTCGCCGGCTGGTACAGCACGAACATCCTCGGCAACCGCGACGGGGAAGTGCTGGACGATCCGCAGTCGTTCAAGACGAAGGAGGAATCGAAGCTCAGCGTTCTGCACTCGATCCTTCAGCCCGAGATGTATCCCGATCTGTACAAGGATTTCACGCACGTCGTGAGGATCAACTACTACCCTCCGCGCGGCGACAACAAGGAAGGGTGGGACAACATCGACATCGTGGGATGGATGAACTACCCGATGCAGATCAAGATCAACTTCCTCTGCCGCGATTCGATCCTTGCCGCGCCCATCGTTCTCGACCTCGCCCTGTTCACGGACTTCGCGCACCGCGCGGGAATGAAGGGAATTCAGGAATGGCTCTCTTTCTATTACAAGAGCCCCATGGCGGCGCCCGGGCTGCAGCCGGAGCACGATCTCTTCATTCAGCAGACGAAGCTCAAGAACACGCTTCGCTACCTGATGGGTGAGGATCAGATAACGCACCTCGGGTTGGAGTACTACGCCTGATGC
>JBGPLS010000073.1:0-13730 GCA_041486565.1 Gemmatimonadaceae bacterium
GCGCCTGATAAGCGTGAGGTCGGTAGTTCAACTCTACCCAGGCCCATTGAGACAAAGGAAAGCCCCGCAACCAGTTACTCGGTCGCGGGGCTTTTGCTCTGGCACTGTGGCGGGAGTGCAGTGCCAAGGACAGTGACAAATTGTTTCAGGCGTGGATCAAACGCTGGCGCAATGTCGCTCATTCGAAGAGCGGCCACCACAAACCTTCGGATGCTATCGAGGCTGGGTTATGGGGTGGAACCGAGCCCTGAGATCACCGTCGCACACGTTCATGCCGTCCATGATGCGGCCCATGACAGCGAGGAGGAGGCGTGAGGCGAGTACGGAGAGTGAGTGGGTTGCCGCATCGAGTCTGAAATGGCAACATTGACTCCCGCGCAATCTGGCTTGACATTGGCAACCGAGTGCGACTGTATTGCCTGCCTTCGCCTGACACTGACAAGACTCGCCGCACGAACCGACCGGGGCGAACTCCCGTCCTTTCCGACTTAGACTCAGTTCGCGCTTGCGCCGCAAGCGGTCGCAGGGGGCATTTCCTCCAGCCCAATAGCGAGGGCGTCATGCGTCGTTTCATAGTAGTCGCGCTGGCGCTTCTCGTCGGTGCCTGCAGTGGGGAGCACCCCATTGCGCCACCACCGCCGGTGACCCTCGTGTCTGTGGCGGTCTCTGGATCCAACACGATTCAGGTTGGTGCGACAGCGCAGCTTGCGGCCATGGCTACGTACTCGGACAACACCACGAAAGTAGCCACGTCTGAGGTGACGTGGTCGTCTTCGGCTCCGCTGATTGCGGTCGTGAGCTCATCCGGCATCGTGACCGCAATCAGTCCAGGAGACTTGCAAATCAATGCAAGTCTTGAGAACAAACTGAGTTCCTTCGGCGTCAAAGTAATGCCAGTGGCACTCGTGTCCGTGGCTGTTTCCGGGCAAACCTCGATCATTGCCGGAACGACAGCACAGTACCGCGCTGTTGCGCGATACTCGGACAGTTCCACGAAGGACGTCACCACTGTGGTGGCTTGGACATCGTCCGATCAGTCAATCGCTACCGTTTTCTCGAGTGGTCTCGTCACCACGCTCAAGGCGGGAGCGGTGATTATCGGTGCGAGCATGTCAGGCTTCACCGGAACTCAGGCCGTTACGGTCTTGGCCGCTTTACCTACACTCGTATCTGTTCGAATTACGGGAGAGACACCGCTCACAGCAACTTCTGATACTGCACCCTTCGCGCTCATCGGGAAATATTCCGATGGAAGTGAACGTACCCTTACGCCCGTTACATGGGCATCGTCTGATCCGTCGATCGCACGGGTTGGCTCAGACGGCGGGGTTACCCCACTCAAAGCCGGAAACGTCCAGATTAGCGGGAGTGCGTCTGGGATGTCTGCCAGTATGACAGTCACGGTGGTGGCGCCGATTGGCAGTATTCCGTGGGCAGACTTGCCTCCCATTTCGGTTGCTGGAAAAGCATATCTTCTGAGCGGTTTGATCGACCAGTTCGGCGTACATAGGTGGGATCAGCCGCTGATCACGGTATGGACACAACCAGGATTTGATCCTAACGACCTGCAGGCCGCATTCGACCTCTGGCAGACGGCACTTAGCGGGAAGGTGATATTCGTCTTCGCCTCAGATTCGGCGAGCGCGAACATTATCGTCGTTTGGGATTCTACGATCACGGAATCCTTTGTCTGTGGAGTAGAAATCCATAGTCGCTACAGAAGCGACGGAGCAATAATCGGTGGCATTGCACGATATGCCACGAGAGCAGATTGCCAAGGTGATGCGCTGTACAAGAAGGAGCGCCTTGCGCATGGACTGGGTCACATCCTGGGACTTGGTCCCCATACGGCTCCAGGCACTGACATAATGTCATCACCCGACATGAGGTGGGTGATGTCTCCACTTCTAGTGGAGGTGATCAACTGGCTTTATTCTGTCCCGCCAGGGACAAAACCCATTTGACTCGCGGAAGGAGTCACCAACGAGAACAGAATCAAGGAAGCCGCAATTACCCGTTTCCTTACCCTTTTCTCCCGGCAAAGTACGGGCATGGATGCAGTAGAAGTCCGGAAGCAGGAGTTCGCCCACACCCTTTTCTCAGTTAGGAGCGATGATCGCGCATAGATCGCGGTGAGATTCGGGGTGCGTTTTCGAACAAAGCGCGGCTGCGCGAATGGCGGCGTCTTCACGAACAAGCAGAAGCTCGAGCCCACCGGTGCAGACTTCACACCGCGATCGCTACTTCGACGTGTGGCTTGTTCGATCGTTCGACCTCGATCTTCACCGAGTAACCGAGCGTAACGAGCCATCCCATCAGCCGGTCATAAGTGATGCTCCGAAGGCGCCCACGTTTGAGGTTCGAGATCTCCGGCTGTTGAGTACCCAGCTTTTTCGCTGTGATCGTTTGGTTCCAGCCGTGTTCCTCGATGATCTCGTTGATTTGCATCGCGAGCTTGAGCTTCGCGAACCGTTCCTCTGCGTCGAGGAATCCCAGATCAGCGAAAACATTTCCGCTTCCTACCAGAAATTCAGTGTCGTTGATCTTCCCCCGCTCACCTTTGAGCAGGGTCTTAGTTGTTTTGGGCACCGTGGCCTCTCCTTCGTGGTTTGTTGTTCGTCGTCGTCGTCTATTCACTATTACCTGCAGCCCTCCTCCAATTTCAAGGAGGGTTTTCCTTGTAGTGCTGCTTCGCGTCTTTCAGTCTCTGAAGAATCCTCTCTAGGTCTGCTTTCGGAGTGGAGATTCCTGACTTCGATTTTTTCTGAAAAGCGTCCAAGACGTAAACCCTGCCCTTCAACTGCACCGTATACATCGCTCTGTAAGTGTTGCCATCATCATCGCTGACGATTTCCATCACTTCGCGGAGGTTTCCCTTCATCGGGTTTGCGGATTGGGCCTTCCCGCCGAGCTGCGCCACGCCGACCGCATACCCGAGTTCGTCCTTCACATCCTCCGGCATCGAGCACAGTTCCTTGTACGACTGACCCATCCAAATGAGCTGTTTCTCAATGCACCGGATATAAGTAATTTCTTATATTACTGCAAGTAGGACGATTAGAAATTTTTGTGGTCACGCGGACACCACGTCCGAGCATCGGGAACAAAAAACCGCCACTGGTCTCCCCGGAGCGGTTCCGTTACGCCTGACTACTTCGTCGATCGATCGCGATTCGGCAGATCCTCGCCGGAATCCTGCGCATCGTTTCGAGTGTCGTGGCCGGCCTGGCTGAACTGAGCGTTCGAGTCCGCTCCACCCTTTTCTTCATTCTGGAATTGCTTGGTGGTTTCGCGGATGTCGTTCGGGGTGGGTTTGCCAGTGCGTTCTGTCATAAAGGCCTCCATTAGCGCATTAAGTAGACCTCGCGCCAACAAAATGAAAGGGCAACTACGGTGCCGTCACTGTAGCGCGTCACTTGAGACTGCGCTTAACCAGTCCCTACCGATTAATCTGCCAAACACTTTTGACGCGATGACATCGACATCGAGGGGTGTGTTTGGGGGTGCGTTTCTTCCTGCAAAGTGCGGCATTGAAGTCGGGAAACTCCGGCACCGACGCCCGGTCTCCCTCTAAAGTCCGGCAGAATGTAGTAGTTGGTTAGTGTAATGACCTGCTTCGGGAGCAGGAGGTCCCTGCTTTCGAGCCCTGGTTTGCTCCCGGCATGCTCGAGAATGGCCATGTCTCCGTAACGACGGCCGAGACCGGCGGCATCAGCGTCTGCCGGATGAGCCACACCGAGATTGACGGCCGGATGTCACGCTTGCACTTCGAGTATCTGATCGGCCGTCCAGCGGGCATCGAGCGAGCGACCGAGGTTCACGACCTTGGCCTGTTCACTCCGGAGGAGATGCACGAGTGCTTCCGGCAGGCGGAGCTCCAGGTGACGTTTGAGCCGGTGGGCCTGTCCGGCCGGGGCTTGTATGTCGCCCGTGCCGCCTAACCAGTGGTCATGAGGCTGAAACAATCGTGGATGTAGTTACTGGCGCCTTCGGATACATCGGGAAGCACATTGCGAAAGCTCTTCTCGAAAGGGGTGGGACTGTCTGCACGATCACAACGCATCCGAACAAACCCAATCCGTTCGGCTCAGCCGTTAAAGCGTTCTCATACAGCTTCAATGATGCAGATGTACTGACCCGAACGCTCAGCGGAGCGGATACCCTGTTCAACACGTACTGGATTCGTTTTCCATTCGATGGGCAGACCTATGAATCCGCTCTGGAGAACACCAAAATGCTGTTTCGGTGCGCCAGACAGGCGGACGTCAAGAGAATCGTGCACATCGGTGTTACCCGCGCTTCTCTCAGTTCCGATTTGCCTTATTACCGCGGCAAAGCCATGCAGGAATCCATGCTCGAGGACTCCGGCGTTCCTTTTTCCATTGTCCGGCCGACGCTCGTGTTCGGAAAGGAGGACATTCTCGTCAACAACATCGCATGGCTGATTCGAACAAGCCCCCTGTTTCCAATCTTCGGATCGGGAGGCTATCGGGTCCAGCCGGTCTTCGTTGAAGATCTGGCGGAAATCGCCGTCCGCAAAGCGACGAGCCCGGCGGGGACCACGGTGGATGCAATCGGACCGGAGACATTCACGTTTAAAGAGCTCGTGGCGTTAATCGCGAAAAAGATCGGGAAGAACCCGCGACTCGTGAAAGTCCCGCCATCTCTCGGAATTTTTTGTGGTCATATCCTCGGCGTTTTCTTGCGGGACGTTTTGCTCACCCGGGAGGAACTAAAAGGGCTGATGGACGAGATGCTGACATCCGAACAAACGCCAAACGGCGCCACGAAATTCTCAGATTGGTTAGAGAAGAACAAATCAACGGTTGGAGGCTGTTATTCATCAGAGATCGCACGACACTTCCGGTGGTCAGCCTCCTAAGGGAGTTCGCAGCACGCGGGCGCTGGTGAGCACGCCGAACAGGGAGCCCGAATTCAACGAGTTCAAATCCGGGCGCCCCGACCCTGTGCCCGAATTGTGCCCACACACGCGCGAAACACCGTCAAACACGAGGGGCCGCCTGAGCGACGGCCCTCTGTAACTTCAGTAACGTCATCACCATCGACTACAATCAACGAACATCGCGACGAGCCTGAGTCGGATTAAGAGTCCGTTGCTCTACCAACTGACGATACTTCGCCGCCAGGCAATGACGATAATGGATTCGACTACCATGTCGGACTCGATCGCGCTCAATCGCCAAATTGCAAATCGGTAGTGCCAAGGGCAGTGACAAAACAGGCTGACACTGGCTGACGCGCACGGACGGAGCGACATCGTAACTCGTTGATTATTATAAAGGGCGCTGTCCGTCCGACGCGTGTCAGTGGCCTGATAAACGCGTGAGGTCGGTAGTTCAACTCTACCCAGGCCCATCCAAACAAAAGAAAAGCCCCGTAACCAGTTACCCGGTCGCGGGGCTTTTCCTCTGGCACTGTTGCGGGAGCGCAGTGCCAAGGACAGTGACAAATTCTTTCAGGCGTGGATCAAACGCTGGCGCAATGTCGCTCATTCGAAGAGCGGCCACCACAGAGCCTTCGGATGCTATCGAGGCAAAGACAGGCAAGAGTCAGCGTGTGATCGGCGCTCCGGCCATGCTGCTCTTGTCGGAACTGCCACGCGATGGTGATTCGCCCTGCGTCTTTCCGGGACGAGAGGTTGGGAACCGCAACGGAGATTAGCCGCGTTTGGTATGCCGTGCGTGTGGCTGCAAAGCTGGAAGACGTCCGTCTCCACGATCTGCGACATTCGTTGTTTCAACTTTCCTGCCCGTTCAGGAATGAACAGATATCGCGTAAACGATCCTTTCGCTTCATTCATCGTGGTGAGACATGGCGTGCGTTCCCATGACCATATCGTCCATCATCTGTTGCATTCGGGTCTCGTCGGATGGGGGTGCGAACGCGCTCTCGATCACGCCCTTGACGACGACGACGGAAGCTCACGCCGCCATAACTGTAGCCAAGACACCCTTATCCAATTCCGGGAAATCCAGAGGAGCCTGATTCTCGTGTTCCGAGAGCGGGAGGTTCGGCAGAGTGGAACGAGAGTCTAGCGCAGAATACGCATAGAATCCCTCACTGATTTGGCACCGGTTTCTCAGGGGCCATCAGGGGCAAGCAATATGATGCCGAGATCGTTTCTGTGCCTAATCAGTTGGACCTTCGACCGAGTTCCGCTCGGCGGTAATCGGGCTTGACAGATTTGGGGGCTGCACATATACTGCTTCCATCGATAGCCGATGGGAGCGATGTCCCCGAAGAAAGCGCCTGATCTGCTGCCCGGTACGCTGGACCTCCTCATCCTCCGCGCGCTCGTGCGCGAGTCAATGCACGGCTACGGCATCGCGCAGTTCCTCAGGTCCGTGTCGCGCGACGTGCTTGAGGTGGGGGAAAGCTCACTGTACCCGGCACTCCAGCGTCTGCTGCTCGAGGGCTACGTGCGCGCCGAGTGGGGCACGTCCGACAACAACCGTCGTGCGCGCTACTACACTCTGACCGCCAGCGGCCGCAAGCAGCTCGCCGCCGAGCGCGAGGAATTCGAGCGCATCGTGGTCGCCATTCGTCTCGTGCTCGAGTTCGCGTGAGGGCGCGATGAACTTCCTCCGCCGGCTCTCGTACTGGCTACGGCACCGCTCCATCGAGGCGGACCTCTTGGAGGAGATCGCGTTCCACGAGGCGATGAAGCAGCGCGAGATCGAGACCTCGGGTGTTGCCGCAATGAGTGCGTCCCACATGCGGAGCCGAGCGATGGGCAACGTCACTCGCGCCCGCGAAGATGCGCGCGCTGTCTGGATCTGGCCCTGGCTCGAAAGCGTCTGGCAGGATCTGACCTATGGCGCCCGCATGCTCCGTAAGCATCCGGGCTTCACCCTCATCGCGACCGTCGCGCTGGCGGCGGCGATCGGGCTGAACACCAGCCTCATCACGGTGGTCAACGCAGTGATCTTCCGGCCGTGGGACGTGGCCGACTCACGTCGCATGATCACACTGGAGAGTCTCGACTGTTGCAAGCGCGCCGGCGGGCAACCCCATGGCTTCTCGCTGGATGAGGTGGCGTACTTCGCCGAGCATGCGCGAACGATCAAGGGCATCTACGCCTTCCGTCATGACGGCGAGGGTGGAACTGTTGGCCTGGGCACGGGAGAGCCGAAGCTCAAAAGCGCGTGGGTTAGTGCGGAGTATTTTCGTGTGCTCGGGGTATCCATGCATCGCGGGCGAGCCTTCCGCGCCGACGACCACAGCGGTGTGCCGAACGCGGAGGTCGTGATATCCTACGGCGTGTGGCAGCGACAGTTCGCCGGCGACGTATCCATCGTCGGGTCGGCCATACGCCTCGACGGCCAATTATTCACCGTCATCGGTGTTGCGCCGCAGACATTCACGGGCACGTTCGGCATGCCGGTGGATCTCTGGATTCCGCTTTCGGCGGTTCCCCTCATCCGGCCCGACGATCGGTGGGTCAAGAACGTCCTCCGCCAGCCAGCCGCGTGCTGTACGTCGGCCGCAGCGAGACTCGCCGACGGCGTGACATATGGCGAGGCACAGACGGAGCTCGGCGCCCTTAGCCGAAACTTTCGCGCGGTCTCCGGTGCCCCCTTCGAGGGCGTCTTCGTGGGCAGCTTCACGCCGCTTGCCGGTCCTCCCGGAAGCAGAGATGATGTGATTCATCTCTTCGCCCTCCTGTCCGCGGGCGCGGGCGCGGTGCTCCTCCTCGCCTGCGCGAACGTCGGCAACCTCCTGCTGGCGCGAATGGCGACCCGCCGGCGGGAGATCGCTGTCCGTCTTTCGCTCGGCGCGAGCCGGTCTCGAATCATCCGCCAGTTGCTCACGGAGGGACTCGCACTGGCCGCACTAGGAGCCGCCGGGGGACTGCTCATCGCCATCTGGTTGCCTGACACCATTCTCCGGATCGCAATGAGGAGTGCGGTCATGGATCTCCGACCCGACGCGGCAGTGCTCGGCTACACCCTCGCGCTCACCGTGCTTACCTGCGTGATCTTCGGACTGCCTCCAGCCTTGCACGCTACGCAGCCGCCGCGAACTGCCGGTGTGCGCATGCCGCTGCGAAGTGTCTTTCTGTCCGTGCAGATCGCGCTGTGTGTCGTGCTGCTCGTCGGCGCGGGACTGCTCCTGCGGGGCGTGCATCGCGTGACGGCGGAGAATCAGGGCTTCGCCGTGCAAGAGGTGACGGGGGTCTCATTCGAGTTTCCCACGCGTGCGCTCGCTATGGCGCGCACGAAACCGTTCGTAGTCCAACTGTCCGCGACGTTGCCGGAGCTCGCTGGGGGCGGGCCGGTGGGCCTATCGAGCGGCGTGCCGTTGAAATCCACCGGCAAGTCAGATGTACGGCTGAACAGCGAGAGTGAGGAGCGCAGCCGTGACATTCTTATCGAGGAGGTATCGGCCGGCTACTTCCATGTGCTGCGCATTCCTCGCGTCGCGGGCCGAGGATTCGAGCAGGATGATGCAGGGCGCGGAGTAATAATCGTCAACGAAACGCTGGCGAAGCTGTACGGGGACGGGCCATCGCTCCTCGGATCGACGGTGCTGGTGGGTGGCGCGCCACGCCAGGTGGTGGGCGTCGTGAAGGATTTCCGCGCATCGTCACTCGAGCGTGTCGAGCCGACGGTATATCAACCTTTCTCGGGGCAACTAGCGACGAACGTGCTCGTTCGGAACGAGTCACCGGGGGCAGCGCAGGCGGTGGCTACCCTCGCGCGCCGGATCGAGCCATCCATCGTCGTGACGATCGTTCCGCTCTCCGACTACCTCGAGCAGCGACTCGGTCCTCCGCGCATCCTTGCGCGAGTTAGCGGAGCTCTCGGGGTACTCGCGCTTGTGCTGGCGACGATCGGCGTGTTCGGTGTGTTCGCCTTCTCGGTGCAGCAGCGCACGCAGGAGATAGGGGTGCGCATGGCGCTGGGCGCACCGGCACAGCAGGTTGTGCGTCTCGTCTTGGGCGTGTGCGCCCGCTCGATCGCCTTTGGGCTCGCCGTCGGATTCGCCATCGCGTTCGCTGTCTCCCGCATGATGCGGGCATATCTCTTTGGTCTGAGTCCGCTTGACCCAGCAACCTATGCCTGCGTCGCGCTTGCGCTGGTCGGAGCGGGCATGGCCGCAGCATATCTGCCGGCCGTCCGAGCCACGCGCATTCCCCCGGCAACCGCCTTGCGCCTCGACTGACATGGACCTTCCGCGCAAGCCCAGGTCGATCGCGAGGCGGTACGGGGGATGGACCGCCGCGTTCATTGTGTTCGTCGCGGTGGTGCTAATCGCGGCGCGTGCTCGTGCTGCCGCACCTGCAGTGGAAAGGTCGACGCTTACGATCGATACTGTGCGACGGGGTGAGATGCTTCTTGCCCTCAACGCGCGCGGCGTACTCGTCCCCGAGCACATGCGGATCATCGCCGCGGTAACCAGCGGCCGCGTGGACGTGCTGCCGATCAGACCGGGTACTCTCGTGACGCCGGCCGCGCTCGTCGTGGAGCTGAGCAACAGCGACGTCGAGCTTCAGGTGCTTCAGTCGGAACAGCAGTTGACGCAGGCACAAGAGCGGATCACGCAACTGCGCACGTCGTTGCGGCAGCAGCGGCTCGGGCAGCAGTCTTCGCTGGCCCAGGTGCGCACCCTGCTGGGTGATGCGACGCGTCAAAACGAGGCGATGATCTTCCTCAACAAAGACCGATTGGCCGCACCCCATGAGGTCGCCGCTGCGCGGGAGAAGGTCGCCGAGCTCACGACGCGGCTCGAGCTCGAGAAGCAGCGCCTCGACGACCTGGCGCGCACCGAGCCGGACCAGATCGCGCTCGCCGAGGAACAGGTGACTCGCTTGCGCGCGATTGTGCGCGCGCAGCGCTCACGCGTGAGTGCCATGCATGTGCTCGCTGGGGAGGCGGGAATCCTGCAGGTGCTGCCGCTGGAGCTGGGACAGTGGGTGAATCCCGGCCAGGAGCTTGCGCGAGTGGCGCAGGCCGGAAAGCTCAAGGCCGTGTTGCAAGTGCCCGAAGGGCTGGCGAAGGACGTCGTCGTCGGCCAACGAACGACGATCGACATGCGAGGCGCGGTGATGTCGGGTCACGTACAGCGCATCGATCCCACTATTCAGAACTCGACCGTTGCGGTGGAAGTCGCGCTCGACAGCGCACCGCCGGCAGCCGCACGCGCCGACCTCAGCGTGGACGGAACCATCGAGGAAGAGCGCCTAGTGAACGTGCTGAATGTCGCGCGCCCCGCCGTTGGACAGCCCGGGACTGCGGTGACCCTCTTCAAGCTTGACGCGAATGGAACGGAGGCGACCCGGGTGAGCGTGACCCTCGGGCGCGCCTCGGCTACGAGGGCGGAAGTACGGGCGGGACTTGTCGCGGGCGACCGGGTCATTATCTCGGACATGTCCGCGTGGGAGAACGTCGGTCGAATTCGCCTCAGGTAGATCACAATCACTTTCGGAGATGTCGTCCCCTATGCATGAAGCGACCGCGAACGCCACATCGATGCAGACCACGCCCGACTCAGGTGTCGAGCCGCTTATCGCTCTCAAGGGGATCAGCAAGGCCTTCTATACCGAGGAGATCGAGACCCTCGCGCTGCAGGACATCGACCTCCAGATCCTGCCCGGGGAGTATCTGGCGATCGGAGGTCCCTCGGGCTGCGGCAAGACGACCTTGCTCTCCGTGCTCGGCCTGCTCGATTCGCCGACCAGCGGAGATTATCGGCTGAACGGCGAGTTGGTCGCGCATCTCTCCGGTGCCGAACGCGCACGGATCCGCAATCGCCAGATCGGGTTCGTCTTCCAGTCGTTCAACCTGATCGGTGATCTCACGGTGTACGAAAATGTGGAGCTTCCGCTCACGTATCGCGGTCTCTCGTCGGCGGAGCGGAAGGCGCGCACGATCGAGGGGCTTGAGCGTGTCGGGATGACTCATCGCGTGAAGCACTACCCGGCGCAGCTCTCCGGCGGGCAGCAGCAGCGCGTCTCGGTGGCGCGCGCCGTCGCGGGCGACCCAGTTATCCTCCTCGCCGACGAACCGACTGGTAATCTCGACTCAGCCAATGGCGAGCAGGTGATGGCACTCTTGCACGAACTACATCTCGCAGGCGCGACGATTTGCCTGGTGACGCACGATCCTCGGTATGCCGTGCATGCTGATCGGACAGTGCATCTGTTCGATGGGAGAATCGTGGCCTAGTCGGCCAATCTATGGGATTAAAAAGGGAGAAAACTTTCCGTGACGCCGGCGCAAGCAATAAGGCTCATCTCTCGGCATGGAATCCTTCTTGAGTCTGCTGATGGTCCAGTCCCGAGTCTCTTGGCCCTCGTGCGGCCTCACCGAGAGAAAGGAAACTGGTGGAATCAACCTGGAGCGAAAGCATTTTTTATTCTAACGCGCTCCGTCCGCGCCTCGGCAGATGTTCTCGTTTGCCGTCTGATCCGCGGCAAAATCACGTTTGTGCATCGCCGGCTGTGGCCGGCAATCGCTCACGAATGTCGCGCCATTGCCGCCGCGAGACTGTCGCAGGTCAAGGAGACACATACATCGCGAGGCTTCCATCGGGTCGACTCGATTCCGTTCGAACGCTGGTTGGATTCGGGGATTGCCTCGAAAGGTGCCCGGATGAGCGACACTGCTGCACGTTCCAAGCTCGCGCCATGGGCAACACTCTTGTATCCGCGATCCTCAGCGAGGCGCACGAAATGATTTACACTACCCTCGGCACTGAAACGCCGCCCGCGCAACGCTTATTTGCCCAGGAGCTATATGCACCTAAATCATATACATCTACAACTTTCCGATCTTAACGCCGCAACGCACTGGTTTGAGAGAATTGTGCAAGTTCATCCAACCTTCCGGAACGAGAGAATGGCGGCCATTCCATTCAACTCCCTGACTCTCATTCTCGATGCTGGCGGTCATGACACTCCAGCAACAATTGGATTTGAGAGTGATGACTGCGACCGTGACTTTCAGTTGGTTGTTGAACGCGGGGCGACTGGACTCGAGCCACCCGCTAACAAGGAGTGGGGAGTAAGGGCTGCTTATTTTAAGGGGCCCGGCGCGCTGAAATTCGAAATTGAGGGGCCAGTCACGCCTACTGTCGATTGTGCTGTCGATTGGCCCGGACATTATCCGGCATCGCGAGGGGTGAACAAAGGCAGATCACGCTGTCCGTCAACGATCTACAGATTTCTTGCCGGACTTCTTACTCCCCTTCGGTCGCCTGATAAGCGTGAGGTCGGAAGTTCAACTCTTCCCAGGCCCATTCAGACACAGCAAAGAGGCGCAACGAGCTAGCTCGTGTTGCGCCTCTTTCATTTGAGATCTGTTTCGGGACGGTTGGCAAAGTCCAGGAGGTCTGTCAAGGTTTGACTTGACGATCGGCACGTCGAATGCAAACGTGGTGCACCGTTTTCAAAGAGGATCGTCATGCGATCCAACGTTTGTCTGGTACGGTAGAGCCAGATCAAGTGACGTCCAACCCTACTGGAGTGCACAAGTCCGGATATCGGACCGGCACTACTACCGGGACAATGACCGAGACCTTTTACAGCGTTCAAGCGCCGAACCTCCCACGGGGCTATACGGGCCACGTCTCCGTGTTGTTCTGGGGGTTCGCTAGAATTAGCCATATGGGCTGGGGTCCGGGTGACAGTGGGGCGCCCGTGTTCGTGCGATCGACGGTTTGCGGGGTCTACTGTGCAATTGGTTTGCAGTCAGGTGGACAAGGATCACAGAGCTTGATAAGCAGGTATATGCAATGCGGGAATGGGATGCTCCGTTGTCATCTCTCCGTTGAGTGCAATAGAGCTAGGACTCCACATGGGCCGTCTAGATCCGCGCACAACTCCCTAACCGGCGGAGCCACTACACGCCTCCGAATCCCGTGATCGGCTTTACTGGCGGCAACGCGATACCGATTAAAGCGAACGCAGAAACACGCCCCAGATTAATCTTGTCATGCGTCCCGAGTGTGGGCGCCGCCCATGCGAGTTAGCCTTTGCTTCATCGCAATGAACGCATTCGCGATCGGGTGCTCCGGAACCGCCTCGCACCGTCGCGAAGGGGACCCTCGCCCCCTTGCTTTGTGTGACCCGAAGGCGCGGGCGGCGCCTGCGGAGACTCTCAGGTCGATAGGTCGAACACCAACTAGGCATGAGCAAATGGCTCGACAAGTCCCAGGTGGGTTCGCCGGCATCCAAACGGAAGAGTCAAGGCGTGAATGGCTTCTCTTGCTCGTTGATACAGCGCAGGCGCCCGCTGCTAGGACATTTCTGCTGAAGGTACTTTCGAGTGGAGATGCGGACTTGCTACCTGAGGTGAACGCAGCGGAGCTCACACGCGCACGAGCTGTACCCGTTGTCTGGAGCTTGGCCCAGCTGCATGATTGGCTTCGTGATCTCACTCCGATCCTGCTGAAAGCAGGACGAGACTCAAACGTCGTTGTTCGTGGCGTCGGCATCGCGCCTGAACGCAACAGGCTCTCAGTAGTCGTTGGCGACGAGCGGGCTCGCGCCGCCATCGAGAGTATGCTTGGCCGACTGAACGTGCCTTGTCGCTTGGTGGATATCGAGATTGGCGGGCCTTTGATCCTTTAAGACCCTCGAACCTGCAATAAAGTCGCTTACCGATTTCGAAGTTGAGGCGGCCGTTCTCATCCGAGAGCGGTCCGCGCTCATCCCTATAGCCATACGCGACAAAGACGGTAGACGATGCGCGCAAGCTCGTTGAAGA
>JBGPLS010000074.1:0-13697 GCA_041486565.1 Gemmatimonadaceae bacterium
GAAGAGTAGTAGCGCGCGGAGGCGTCCACTGTGGCCGCCAGCGTCGGCGCATCCTTCAACCTCTTGCGCACGAAATCGTGAAGTCCCGCCGTGCCTGGCTTCAGGTATAGCGAATCCAGCGCTCTTGCAGTGCCGAGTCGCGCTCGCGCGTCGAACGCCTGCCAGAACCGCGGGATGTCCTCAGTGAATATCCGTGCGGAATCGGGGTTGTGGGCGCGTTGCGCGGCAGAGGGAGTCGCCGCGAGAACGAGAAGCAGCCCTGCCCGAAGACTGGTCATGATCATGTGACGGCGGCGCTGGGACAATGGTTTGACAGCCCCCCGCGAGCGTTCCGAGTTCCAGTTGCTACCGCGTGAGGACGACTCACTGTGGCGTGATCTTCGCCAGCAGCCAGCGACGCGGATCGATCACCACGCGCGTCGGCGCGGCCGCCAACCAGAAGCGGTACTCGCGTGCCGGCTCGTTCAGCTGCACCCGCTCCACGCGCAGCCCTCCCGGCGACTCGATTCCGATCTCGAGCGGGAGGTGGTAGAGGGCGGCACTCTGCCGGAGCGACACCGCGACTCGATACCCGCCGGAGTCCGGCGTGATGTCGGCGCGCCATGAAAGCTCGGGCACGCCGCGGCGCTCCAGCCACTCGGTCCGCCACCAGTCGAGGGACTGTCGCGTGCCCTCGGCCAGCGTGGCCACGAACTCCCCGAGCGTGAACGACCGAAAACGCCATTGGTCGAAGAGCAACCACACGCCGCGGTTGAACGCGCTGTCGCCCACCGCGAAGCGGAGCACGTGCATCAGCCACGGTAGTCGGCCGTGGACGAAGTTTTCCCTGAGCGGTCCGCGCGGCGCGGTGATCGATAGCTCGTCCGAGGTCCCCGCGGTTCGCAGATAGCCGCGGCGGTACAACTCGAAGTCCGACGGCACCGGCAGTCCGCGAGCTTCGTCGTACAGCATCTCCGCGTAATCGCCGAACCCTTCGGTCCATTGGTAACTGCCGGGGCCCCGCCCGGCGAGCGCCCAGAACCACCAAAGCAGCGCGGTCTCGTGGGCATCGTGTCCGGTGGTGCGCATCTCCTTGTCCAGATAGCCCGATTCATATATCACACCGCCGGCGACGGCACGCCGCGCGAAGATGCCCTCCACCGTGGCGAACGTGAACTCGTCGAAGGCGTACGGCCCGAAGCGCGATACGTAGAAGTCGAGCACATCGGCACTGGTGGTGAAGATGCGTTCGCCGTGTTGCCGGGATGCGGGATACAACAGCGTGCGCATGCGACGACCGCGCACCGTCCGCTCGCTCACTACCCAGCGGGCATCCGCGAGCACGGACGCCGCGCGGATTGGCATCGAGGTCGCGTACCTCTCGACATGGCGAGCACCGATGTCCTCGGTGGCCACCCGACGGCCCGGCGCGAAGACCTGAAAACCTCGCGGCAGCTCGATCCGCGTGGACACGATCGCCCAGTCGTCGAAGTCCACGGGATAGAAGCGGTCGGACCAGAGGAGATAGATGCTGCTGTCCGCGATCACGGGGCGATCGTCACCCGCGCTCTTGCCCGGCGTTCCGGACAGCGTGAAGACCAGCCGTTCCTGCGCGGAGGCGCGCGGCACGCGAACGGTCACCGCGCCGGCGCCTCGTTCGACCGCCGCCCGGCCCGCTCGGCTCTGCACGACGACCGAGTCGTACCAATCGGCCAGAAGAAACGTGAACCCGGTTTCGCGCGATGGATTGGCGATGTCCACCGTCGCTGTGAGCCGGAGACGGCGTGTCGCGAAATCCGGCCGGATCACCAGGTCGTAGCGCTGGATGTCGGGAGACGGATCGGTGTGGGCTCCGATCTTGTCCAGGAGCAATCCGGCCGGCGAGCGCTCCGTGCGGGGGCACGGCAGCCCAGCTCTCCAGGCTCGCTCGATCGCTGCAATGTCGCGACCGTACGTTGCCTCGAAGATCTCCTCGTTACGGCGTAGCTCCACGGCGTTCGTCGTGTTCCGCAACCGGGCGTACACGTCGCGGAAGCGCTCGATGCCGTACTGCTCGATCAGGAACGCTGTAACGGAAGCGGCCTCGGGATAGGCGATGGGAGGGAGCGTCGAATCCGATCCGATGTCGGTGAATCGGAACAATCTGTTGAGCGGAATCAGCGCTCCCGACTGCAGATACCTGCAGACGACCTGCGTGACGGTCTTGCCGGGAGCTCCGAGATACTTCAGCGCATCGGCGCCAAGCGACTGGGAGACATAGACCGCGAACCCTTCATCCAGCAGGGCCGGCGGAGAGCCGCGCTCGCCGGCGACGATGTGGGCGACCTCATGGTAGGGGTCGAGTTGCACGGAGTCATTGAAGATCTCGATGATCGTGCGCCCGCTCGCGAAGCCGCTGCCGATATGTCCCGTCTGGTTTGTCTTGGTTGCGGAGTCCGGGTAAAGGACGAGCCGGATCCGCCCAGTGAATGTCACTGCGAGAAGTTCGGCGATTTGCCTAAGGGCACGCTCCCGATCCGCTGCGATGGCCGGCATTTTCCGGGCACCAGCGGAGCCTCGCCAGGCAATGACATCGAAGTGTTCGGTGCTCAGGGTGTCGAAGGCAAGGCGCGGGTCGGACGCAGCGGGATTGCCTACTCCCACTGCGAGCGTGGTGTCGTAGAACCGCTCGACGACGTCAATGCTACCCTCGACGTCGCGTGGATTGCCGAAGAAGACGCGCAGCGTAGCTTCCGGCGTCATCCGCCGGAAGACGTACGCTGCTTCGATCAACCGCTCGGATCGTGCCGGGATCTCGAAACGGTAACCGTGCTGCCAGTTTGCGCGAACCCATAGCCCAGGCACTGCTCTGAGACTGAGGCCGAGGGTCAGGGGAAAGTCGCCCTTGTTGGTGACGAGCGCGGTGAACCGGTTGGTGTCGAGTGCCATCCGGCCCAGGTTCATCTGAGCGATGGTCAACTCATTGGTTTCAACAACCCGATGGCTGAACCTTGACGTGATCGTGCGGAAGTCGGCTGCGGGCTCCTGAGCTCCCAGTGGAGGAGGATTGAGAACGAGCGCCGATAGTCCTAGGTAGTATAGAGCAGAGCGCATGGGAAGCTCCTCGCGTCTTTACGAGCTTGGATACTTTGCGGAGTGAAAGGGTTGGAGTCGACGTGCGCGATACCAGACTTCGGGGATTCTTCTCATGGAGCGGCGAGGGCATTCGATGCTCCAAAGAGTGGACAGAATCTAGTACGAGTTTGTGGAAGCTCAGTTTCTGCCGGTTGCTAGGCGCCGAGCCTCAACAGGCGAATGGTTTCCGCGAGGTTGGGCAGCAGGTCCCCAGCGGTGTGAATCAGCGCGAGCAGCAGAAGGTTGCGAGTACGAATCCAGACGACCCCGAGGAAGAACCCGGTTACTGAGGTTATCACGATGGAGTACCCGACCGCAATCAGTATACTCGGGTGCGCACCTAAGGCTTCGCCGGTTGCGGCGGGACGGAGGTAGAAGCCGGGGGCGTGTGCGAGCCCGAAGACCAAGGCCATGATCACAACGCCCATCATTTCTGAGCCCATGAGCGCCGACGCGCGGGCCTGCACGAGGCCGCGAAAGAAGAACTCCTCTACAACCCCGACCTCGATGAAGAGCCAGACGCTAGTGAGGCCGATGGCGACAAGCAGCTCAGAAGCGCTGGGATGCAAGATGGCGAGGTCTGTGCGAGCCCGACCGATGGACGCCTGTAGTGCGAGGAGGGCGAGTGATAACACGATGAGGGCCCGCCACTGTCCGCTTATGGCGGCCCGCAGGTCGACGAAGTCGCGGGCCTGGTAGCGCCAAGCCGCCCGCCAGAGCGCAAAGGGCGCGACGACAAAGACGAGCAACTTTGCCGTGGTGATGAAAACCGCTTGCAGCACAGGCTGGGTGCTAATGAGCTGGACACCTGGAAGTCCCCACGTGATGAAGCCGACAACAATTAGTAAGTAGCCGGCGAGGGAAGCACTCTCTTGTCTCGGGTGCTTGACCGTGATGTTGCGAGGCTTCGCGTGGCGCGTAGCCCAAAGCGCGAGAAGCGAGAGACCGAGGCCGAACAGGAGCATGACGAGTAGTGGCTCGGTGACGCTGAAGCCGCCTTCCAGATGCATGGCGACGAGGAAGAGTGCGTAGATCAACAGATACAGGATGATCGGTCGGCCTTTCATCATCACACCGTCCTCAGTTGACGGGCGCCTCTTCCGACGCCCGTGGACCTAACATGACTCTACCCCCTCCGCAGCGCACTCGCCGGATCCACACCCGCTGCTCGCCGCGCCGGCAGCAAGCTCGCCACGAGCGCCGCTCCCGCGAGCACCACGACCATCGCCACATATGTCCACGGATCCGTGGTGGTCACCTCGAACAACATCGTCCGGAGAAGCCGCGTGAATGCGAGCGCGGCCGTCAGCCCGAGCACCCTGCAGGGTTTTCATGGCGCCTCGACGAACGTAATACTGCTGCCCGTCCTCGATCACGAGGATGGTTGGCTTGCGTGGATCGAAGGGAGCGCCAAGATCGACTTCGAGAGTTGTTGAACCGAGCGAGGGGATCGTGCGCGCGATGGGAACGGTTACCCGAAGCGTGGACTCCTGGGCGCTGACCGAACAACCTGCACCGGTTACTCCGAAGGCAATCACAATGTACGCGCGCCCAAGGCCTTTCTCATACGACAAGCCTCTTCCCGCGTCTGGCGGGAATCATTGCCTGAGAGTAAGTGAGCTGAAGAAGTCCCCACGATTCCACCGTGGTCGTTCGCCTGATTTCGCAATCGCATCTATCACATGGAACAGGTCACGCGCAAACTGCGCCGCCGCTTCCATGTCTAACGGCTGCATCATGTCGTCGCACGGCTGATGGTAGCGCGTCCTGACCCAGGCAAGTGCTGCCTGAAGCCCCGCACCGCTTCTTCCAGCCCCGATCATCAAAGCGGGGACGCCAGCTTTCATGAATGAGTATTGATCGCTCCCCGCGAGCCAGTATCTATTCGGAACAGGTTCGGCGAGTATCCTGGTGCCTGCTGCAGCACCGCCCGCCTGCACATCGCGGAGAAGCGTGGAGTGCTCCGCGCCCCGCGGCACGAGACCTTCGAACGGCCAGACGGAGATGCCGTCAATGTTGACGTTGGCGACAATGGAACCCAACGGTACTGGAGCGTGCCGTACGAAATATTCCGAGCCCATGTCGCCGGCCTCCTCGCCGGTGAACGCGACAAAAAGCAGCGAACGCCGTGGGCGGTCGTGCCGTGTTGCGAACGCTCGTGCCAGCTCGACGAGCGCCGCCACTCCAGAGGCATTGTCGACAGCCCCGTTATAGATCGAGTCTCCTCTGACTGCTTTCCCGATGCCCAGGTGATCCAGGTGCGCGGTAATGACGACATACTCATCACTCAGCGTTGAGTCCGAACCGCGTAACAATCCCACGACGTTTGGAGTCGTCAGAGTCGTTACGTGACCTTTCGCAGTGAGGCGAGCGCGAACGCGGAGCGGGCCAGGAATCGGTTGCTCCAACGCTTTCAAGTATGTCGAGGTCGACCCGGCAAATAACTTCTCGGAAGCCGCGGGCCCGAGCCACACGTGCTCGATCCTTTGCATTGGACCCGACTCACTCTCTATTCCCCAAGTGAAGATCCCGGCCTCTGCATAACTCCGAACGACGCTCATCCACGTTTCTGATTTGGCTTCGCCGGTCGTCCAGATGCGAAGCGTGGCGATCGCGCCATGGGCCTCCGCATTCCGGAGCTTCGACTCCTCGTAGTAGGCGCGCTCGTCGACTGTCAGTTCGGAAGGGCCACCGGGGAGAAACGCGACGATCTTGCCACGCACATCTGCCCGTGCGTAGTCGTCGTAATTGCGCCTGGGGATGGTCAGCCCGTATCCCACAAATATCACGGGCCCCTCGAGGTCAGAGTTTGCCGGTCCTGGCCACGTCAAGACGAAATCACTGTCCACACTGTACTCCTGGGCGCCACGCGCGCCCGAGAATGACAACCGCATGGACGCGTTATCCAGCTCACGCCGGCGCAGATGGACCTGTTCGAACCACTGTCCTTTATCCCCTGGTTCCAGACCGAGCGCGGCAAACTGCGCAGAGACGTAATTGGCAGCGATCGCAAATCCCCGTGTTCCAATGCCGCGCCCCTCCAACGCATCGTCCGAGAGAAAGGTCATGTGGGCGCGAATGCCCTCGGGGCGTATCGCGCCGGCCGCAGCCGATGAGGGAGAAGGGGTTTGTCCGCCAGCCCACCCGGCAATCGTCAGAGCACTCGCCGCGATTGCCACGGACCTTAGAGCAGGTGATTGCACAGACTGTGAAGATCATCCTCGGAGCCTGCAATGTCCAATATATGTATGGCCCCTGATTGATATTCTGGAGATATTGGTCTGCGAAACTTGTCACCTCACTCTTTGCCTGAGCCAAATACATGATCGAGCTTCGACACCTGAGATACTTTGTCGCGGTCGCCGAGGAGCTCCACTTCAGTCGAGCCGCCCGATCGCTGAACATTGCGCAGCCGCCATTGAGCCAGCAGATCCGGAGACTCGAGACTTTGCTGGGGACACCGCTCTTCCTGCGGACAAGCCGCAAGGTGGTACTCACCCCCGCTGGAGAGAAACTTCTCGAGGGGGCTCGAACTGCGCTGGCTGAGGTTTCGCGAGCTATCGAGGGAGCGCAACGGGCAGTCAACGGAGACACACAGACAATCAGGGTCGGATTCTCCGACTCCGCGGCTCTGAGCGTACTGCCCGCTGCCCTTCGCAGGTTTACGGCAAAGTATCCCAACGTCTACCTGGATCTGAGAGAAGGGACTACGTCGTCTCAGATCGAAGCACTCGAGCGACAGGTGATAGACATAGCTCTGGTCCGAGGTCCGATTAGAGCAACGCCTCCGTTGCGAGTGGAAACGATCTTGAAGGAAGCTTTCGTCGTGGCAGTTCCGGATGATCATTTCCTGTCAGTGCGCGACAAGATCTCTTTGCGCGAGCTGGCTGGAGAGCCAATCGTGTTATTTCCGCGCCGCCTGGCGCCTGAGTTTCATGACACCATCACTCGTATGTGCCATGATGCCGGGTTCGTTCCGAATGTCGTGTTCGAGGCAGCGGAGTATCAAACCATTCTAAGTCTGATTGCGGGCGGGCAGGGTGTCAGCATTGTCCCGGCATCCGTGCAGAACCTGGCTCGAGCGGGCGTGGTATTTCGGAAGACACCGGGAAAAATGAAAGCAGAGATCGCGGCGGTTTATCGTCCGGAGTCGCAGTCTGCGGCTTGTTCCGAGTTCGTTGATACATTTCGGAAGTTGCAATCACGGGCGCAACGCAACCTGCCACTCTGATGGATTGTCAGCGCACGGGTGGCGTTTTCTTCGCCGACGCGCGAGCTATCCACTTTGCGCAGGCACGGGCGGCCGAATCAGGTTGCGTTGCGACCGAAGACGGTTCAGGCGAGTTCGAGTCGCCCTGCCGCGGAACGCCACTCTGCAGCGCTGCGCCGGCGGTGGGGACAAGCAGGAGGGTTGTCAAGAGCGCGAGTAATGGGAGAGAGCGCATGGGCGAGATCCTCAGGATGACGCGGCGTTGCAGGGCGATCCGCAATGCGGCCAAGCTGGGGCACGGGCGACCCGCAGCCTAGAAGAAATGCGTGAACTGGGTCCCGCACGGCGCCAGTTGCACTCGCAGCGTCGCCACAGGCAAGGCTCTCACCGCCTTACCTCCCGATCAGCCCGCCGCGCCGCGTGCAGCGCTGCCTCCAGCGCCGGATCGCGCCCCGCTGCGTAATCGCCAAACGTGATTGGCGAAGAGATCTGCGGCTCGACCATAACCCGCTTGTCGCGCGTCCCGAGATACTGATGCCAAAGCGTCGAGACGCGAACCGTGACCCGGCTGTTAGGCAGAACGATCCGATAAGAATCTCCGAAATGATTGCCGTGGGAGGAGGTTGGCTCGCCGACGAAGATGGCCGTCGTGTACTTCTCCATCTCGGTGACCAGCATCTGTGCGGCCGAGAAAGTATGCCGCCCAGTGATGACATATAATCGTCCTGATTCGTCGTAGCGCGACTTGATGAGCGGAAGAAAGATGAGAGGGTTGTAGCCCCCGTCGCCTCCTTCATTGAGGCGGAGATCGAGCACGAATCGATCGGCCCCAGCGGAGTCCGCCGCGGCGATGGCGCGCACCATAAAGGCGGGAAGCGGATCGGTCGGCTTCTGTTGGATGGTGTTTATCTGGCAGTAGAGCGTGCGCTGCTCGCCGAGGTATTTGAACCAGTAGGGATTCATGGGATCGCTGAGCCAGAGCGCGGAAGGAGCGCGATCACGTGCGTCGACCCACCCAGGTCGTCTTAACCAGTTCTTGTCGATATCTCCGGTGAGCATCGGAAAGAGACCCGACGGCCCGAGCGTCACGGTCCGTCGCTTGCCGTCCTTCTCGACGACATACGACGCGTGCTGCATGTCGACGATGACGCCAGTCGCCTGAAGAATCTCAGGCATGGTGAGAAAGAGTGGCGCGTACGCGCGCACTCCCATCTCGTTGTCGTGGCTGATCAACGGGCGCACGCGAGCGATCGCTGCCTCGATCGGGAGCTCCCCAATCGCAACAACCCGGGCGCCGATGAGATCCGCATGCGTCGAGTCGGCTGCACGGACGCTGATACCGTCGCTGAACCAGTACAGCGCGACGGGCAGCGAATGAAATGCGATGACGCTGTCTCTCCACGGACCGACGGTGGAATGTCCGTCTCCGATCAGCGCAGCCAGCTTCTGAAGCTCGACGATGACCTGATGCCGAGCGAGGTTTGGAAGTCTCGCGTCGATCGAGGTCAGCGCGCTGTCGAACTGCACGCGTGTCATGTCATGAAAGAGATTGACGTGCCGCGCGGGCATCTCCTGGCGAAGAAACGCAAGATCTTCCCGCCATTGGCGAACCTGGGCCGTGTCGAGCCGGGCAGATGATTGCGCGGAGACAACGCTTACGGAGCTGAGAAGAGCGACGAGCACGAGCCGCGCACGTCGCAGGCTGAACTCCAGATGCGAAAGTGATCCATCCATGCCGATTAGATAGACCGTTGCCATAAATCGTTCGGGTTGGGATCGCGACCACAACGGATCCTGCCGGTCTGAGCGCCGACGTCTCAAGGCCACGCGTGCAGGTTTTTCAGCCGGTCAATCGCGTCGAGCATCCCAGGATCGTTGGCGACGGATTTGCGATAATTGCCAATGGCCGCAGCGGTGTCGCCCGCTGCGAGCTGAGTTTCGGCGAGCCAGTACGGCGCAAGGAATGACCGCGGGAAAAGCTTGACGTTCGCCTCCAGAACCTGGATCGCCTGCGGTCCTCGTCCGGCTGCAGCGAGCTCGTTCGCGACCTGGTTGATCTTCGGCTCACTGAACACCCGCGCCTCGCGACACGACTGCCGGATCGTTGCGGCCTCAGCCATTGCCTGGGAAATGCCCGCTTGGGCGATGCGATTTGCAAACGCGGTCTGGACCGCGAGCTCGACGATCGGGCGAATCGCCTGCGAGGCGGCGAGAGATGCCGAGTCGCAGGATTCAATGGCGGCGCGTTGCCACCCAAGCGCCAGCACATCATTCGCCTCGCCGCTGATACGAGTATTGTCACGAGCGATGGCGTCGAGACGCTGCGCGATCTCGGTCCCGGGTAACCAGCGCCCGCGTACCATCACGCCGGCAATTCGCTCCGTCTTCCGGATGTCCGCCAGCGGATTACCCTCAAGGAGAACAAGGTCGGCGCGTTTGCCCCGCGCGATGGTTCCCACTTGGTTCGCCTCGGCAAGGAACGTGGCGGGAACTGTGGTGGCGGCACGGAGCGCTTCGTATGGACTCATCCCCACTTCGTTCACGAAGATTCGCAACTCCTCTTGCGAGGCCCAGCCCGGCACCCACATCGGACCGATTGCGTCGGAGCCCGTCATCACCGGGACGCCGGCCCGCCACAGCGCCCGTACCAGCTCGACCTGGAACCGCCAGCGTGCGCGCAGCGTCGGAAGACTTGCCGCCGTCCAGTTGCGCACATAACGGTTGTTCTCCCGCTGCCAGGTGACGAGCTCCGCCGGTCGCACATAGCGGATCGGCGTCACTCTCATGAGAGAGTCCAGGTTCTCCACCTGCGCGAGAATCCGACGGTATGCAACGAGTGTGGCCGTGACGGACATACCGGCGCGGCGGGCCGAATCGGCGGCTTGCGGAATGCGGCGGACAGCACTTTCACTCACGTCGTAGGCGAAGTAGCCGTAGATGAACTCTTCAGCGTGGCTGATCTCGGCCTGCGGGCAGCGCACCATGGCGCCGAACGGAAGGTTCCGCACTGCGTGGCCGACGATCGGAATTCCAGCTCGGCGCGCCACGGCACATAACATGTCATACGCCTCCGCCGGCATGCTGCCGTGGATCTTTATTTCGTCGTAGCCGGCCGCCTTTTGTGCTAGAACGGCGCGGCGCGCATCGTCCGGCGTCACAATTCCGGGTAGGTTCGTGAACGGACCGGACGTGAAGAGGTCCGGACCCAGCAGCTGGCCGGCGCGGATCAGCCGACGCCACTCGAGGTGCTCCGGACGTCCCTCCAGATTGCGTACGGTCGTGAATCCCTTGGCCAGGAAGAGCAATAGGTCAGTCGTGTCCTCTACATGCGCGTGCATGTCGAAGAGACCGGGAATGAGATATCGGTTGCGGCCGTCGATTCGGATCGCGTCGCTCGGAATGCGCACCACACCGACGCCGCCCATCGCGCCGATACGGTCCCCGCGCACGATGACGATTTGATGGGGGAGCACGCGTTCGCGGTCCATTGGGATCACGCTCACGTTGACGATCGCGTAGACGGACGGACGCGGCGGAACCACGCGCAGTCCGTGAACGGGAAACACCAGCCCGACTGCGGCGGCCAGTACGAAGGCGCGCACGTTAAGCTCCCGGGTGACCTACGTGCCGCCGAACCCAGGCGACCAGCGTCGGGACGTACTCGGGGGCAATTATCCGGCGCAACATTCGCCCATTGTAGGGCTGCGGAGCCATGAGTTGGTGTTCCGCCCGCGGAAAGACCGTGAGCGTCACATCACGGTTGCCGGCCTTACGGAAGTCCGCGCGCATCCGTTCAATTACAGTTGCGACCGGGAAGCTGAGGTCCCTCTCGCCGAACATCCCAAGTACCGGGATCGTGAGATGTTCAAGAATCGGCGTCGGGTCGTAATGATATGCTGCAAGCCACCAGAACCGCGCGCTCAAGAGCGACGCATATTCGAGCGCGTAGTCTTCGAACCACGGCGCTCGCCGCCCACGAAGCGCCTTACTGAGCGAGTCCAGTGCCAGCCACCCGAGACCGGTACGCGATACGTCGAACGCGCGGCGGTCGTATGCCTGTGCCTCGGCGACGTCCGCCTCTGAGAATCCTGCCGCGTGCATCATCGCACCGGCGCGATAGACTTCCTGCTCCCATACGGGGATGCCGGAGCCGGACACGAAGATCAGGAACCCAACGTCAGGGGAGCGCGCTGCGACCATGCCAATGAGCCACGTGCCCTGACTGATTCCGTAGAGGCCGATGTGCCGCGCGTCGATGTCGCGCCGACCGCGCAGCATGCGCACGCCTGCCTCGGCGTCGGAGGCCAGCTCATCGAATGTTGCGACACGCCAATTTGCGCCGCGCGAGTCTCCCGCCCCGCGTTTGTCGTAGACAAGTGCGGCGATACCGGCGCGCGCGAGCTGATCCGCCTCGAGAGCGTCCGCGTCCCGGGTCTGATCTCCAGATCCGTGGGTAAAAAGCACAACTGGATAGGGTCCGCGTCCGGCCGGAAGAGAGAGCGTTCCCGCAAGCGTGACCTCGCCGTTCGCAAACGTCACATGCTCCCGGCGGTACGGTAGCGCCCCCTCGCGGTAACGATGCAGCGTCATGGGAAAGCTGGCGTACGCGACGCGCAGTGCTCCGGGAATGCTGTCGCCGGCGGGCTTACCTGCGAAGTGGATGATCTGCTCATCTTCCGTAAGACCGATATCGCGGAACATCGCGAGACCCCATTTGCGCGGTACGGAGAGCAGCAGCGCACGGTCAACATATCGTGCCTCGGGCACCGGGAAACGCATCAGCCCCGATTCGGACACATCCATCACCGCCGCGATGCCGGAGTCGGATCGTGCGATGTCCACGCGCAGCGAGAAGTCGCCGCCGGGAATGTCAGCGACGCCGTACCACGATCCAACCACCTCCTGCTGTGCCGTCAAAGTCGAGGTCAGGAACGAGCCGGCTGCGAGGGTAACGGCCAACCATCTGTGCATCCTCATGTCGCCATCCTCATTCGGCTGATGTCGTCGCCGTTGCCTGCAGCGCCAGGGCGGGGCTGTCCTTCGAGGTCCGCATGACGATCGTGGTGCGCGTGCGGACCACACCGGCCAGGGATTTCAATTCAGAGTTGATCACGCGGTCGAGGTCGCTCACGCCGCGGCAGCGCACCTTGAGGAGATAGTCGTCTTCGCCGGTGCAGTGGTGGCACTCCTGGATCTCGGGAAGTGCCTGAACCCGCTCGAGAAAGGCTTCGCGATGCGCCGGTTTCTCGAGCGAGAGCGCGATGAACGCAGTCAATGCAAGTCCGACGGATTCGGGATCTATCAGGGCTGTGAACCCCCGAATGACACCGCGCTGCTCGAGTCGTCGGACCCGTTCAGCGGCCGCGGGCCCGGTCACTCCCAGTAGCTCGCCGAGGCGGCTCCAGCTGGCGCGACCCTCACGCTGCAGCAGGCCAAGCGCCTTCATATCGTCAGTATTCATGGACTAAAGCTAACGAATACTTAGGCACTCCGATATGATTCAATGCTTTCGAGAGTCAGCGTACCGCCTCGGGGGCCGCGCTACGGCAGGTTGGCCGCAAAGCGCTCCGCGTAGCGACTCCTGTTCAGGAAGTCTTCCGGATCGCTCATCCGCAGAATATCGCGGATGGCACGCCGCTTATCGGTGGCATGTTCGTAGTAGCTCTGTGCAATGCGGTACCCGATGAAGTATCCAAGATCGGCCGGTCGCGCGCGCACATCCCCGCCGCTGAACCACCCGCTGAGGTCGGTGCCCAGCATCTTTCTCTGAAACTCCTTCCACAATTCGCGCTCCCGCGGTACCGCCCACACATGCACGTGTGAATTGATGTTCATCCCCGAGATCATCTCGCCGATATAATCCGCTGAGCCTTCGTTGAGAGACTTCGCGAGGAGCGATGGACTCAGCGGGGACTGCAGCCGCATCAGCGCGCGCCTCACCATCGTGAAACTGCTCCGGCTCTGCTGGTAGTGGACCAATTCGTGCGCGACGATCCCCGGGAGGTCGTCAACCGGCCGGAGAACCTGATGCAGCCAGTCGCCGAGCCCGGCGAGACTCGACTCATCCGTTCGCCCGTACATCTCCGCGCCAATGAGCATGCCGGATCCTGCGGGCGTCCCACCTGTGTTGAGCCGCCCGACCACGAAGTATACGTCGGGGAATACAGCATCCGGGTACAGAGCCTCGAGCTTTTGGAAAGAGGCTCGGATCTGTGGCTCGAATTCCGCGACGCGCAGCGTACTCGGACGTGCCGAAGAGTAGTAGCGCGCGGAGGCGTCCACTGTGGCCGCCAGCGTCGGCGCATCCTTCAACCTCTTGCGCACGAAATCGTGAAGTCCCGCCGTGCCTGGCTTCAGGTATAGCGAATCCAGCGCTCTTGCAGTGCCGAGTCGC
>JBGPLS010000075.1:0-13584 GCA_041486565.1 Gemmatimonadaceae bacterium
CATGTTTGTCAGCTTCTTCTCCTTCGTCGGATTCACGTCCATGTCGCCGGGACGCGAATTCTCGCCGACCAGCATCCCCTCGTACACTCTGTCACCCGGAGCCACGAAGAGGGTGGCGCGCTCGGCAAGGTTCGCAAGCGCGAATGCAACTATCACACCGGCCTCCATCGAAACGAGCGTCCCTCGCGTACGGCCCGCCAGCGACCCGGCCCATGCCCCGTAGTCCAGGAACCGGTGGTGCATGATCCCCGTCCCTCGGGTGTCGGTCATGAACTCCGAGCGATAGCCGAAAAGGCCGCGCGCCGGAATGCGGTAGAGCAGCCTTACCATCCCCTGCCCCGGGTTCTTCATCTCGATCATCTCCGCCCGCCTGGGACCGAGCTTTTCGATCACCGCCCCCAGAAACTCCTCGGGGACGTCGATTGCCAGCTCTTCGTACGGCTCGAGACGCTCCCCGTGAGCGCCGCGCCGCGTGATCACGCGCGGACGGGACACCTGAAACTCATATCCTTCCCGCCGCATCGTCTCCATCAGAATCGTGAGGTGCAGCTCACCCCGTCCTGAAACCGTCCACGTGTCGGTCGCCTCGGTGTCCTCGACCCTGAGCGCCACGTTTCGCTCCAGCTCGCGGTAGAGCCGCTCCCTGATCTGCCGCGAAGTGACGAATTTCCCCTCTCGTCCCGCGAACGGCGAATTGTTCACCAGGAAATCAACCGAGATCGTTGGCTCCTCCACCGAGATTCCGGCCAGCCTCTCGGGGTGCTCTATGTCCGCGACAGTAAGCCCGATCTCGACTCCCTCGAGCCCCGCCAGCGCTACAATCTCGCCCGCCGCCGCCTCCTCAAGCTCCACCCTATCCAAGCCTTCGTAACCGAAAAGCTTCGTCACTCGGGCCTGCTCCATCTTCGCGTTCACGTCGAGGGGGAGAAGCGCCACCAGGTCTCCTACTCGCACCTGGCCGCGCTCGATCCGGCCGATGCCGAGCCTTCCGAGGTAGGGCGAGTGGTCGATGGTGGAAATGAGCATCTGGAAGGGCGAGTCAGCGTCGGTCGGCGGAGGGGGAACATGCCTGACGATGGCCTCGAACAGCGGGGTCAGATCCACGAGCGGCTCCTCCAGGTCCATCGTCGCGACGCCGTCACGCGCCGACGCATAGACAACCGGCATGTCGAGCTGGGCCTCGTCGGCCTCGAGCTCGATGAAAAGGTCGAGCACCTCGTCGTGGACGCGCATTGGATCGGCGCCGGGCCGGTCGATCTTGTTGATGACCACTATGGGAGTGCGCCCCAGCGCCAGCGCCTTGCGCAGAACGAAGCGTGTCTGCGGCATCGGTCCGTCGAAGGCGTCCACTACCAGCAGCACGCCGTTCACCATTCGCAGCGTGCGCTCCACCTCGCCACCGAAATCGGAGTGCCCCGGCGTATCTACGATGTTGATCTTCGTTCCCTTCCATCGCACCGATGTGTTCTTGGCGAGAATCGTGATGCCGCGCTCGCGCTCGAGCGGGTTGGAGTCCATCACCCGGTCCATTACAACCTGATTCTCGCGGAATGCGCCGGCCTGGCGGAGCATCTTGTCGACCAGTGTGGTCTTGCCATGATCGACGTGCGCAATGATGGCGATGTTTCGGATTTCCTGCGGGTTTTGCATAGCATGGTAAGCTACCCGCGCGGAATGTCGTTTTGTAGGCCGATGATCGCCTGCGATGACCGCCTACGAGCGCCCCGAGTTCCGGTGACTGCGGATGTGTGTCACCAGAGCGAAGATCAAACCGAGACGGGCAGAGGTTACGAGCGAATAGAAGCGCAGCCAGTAGCTTCGAGGGCAGTTCACATGGGGGTCGTACATTCGGCGGGAGAATGATTTGTTGCGCGATCCAATGATGAGCTATGAGCTTGCCGTTCAAGCGACAGTTCGGTGTGGCGGACTTCAAGAATCTCAAGGTTTGGCAGAAGGCGCACGCGCTGGCGTTGGGAACGCACCGAGTGGCCGGCCGGATTCGGCGTTCGCAGCATGCGTCGCTTCGAAACCAGATGATCCGCGCGGCCATGTCGGTGCCTGCAAACATCGTCGAGGGCCGAAGTCAGCAAAGCGAGCGGGAGTTCGCCCGCTTCCTGCGCATTGCTCTCAATTCGACGACGGAGCTCAAGTACCACCTCCTCACCGCGCGCGATGTTGGCGCGATCCGTGAATCCGATTCCCTGACCCTCACCAGCCAGGTCATCGAAGTTCGCAGAATGCTCTATGGCCTCCTTAGGCACCTCGCTTCTCGTTCTGAGAAAACGAGTGGAACCCCGACCAAGGCGACGGAACCCGTTTGAGCGTAAGGTCTCACCCTCGTAGCCGGTAGCTGCGCTTCTATCCGCTCGTAACCTCTGCTGTTCTAGGTAGACCCTAGCTCTGCCGAAGACGCGTGTTGGGCCAACCCGACCCAGCAGCACCCCCTACGACATCAGAAACGAAGTGTCGTGTCCACGATTCTTGAGTGCGAGCATGAAAGCAGGCTTGTCGTTCGCTTTCGTGTAGGCCTCCCTTGGCTCGACGGTGCCGTTCTCGACCAGCTCCAGGAGGACGTCGCCGAGCAGCACCATGCCAAGCTTCCGCGAGGTCTGCATCACCGACTGGAGCTGATAAGCCTTTCCCTCGCGGATGAGATTCGCCACCGCGGGATTCGTGAGCAGGATCTCGCGCGCCGCGACGCGCCCGCCGCCGATCTTCCTGCACAGGCATTGGGAGACGACCCCCCTCAGACTGTCGGCGAGCATCACCCGGATCTGCGCCTGCCGGTCGGGCGGGAACTGATCGATCAGCCGATCGATCGTGCCGACCGCACTCGTTGTATGCAGCGTTCCGAACACGAGGTGTCCGGTCTCCGCAGTTTCGAGAGCGATCGACGCCGTCTCCAGGTCGCGGAGCTCGCCCACGAGCATGATATCCGGGTCCTCGCGCAGCGCGGCCCGTAGTGCGCTCTTGAACGACGCCGTGTGCATACCTACCTGACGCTGAGTGATCACGCACCGCTTGTTGCGGTGGACGAACTCGATCGGGTCCTCGATGGTAATGACATGTTCGTCGCGCGACCTGTTGATGAGATCCACCAGCGCGCCGAGGGTGGTGGATTTCCCCGATCCTGTCGGGCCGGTCACGAGGACAAGTCCTTTTGTCAGGCTGCAGAGATTCTGGACCTCGGGCGTGATGCCCAGCTCCTCGACGGTCGCAACCTTTGCCGGAATGACGCGGAAGACTCCAGCCGCGCCGTGGTGATCGCGGAAGAGATTCACCCGGAAGCGCGCCAGATCCGGTATCTCATAAGCGAAGTCCGTATCGTTCCGCTCGCGGTACTCGGCGAGATTTCGCTCGGGCATGATCGTCGCGAACATCGCCTCCAGGCGGGCGTTCGAGAGCGCGTCAGTGTCGCGGATCCGCCTGAGCTCGCCGTGAATCCTGAGAATTGGGGCTTCCCCGACGCGCAGATGGAGATCCGATGCTGCCTGATCCACCTGCGCCTTGAGCAGGCGGTCGATCTCTTCCTGCGCGGGGCCGCTCGCCACATCGGATTCGACGACCTCCCTGGGCGGGACTTCTCTGGGTGCTGGCGGACTCGGCATTGCGACGCCGGTGCCGAGAGGCGGCCCACTGATCGACCACGCGGCTCGAACGACCGCCGGACGCTGGTCTTCCGCCTCGGCGGCGCCTGAAGGGACTGGCTCCGCGACAGTCATCGTCGCGGCATCGGTATCATTGCGGCCGTTTCCCGAGTGTGATGACGACCCGTTGCCGCTGACTGCGGACGATGGCGCGTCCTTCGATGAGCCGTTGGTTTCCGCTGGAGCTACCGCAAGCGTCGCCCGCATCTTCTCGCCATCTCGGCGGATCCGAGTCACAAATCGACCCGTGTCGTTGACGTAAATAAAGTCCAGCGAGCTGTTGCCGTGGAGTCGCGGAGCCATGTCAGCGGGAACGATTTCCTGCAGCAGCGCGACGAGCTGTCCGGGCGCGAGCGGCTGGCGCGTGAGTGGCTGCGGAGTCCCGCCGATCATCAAGTGGGCGACATCGCCGTCCGTCAGGCGGACGGATTCGGCACGATTCGAGAGCATCGCCGTGAGAAGCGCATCTATTCTGGGCATCGCTCTTACGACGACTCATATCTCCCGGCATCACATATGGAGATGCTCCTCCCGCCCGTACATCTCCTTTCGCTCGAGCTGCACGGTGACGTGCTGAATTCCAAACAGACGCATCGCATCGTGGAGGTGCTCGAGCGCGTGCTGGTGAGCATCGGGGTCGCGCATTATCGCGTGGGCGCTCATCGCCACCATTCGCGGCGTCACCGACCAGACGTGCAGGTCGTGCACCGACTCGATCCCCGGAATCGCCTCCATCTGCGTGCGAACGACGTCGAGGTCGATGTGGGGCGGCGTGGATTCCAGCAGTATGTCAACCGACTCGCGCACGAGCTGCCACGACCCGCGAATGATCAGCGCCGTCGTCAGGAACGACACCAGCGGGTCGGCAATCAGCCAGCCGGTGTAGCGGATCAGAATCGCCGCGACGACGGTCCCGACCGATGCGAGGAGGTCGCCGAGTACATGGAGGTACGCGCCGCGGACGTTCAGATTTTCGCGCGACGTCGGGCGCAGCACCCTCGCCGCGATGAGGTTCGCGACGAGACCGGCAATCGCGACGACGAGCATCAACCCGCCCTCGACCGGCTCGGGATGCCGCAGACGCATCACCGCCTCGAAAAAAATCCAGGCGGAGAGAAGCAGCAGCGTCGCCCCGTTCAGAAATGCGGCGAGGATCTCCCATCGCAGGTATCCGTAGCTCTTTCGGGGGGTCACCGGCTGCATCGTGAACCACGCCACGAAGAGCGACAGCGCGAGCGCCCCGAGGTCCGTAAGCATGTGCCCCGCATCCGCAAGCAGGGCCAGGGAGTTGGAAATCACGCCTCCAACCAGCTCGACGACGAGCAGAACCGCAGTGAGAGACAGAGCTATCCGGAGGCTTCGGGTCGACGCGCTGTGGAGGTGATGGTGGGCCCCCGGCGGATGGTCATGGGAGCCCCCATCTCCATGTGGCATATGGAGATGCGCGCTCCCAGCCTCCGTCGGGGAAAGTCCACCCCAAAAGAGATTGTGATATTTTGCAGGGATGATTCTCCGGCTCCTGGCCATCCTCGCGCTCGTGCTCCTTAACGGATTTTTTGTTGCCGCCGAGTTCTCACTCGTCCGATCTCGTCGGACGCGTCTCGAAGCGATGGTGAGGATCGGCGACCGCCTGGCGCGGATAGCGCTGAGGGCAAGCTCTAATATCTCCCGTGTTCTATCGGCGAGCCAGTTGGGGGTGACGCTGGCGAGTCTCGGCCTCGGATGGATCGCCGAGAAAACCCTGGCCGAAATCTTCGAGGGGCTCTTCACTCATCTGCCATTCGCCGTCGAGGTGTCACTCAGCATCACGCTCGCGGGAATCATTGCCTACACTGTCCTCACGTACCTGCACGTGGTCCTCGGCGAGCTCACTCCGAAGGCGGCGGCCCTGAACCATCCCGAGCAGCTCGCCAAATGGCTTGCTCCGCCGCTGCTTGCCTTCGGCTGGGTGATGAGCCCGTTCATCTGGGTGCTCAACCACTCTGCCAACAGGATCCTGAAGACGTTCGGCCAGTCAACTGCGACCATGCACGAGACAGTGCATTCCCCCGAGGAGCTTCGACTCCTCGTCGAGCAGGCGCACGAGAGCGGCTCGCTCCAGCGCAGCGACGCGAAAATGCTCGGTGCCGTCTTCGAGTTCTCCGAGAAGAACGCGAGAGAAGTGATGACTCCGCGCACGGAGATCGTCGCCTTCCCGGTTGACGCGACTCTTCAGGAAGTTCTCAGGATCGTCGAGGAGAGTGGTGTGTCGCGCTATCCGGTCTACAGTGAGACGATCGACGACATCATCGGAATGGTGCTCGCCAAGGACCTGCTGAAGGTCCTCATTCCCGCCGCCGCGGGAGGAGCGGACTGGACTCCCGCACAGAACGGACAGCCCGCGGAGTTCTCGTTGCGCGCGATGATGCGGCCCGTTCACGTGATCCCCGGCTCGAAGGAAGTCGAAGACGTCCTCGCCGACTTCAAGCGGCTCAAGATCCACATGGCCATCGTTCTCGATGAATACGGCGGAACGGCCGGCGTGATCACGATGGAGGATCTGCTCGAGGAGATCGTGGGCGAGATCCTCGACGAATACGACACTTCCGAAGACAGCGACGCCCCGGTGCAGACGCGGGCCGGTGAGACGCTGGTCCCGGGCGGCACCAACATCGGCGAGCTGAACGAGAGATTCGGCCTCGACGTACCCGAGGACGACGCGACCACGATCGGCGGCTACGTGTTCGGTGTACTCGGAAGGCTGCCGCAACCCGGCGACCGCGTCATTGCCGGTGGTGCGATCTTCACCGTGCGCGAGATGGATGGCCGGAAGATCGACTCGCTGGCGGTGGACCTGCATTCGGCCGGCGATCGTCGGGCACAGGATCGCGAGCCGCAATCTGCCGGCACAGAAGCAGCGCCTCGATAAAGCTCGACGGATCGGCGATGCCGCGGCCGGCGATGTCGAGAGCCGTCCCGTGATCGGGTGAGGTGCGCGGGAAAGGCAAGCCAAGAGTGACGTTCACCGCGCTTCCGAATGACGCGACCTTTATAGCCGTCATGCCAACGTCGTGGTAAGGTGCGATCACAGCGTCGAATTCCCCGCGCATGGCGCGCACGAATACGGTATCCGCGGGGAAAGGTCCGTCGATGCCCGCTCGGCGGGCTGCCGGCGCCATGAGAGTCTCGTCCTCGGTGCCGAAGCGTCCGCCGTCGCCTGCATGAGGATTGAGCGCGCAGAGAGCTATCCGCGGCTTTACGATTCCGAACCAGCGCGTCAGGTATTCGCGAGTAATGGCCGCGACGGAAATGATCTTCTCGCTGGAGAGCGCATCTGGCACATCACGGAGAGCGATGTGAGTCGTCGCCAGGACGACGCGGAGCGGTTTTCCTCCCTCCGTTGCCGGGTGTGTGGCGGCGAGCATCATCGCAACGCTCGAGCCGGTGAGCTCAGCGAGCATCTCGGTGTGACCGGGAAAGTCATATCCGCCGGCAAGGAGCGCCGCCTTGTCTATCGGCGCGGTGACGATTCCCTGCACCGAGCCTTCCATCGCCAGCTCCACGGCGCGCTCGATCGCCCGCCCGCTCAGGCGCCCGGCCATCGCTGCCGTGGTGTCTTCGCTCCACCGGCCGATGGATTCGTCAACCACGACGCCACATCCTTCCGCACCGACCACCACCAAATCAGAACGCCCGCCAATCCGCGGATCGGCGAGCGCCTTGTTGATTATCTCCGGTCCGATGCCGCGCGGATCGCCCGCGGTAACGGCTAGCCGAAAGCTCACGCGCTACAACCGAATCGCCACGTATATCCGCTTCCGGAGGTCGTCGAGGAGCTGGCGTGTGGCTCGCTCGGCGATGAGTTGCTGGCGGATGCGATCCCGCACTTCGCTTTCGACGTACTGGCCGGCTTCGTTGACCGTGACAAGCTGAACGACAGCGAACTTGGGGCCACCACGCGGAGCTGCAAGCTCGAATGGATCCGTAACGTCGCCGGCCTTCTTGCCCGTGAGCGCAGTGGTGTAGGACGCCGGAAGCGAATCCCGGACGAACGGCTGAAGGATCCCCTTCTCTTCGGCGGGATCGTGATGCTTCACGACGAGCGAATCGAACGACGCGCCCGCGCGCCATGCCCTGGCGACTGAATCCGCCTCGAGTCGCGCGGCGGCCAGGTCGGTGGAATCGATCTCGGGCGCGATGAGGATGTGATGCGCGTGCACCTCGGCCGCCTGCGCGCGATCAACGCGGATGATGTGGTAGCCGAAGGGAGTCTCCACTACCGGGCCGACCTGCCCCGGACGGAGCGCGAACATGACGCGTTCGAATTCGGGAACCATCGCCCCACGGCGATTCCAGCCGAGGTCGCCACCGGTTGCCTTTGATCCGGGATCCATCGACTCGCGCTTGGCGATCTGCTCGAAGTCACCGCCCTTTCGAATCTCGGCAAGGATGGAGTCGGCCTTTGCCCGCGCGCGCTTCTTCTGCTCGGCGCTGGGCTTCGGGGCAACGACGATCTGGCGGAAGGTGACGGTCGCGGGCTGCGTCTTCAGGAGCTCCTTGTTTTTCTGAAACGCCTCCTCGACCTCGGCCTCGCTGACGTTCCGTGAGTGCGCTGTCTTCTGAAGATCAGGGAAGACACGCTGCTGGAGCGCGCGGCGATAGAACTGCGCATAAAGGGTTCGACGGTATTCGTCGGGTGTGCCGAAGCCGGCGTTCCTGAGCTCGGTCTTGTACTCGTCTTCGGTCTTGAACTGATCGCGGATGCGCTTGGTCTGGTCGTCTACCGAGCGGTTCACCTCGGCTTCGGTGACGTCGACCTTCATCTCGTGCGCCTTCTGGACGAGAATCTCCTCGTCGATGAGTTGATTGAGCGCGTCCCTGGCGAACGTCATCTGACCCGCTGAATCCGGCGGAACCGCGATGCCGGCGGCGCGCTGCTGGTTGATGTATGCGAGTACGTCGCTCCAGAGGAGCGGCTGGTTGCCGACGATCGCTACCACGCGATCCACCGGAATGGTAGTGGGCGGTGGATTCGCAGCCGCTCGAGTCGCCGGTGCCCTCACCTGCGCCTGGGCGGAAGCCGTCAGCGTCAGGAGAAGAAGCGAAGCTGCAAGTCCGTTACGCATTTCCTGAAATACCCCTCAGCCCGGGTCGCGGTCCAATCAACGCTTGGCCGTATCTGCCTTCGGCACCGGGACGACGGACGGTGGTTGCCCCGCCGTCTTCGTCGAATCCGACTTGAGCCGGATGTTGGCCCCTTCGAGGAGCGCGCGCGCAATCCCGTCGCTGTTGATGTCGGCGCCAAACTTATCCCGCAGCGCGAACTGTACCGGCTCCGTCACGTCTACGTATTGGGCCTTCTGGGCGATGAGATTCTTGAGATATTCGTTCACCTTCTGGCGAGCCAGCTTCTCGCGGCCGCCCCTGGATTTGGCTGCCTTGGCGAGTGTCGCCGGATCGACGCCGAGTGCCGTCCAGGCGTTGATGAGCGCATTCGTGAACGACGCCCGGATCTGTTTCATCTCGGCGGAGTCGGGACCGATCTTGGCGCTGTCCGCGGCATGAAGGACGAGCTCGTTGCGGATGAAGTTCCTGATGAACACGGGCAGGAGCGAATCCGGCGCCGACTTCACTCGCTGCGCGATCCCGGCCTGGGGCGGAATTGTGGCCATCCATTTCGCGAGACTCGCGGCGGTGAAGTCGCCGATGCCGGTCGTGGCGAGCACCGTCTTGTCGGACTTGTGGGCGTTGGGATCTTCGACGACGGCCCGCACTGTCGCCGCGGTTCCGGGCTTCAACTTGAGGTCGGAGGTACGCTCGAGCGTCGCGAGGTACGTGCTTTCGGCTGCCTGGAGGCCGATGGTCTGGCTGCCGCGGATGATATCCTGCCTCACCTCGGAGAAGAGTGGACGGCGGATGATGTGGTAGCCGTATTGAGTCTCGATGACCGGTGAGATCTCACCGGGCTTGAGAGCGAGGAGTGCCTGCTCGAATTGGGGGACCATCGCGCCACGCGGGAAAGTCCCGAGGGAGCCGCCCTTGCTCTTGGAGCCCGGGTCTTCGCTGTTCTTCGCGGCCATCGCCGCGAAGTTCGCTGTATTCACCTGGGTACGCAGGGCATCCGCCTTCTTCTTCGCCGCGGCCTTCGCCGGCTCTGCCATGCCCTGGGTCATGAAGAGGATATGACTCGCCGCAAGCAGCTGTCCGTTGTTGTAGATGCCCTCGGCGGCGGAGCTGTCGGAAGTGCCCCAGGTCTTGGATACGCGCTCGTACCATTTCCTCGCCTTCACGTTGGCGATGACCGCCCACATCGCCTTGTCGATCAGCTTCGGATCGTTGAGCGTGTCGCTTTCGACGCCGGCCTTCGCGACGAGGTGGTAATCCACCCACGCGTCCGTTATCGCCTGGGCGACGTCCTTGCGAAGGGGCGCCTGCGAATTGCCCATCAGGCCCGCGAGCTGGGTGACCGTGAGCTGATCGCCGGCGGCCTTGGCGGCAGCGGTGGAATGGGCGGACATCGCATCCCGAAGCGAGTCGCAGCCGGTGAACACGATCGTCAGAGCCACCGCGGCGACTGATAATTTCTTGATCATTTCGATTTGGTCGGTTGTGTGCCGGAAGTTTGCTGCGCTCGCAAAGTCGCGAGGGCGCGAACAAGGCCGTTAAGAAGTTCCGCGCCGCCCAGCCGTGTAAGCTTTAGTGAGAGCGGATGGGTGCGCCGTACTTCCGCCTGGAACTGTACCTCGTGAAAGGCCGCGGCGATCCCCTTCATCCGGGGCACCGCATGCTCGCGAAAGGTAATACGGGCTTCGTTGCCGCGCACGAGGATGGACTCCATTTCTGCCATTCCGCCGAGCACTCGCAGCATTGCGACCGCGAAGAACGCCTCGGCGGGTGGAGGCAGCGGCCCGAAGCGATCGCGGACCTCGGCCCTAAGTGCTTCGATGTCCGCCCGGTCTGTCATGTGCGTGAGACGACGGTAGATGTCGAGCTTCGCGTCCTGACCGGCGATGTATTCGTCGGGGAGATACGACGGACTGTCCACGGACACGTCGGAGGGCTGGAGCCTTGCCGCCGAATCGCCGCGCATCACGCGGCTGACCGTTTCCTCAAGCATCCGCAGATACATGTCGAAGCCGACGGCGGTGACGAAGCCCGACTGCTCGGGTCCGAGGAGATTTCCGGCACCGCGCAGCTCGAGGTCCTTGAGAGCGATGCGGTAGCCGGCGCCGAGCTCGGTGTGGTGCTCGAGAATCTTGAGGCGGCGGTTTGCGTCTTCGTCGATGTCGGCGTCGGGTACCAGCAGGTAGCAGGTGGCGCGACGGTGCGATCGTCCGACCCGGCCGCGGAGCTGGTAGAGCTGAGCGAGACCGAAATGATCCGCGCGGTCCACGAACATTGTGTTCGCGTTGGGGACATCGAGTCCGGATTCGACGATCATCGTGGAAACGAGGACGTCGGTCTCGCCTTCAACGAAGGCGCGCATTACCTCCTCGAGGTCGCGCTCACGCATCTGGCCGTGACCGACGGCGATCCGCGCGCGCGGGACGAGCCCGCGGACGTGCTCGGCGATAGTCTCGATCGTCTCGACCCGGTTGTGGACAAAGAAGACCTGGCCGCCACGGTCGAGCTCGCGCGTGATGCCCTCCTCGATGAGACCGTCGTCCCATGGCTCGACGAACGTCAGCACCGGAGAGCGGTCGCGCGGAGGTGTCTCCATCAGCGTCATGTCGCGCAGACCGGCGAGCGATATATGCAGTGTGCGCGGAATCGGAGTGGCGGTGAGCGTCAGCACGTCGGTCTCGAGCTTGAGATGCTTGAGCCGCTCCTTGTGCCTGACGCCGAAGCGGTGCTCCTCGTCGACGATGATGACGCCGAGATTCTTGAAGCGGACGTCGGGACTCAGGAGGCGATGCGTTCCGATCACGATGTCGATCCGTCCATTGGCAAGCTCCTTGATCACCTGCTGCTGCTGCTTCGGAGTCTCGAAGCGGCTCATCGTGCGCACCGTCACCGGAAAATCCGCGAGCCGGTCGCCGAATGTGCGCGCGTGCTGCTCGGCGAGAATGGTCGTCGGTACCAGCACCGCGACCTGGCGCCCTGACTGGACCGCCTTGAACGACGCGCGGACGGCAATCTCGGTCTTGCCGTAGCCGACGTCTCCCACCAGCAGGCGATCCATCGGACGCGCGCGCTCCATGTCCGACTTTACATCGGCAGTCGCGGTTCGCTGATCCGGCGTGTCCTCAAAGAGAAAGGAGGACTCGAGCTGGCGCTGCCACGGCGTGTCGGTGAGGTGCGGCGGGCGGGTCGCAACTTTGCGCCGCGCATAGAGATCCAGAAGCTCGGCAGTCATCTCCTGGATTGCCGCCCGCGTACGATCGCGCTGCTGCACCCATCGCTTTCCGCCGAGCGAGTGAAGTCGCGGCGGTGGCGCGTCGGTGGTGATGTCGGCCGCGGATCGGTAACGCTCGATCTGGTCGATGCGATATAGCGGAACGTTCAGCCGATCGCCGCCTTCGTACTCGATAACTGCCGCTTCGACCGTGCTCTCGCGGAAGAATATCTTCTCTATGCCACGGTATATCCCGACCCCGTGCTCGAGGTGGACGACATAGTCGCCCGGAGTGAGCGCGGTGAGACTTTCGATCGCGCTGCCGGTGACGTACCGCCGCGATCTGCGGATGCGGCGCTCGCGGCGGAAGATCTCGTGGTCGGTGAGAACGCGGAGACCCTGGCTGTCGTCGAACGGCGGGATGACGAACCCGCCGTGCAGGACTCCGATAGCCAGACCAGCGTTGGCCGGTCGGTGCCCCTCGCCAAGAAGCTCCTCGAGCCGCTCGGCCTGACCAGCATTGTCACAGAGAATGATCGTCGAGAGACCGCCACCGACCACTTCGCGCAGCCGCTTCATGTCGCGCAGGATCGGCTCGGGAGGAGAGATCGGGAAATGCACGACCTCCAGCGCCTCGCTCTGATTCGGGTGCGCCTTGGTGACCGGCGTGTCTTCGCCGGCACGAGGCCGGTCAAGGAAATCCCGTTTCCGTTCCGCGCCACCGGCGGCGAGTCCAACCAGTCCAAGCGCGGCGAGCGCGCCGAGAATCCTCGATGGCGTCGCGTAAAGATCCTCGCGTCCCGGTGCGTCTTCGCCGCGACGCCGCGCCAGCTCGATGTGATGCTGCGCTTCATCCCAGGTGCGAATCAGCTCGGGACCGACGTGACTGTCCTCCGGAATCACGACGATGGTGTCGGGCGAAAAGAGGGAGATGATGGAGACGCGGTCGCTGTCGTCGGCAATTCCCGAGAGCTGCCCGTCTACCGGCAGGACGAGCGCGAGATCGGCATCTCGCGTCGAGCGCTGGCTGATGAGATCGAAATGTCTCAGCTCGACGATCTCGTCGCCCCAGAACTCGAGCCTCACCGGCTCCGCCATGCCGAAGCCATAGATGTCGAAGATGCCGCCCCGCATGCTGAACTGCGCGACGTCTTCGACCATCGGAACGCGCTCGAATCCGATGGACTCGAGATGCGCCGCCAGATCTTCCGGTCGCCGTGTGTCGCCTTTGCGCAGCTCGAGCCGGGTGAGCGCCAGCGCCCTCGGCAGCTGCGTCCGCTCGAGAAGTGCGCGCGCCGTCGTGAGAAGGATTCGGACGTCGCCGCGGGCCAGCCGCTCGAGCGTCTCGACGCGCTCGCCCGCGACTTCGGCGTGGGGCTCCACTTCGCCGAATCCTTCGCGCGGTGGATAGAACGCGACGGGAAGCTCTTCGTCCAGCGACTCCAGATCGGCGAGCCATCGCTCGGCGGCGGCGACGCTTTCGGCAACGACCACGAAAAAGCGCCCCGGACTTTGCCCGGCGAGCGCCGCGATCACAACACTATCGCTGGAACCGGGAAGGCCTGAGAGGTGTAATCGGGGGCGGGAGGGCGGTAGAGCCGCTAGCGCTCGCGAGAATTCGGG
>JBGPLS010000076.1:0-13563 GCA_041486565.1 Gemmatimonadaceae bacterium
CGGATCTGCGGAGTGTGCACGACCGTCCACGCAATTGCAAGCTGTCGCGCGGTAGAAGACGCGCTCAACATCAAGATTCCCGCGAACGCGAATACCATCAGGAACCTCGTGCACGGGATGCAGTTCATCCAGGATCACGTGATCCATTTCTATCATCTGCACGCGCTCGACTGGGTGGACGTAGTGAGCGCGCTTTCCGCCGACCCTGCCGCCGCAGCGAAGATCGGGCAGTCAATTTCGCCGTGGCCGAACAATGGCGAGTCCGAGCTGCGCGCAGTGCAGGAGCGCCTGAAGAAGTTCGTCGGCACCGGCCAGCTCGGCATCTTCACGAACGGCTACTGGGGTCACCCCGCGTACAAGCTGCCGCCCGAGGTCAATCTGCTCGCGGTGTCGCACTACCTCGAGGCGCTCGACTGGCAGCGGGACGTGATTCGCCTCCACACCGTGTTCGGCGGCAAGAACCCGCATCCGAACTTTCTCGTGGGCGGCATGGCGTCGGCGATCAACATTGACAGTACGGCGACGATCAACGCCGAGCGCATCTCGGACCTGACGGGTATGATCACGCGGGCTCGGGCGTTCGTCGAGCAGGTGTACTGGCCCGACCTCGTCGCCATTGCGGGCTTCTATAAGGATTGGGGCGCGATTGGCGGTGGCGTTCCCAACTTCCTCGCCTGCGGGGAGTTCCCCGAGAGCGACGTGCGGGATCTGGAGTCGCTCTACTTTCCGCGCGGGATCATCCTCGACAAGGACCTTACGAAAGTCCACGAGTACGATCCGAAGAAAGTTCGTGAGTTCATCCACAGCTCGTGGTACGAGTATGAGAAGGGCGATGCGGTCGGCCTGCATCCCTTCGAAGGGGAAACGAACCCGAAGTACACCGGCCCCAAGCCGCCGTGGAAGTACCTGCAGGACGAGACCAAGTACACGTGGATGAAGGCGCCCCGGTACGACGGGCGGCCAATGCAGGTGGGGCCGCTTGCCCGGATGCTCGTCGCGTACGCGAGCGGCCATAAAGACGTGCAGGCGATGGTGGGCGAGACCCTCGGCAAGCTGAACGTCGGTCCCGAGGTTCTCTTCTCCACGCTCGGACGGACAGCCGCGCGCGGGATCGAAACGGTTCTGCTCGCGCGCAAGATGGAGCAGTGGCTCGGGGATCTGAACGGCCGCATTCGCAATGGCGACGTCGCCACGTTCACGAAGGACAAGTGGGATCCAGGGTCGTGGCCGGCGAAGGCCGAGGGATATGGTTATCTCGACGCGCCGCGCGGAGCGCTCGGTCACTGGGTGCAGATCGCGGACGGGAAGATCGCCCGCTACCAGTGCGTCGTGCCGTCCACCTGGAACTGCTCGCCACGTGACGCGCAGGGACAGGCCGGTCCGTATGAGTCGTCGCTCGAGGACAACCACCCGCTCGTGGATCCCGAACGGCCGCTCGAGATCCTGCGGACAATTCACTCGTACGATCCGTGCATGGCGTGCGGCGTCCACGTCCTTGACGCCGAAGGCAGGGAGGTCGTGCAGGTGAAAGTGCAATGACCGCCCGCGGCGAAGCAGCAACGGGATCGCGGCGGCCCCGGTTGTTCGCGCTCGGGCGCCCCCTTTCCCGCGAGCGAGGCAACTTCACCTGGGTGTACCTGTGGGGTGCGCCGCTCCGTGCCATGCACGGGGTCGCGGCGGCATGCATCGTCGTACTGCTCATCACGGGGTTTTACATCGGCCGACCGTACTTTATGACGTCAGGAGAGGCGAGTTCCCACTTCCTCATGGGCCGCGTGCGCTTCATCCACTTCACGACGGCGGCAGTGCTCGTCATGACCGGCATCGTGCGCCTCTACTGGCTCTTCGCCGGCAACCGGTTCGAGCGATTCCCGGCGCTCTTCCCGGTGACCCGGAAGAACCTCGATAACACGGTGCGTATGGCGAACGCGTACCTGACTTTCCGCCCGGAAAAGCAGCCGAACATGGTTGGGCATAATCCCCTGCAGCAGTATGCGTACACACTTCTCTACTTGCTGGCAACTGTGATGGTTGTGACCGGATTCACACTGTATTCACAATCGAATCCGGGCGGAATCATCTTCCGCGCCTTTGCGTGGGTTCCGTCGCTGCTCGGCGGGCTCCAGGGCGTGCGGCTAATTCACCACGTGCTGGCCTGGGGCTTCATCGTCTTCGCGGTGATACACATCTATTTCACGATTCGCTCCGACTACGTAGAGCGCGTAGGAAGGGTGTCGTCCATCATCACCGGTGGGCGCTACGTCTCCACCGACGAGACCTACGAGGACTACGACATCAGCAAGGTGCCGGCGCGTCCGTGGCCGACGCATGAGCACCCGGATCCGAAGAACGAGGCATGAGCGGCAGCGCTGTTATCGGACTCGGGAATCCGCTGATGGGCGATGACGGATTTGGTCTCGTGGCGCTCGCACGCCTTCGCGACGAGTGGACGCTGGAAGGCGTCGAGCTTGCCGACGGTGGCACGTGGGGAATGTCCCTCCTCCCGCTCATCGAGGATTCCGATCGTGTGGTGCTGCTCGACGCCATCGCCGCGGGGGCGAAACCTGGTGATGTCGTGGTGCTCGAGCGTGACCGGCTGCCGATCTATCTCACGCGGAAGCTATCCCCGCATCAGATCGACCTGCGCGACGTCCTCGCGGCCGCCGAGTGGCGCGGCAAACTTCCGGCGGAGACAGTCGCCATCGGTGTAGAGCCGCAGTCGGTGCAGATGGGCCTCGAGCTCAGCCCGGAAGTGGATCGCGCCGTTGACGCCGCGGTTGGAGTTGTGGTTGCTCGCCTGGAGCAATGGGGGCATCGCTGCTCACCTCGCGAACCGGCGGCGTCGTGCATGAGATGAGTCTCGCAATGGAAATCGGCCGCATCGCCGAGGTGAAGCTCGGGGGTGCGGCTCCCCAACTCGTGACCGTCGCCGTTGACGTCGGCGACAGCGCGGGCGTCGAGCCCTCGAGTCTCGAGTTCTGCCTCGAAGCCGTTTTCGCCACTCCGCCTTTCGCCGGAGCGAAGCCGCACATCCTTCGCTGCGCCGGCGACGTGCTGCGCGTGGCCTACCTGGAGATCGACGATGGCCGTCCGGACGATTGAAGTTCGCGAGCGCGTGATGGCGCGCAACAACGAGATCGCAAATGAGGTTCGCGATCGCCTCGAGGAATACGAGGTGACGGGGATCAACCTCGTGTCGTCGCCGGGTTCGGGGAAGACGACGCTGCTCGAGCGCACGCTCGCGGTACTCGGTGAAGAGATGGACATCGCCATTATCACGGGCGACGTGCAGACCCAGAACGACGCGGATCGACTCGCTGCGTACACACCTCGCGTCGTCAACGCCGTTGTCACGAACGGTGCCTGTCACCTCGACGCATTCCAGGTGCTGACGGCCGTCGATGAGATCGATCTGAACCGGACGCGACTGCTGTTCATCGAAAACGTCGGCAACCTCGTCTGCCCGGCGAGCTGGGACCTCGGCGAAAAGGAGATGATCGTTCTGTTCGCCGTCACCGAGGGCGAGGACAAGCCGCTCAAGTACCCGAAGATGTTCCAGAACGCGCGGCGTGTGGTCATGACCAAGATCGATCTGCTGCCGTACGTTCCATTCGACATGGATCGCGCCGTCGCGAACGCACTATCGGTAAATCCCGAGCTCGAGGTATTCCGCGTGTCGGCTATGACCGGACAGGGGCTCGACGGATGGTTCGACTTCCTGCGCGGTACCGCTCGCCCGGTCAGCACGTCCGGATGACGTCCGCGCCCGCGATCACCGGGCGGTTGCTCCGCGTGACGGGCGTTGTGCAGGGCGTGGGCTTTCGCCCGTTTGTTTACCGCCTGGCCGCGCGCCATGCGCTTGCCGGCTGGGTGCGCAACGTCGCCGGAACAGTCGAGATTCACGTGGAGGGCGGATCGGAGGAGCTCGATGTCTTTCAGCAGGAGCTGCGAACGGAGGCGCCGCCTTTCGCGCGGATCAATACCCTCGAGCGTACTGCGGCGCCGCCGGCCGGCGCGCACGACTTCCGGATCGTCGAGAGTGCCGACGCGGATGGCATCCGCCCGGTCACCCCGGATCTCGCAATGTGTGCGGAGTGTGAAGCGGAGCTGTTCGACGCCCGGGATCGCCGCTTCCGGCATCCGTTCATCACCTGCACGAATTGCGGTCCACGATACACGGTCATCCACTCGCTGCCCTACGACCGCGAGCGTACGTCCATGGCGGTCTTTCCGCTTTGCGCACAATGTGACTTGGAGTATCGCACGCCGACCGACCGTCGCCACCACGCGGAAACCGTGGCCTGTCCCGAATGCGGACCGCAGGTGTGGCTCGCTCTCCCGGACGGCATCGGACTCTCGGAAGGCGATGCGGCAATCCGCGATGCGGCTGAGCAACTGCGCATGGGCCGGATCATCGCCATTCGCGGCGTCGGAGGATTTCACCTCGCGTGCAATGCGACCGACGACATCGCCGTGCGCCGGCTCCGCGAACGCAAGCAACGCGAAGCGAAACCTTTTGCCGTGATGGTCCGCACCATCGGCGAGGCTCGCGCAGTCGGCGTCGTTTCTGCGGAGGAGGCCCGGCTTCTTGGCGGCCCGGAGCGTCCGGTGGTGTTGCTGAAGGAAGCTGCCGGGTCGCGCATTGCGGCATCCGTGTCACCCGGGCTCGACCGCGTGGGCGTGATGATCGCGTACACGCCGCTCCACCACCTGCTGCTCGATGCCATCGGCCGGCCCCTCGTGATGACCAGCGGCAACCTGAGCGACGAGCCGATCGCCATCGGCAACGCCGAGGCGCGAACCCGGCTGCGCGACATCGCCGACCTGTTCCTGCTCCACGACCGGCAGATCCTCTCTCGCGTCGACGACTCGGTCGCCCGTGTCGTCGACGGCGCGCCGGTGCTGTTGCGTCGCGCCAGGGGCTACGCGCCACTCACCTTGAGATTGCCCGTTTCATCTCCACGGACGCTCCTGGCGGTTGGGCCGCACCTCAAGAACACCTTCACGCTGGTCCGCGGCAGCGCGGCACATGTGAGCCCGCACATCGGCGATCTCGACAGCATCGAGAGTCTCGATCACTTCCGCGCCGCTCTTGCGCGCTACGAGGAGCTCTTCCGCATCGCGCCCGAGATTGCCGTGCGTGACCTGCATCCCGGTTACCTCTCGACCCGTCTGGCCGAAGATCTCGGACTGTCGAGGACCATCGCGGTGCAGCATCACCACGCGCATATCGCCGCGGTGGCGGCCGAGCATGGTGTCACGACGCCGGTGGTCGGGCTGGCGTTCGACGGCACGGGGCTCGGCGACGACGGACACGTGTGGGGCGCCGAGACATTGGTCGCCGACCTCAACGGATACCGGCGTGCGGCGCAATTGCGGTATGTACCACTCCCGGGCGGCGATCTTGCGGCGCGCGAACCGTGGCGCGTGGCGCTCGGCTACTTGTCGTTGGAGCCCGGCGTTGCCAAGGCGTTCGAGTTGGCGTTCCGCGACATCAAGCCCGACCACCGAGCCACTGCCGAGCGCCAGATCGAGCGGCAGCTCAACGCACCGCTCGCGTCATCGATGGGACGACTCTTCGACGCCGCATCCGCCATTCTCGGCCTCCGGCAGCGCGCGAGCTACGAAGGACAGGCGGCGATGGAACTCGAATCACTCGCCGGCGCGCAGCCGGCAGAACCATTGACGTTTTCGGTGCGCGAGACCGGCGACGCGCTCGTGCTCGATCCCATTCCTCTGCTCGCCGCACTCGGCGAGCAGCGCCAGCGCGGCGTTGACGCTGGCCTTCTAGCGGCACGCTTTCACGAGAGCGTGGCCCGTGCGGCTGCGGCAGTCGCCATCATTGTGGCGGACGGCGCCCGCATCGATACCGTGGCACTGGGCGGAGGGTCGTTCCAGAACGCGCGACTCCTCGCCGGCGTCCGCAGGCGCCTCGAGGCGCGCGGTCTGCGCGTGCTCGTGCCGCGCCAGCTCGGGCCGAACGACGGCGCGATCAGTTTTGGCCAGGCCGCCATCGCCGCGTCGATGCTGACTCGCGGGGACTGAGTGATGGACGGCCTACCGATCGCTTTCGTGGCCAGCCTCCTGCTCGGGATGCGCCACGCTACCGATGCAGACCACATCGTGGCGGTGAGCACCATCGTCAACGGAGAGCGATTCGCCTGGCGCTCGAGCTGGATCGGCGTGATGTGGGGCCTGGGGCACACCCTCACGATCTTCGTAGTCGGAGGCGCGATAATTCTGTTCAAGCTTGCGTTCACCCCGCGCCTCGGACTCTCGCTGGAGTTCTGCGTTGCGCTGATGCTGATAGCGCTCGGGTACCTCAATCTCACCCGGCGCGGCCCCCTTCCCAAAACCGTGCCCCAGCTTCGCCCGTTCCTGGTCGGCGTCGTCCACGGCATGGCGGGCTCGGCCGCGGCAACACTGTTGATTCTCCCCCTCATCGACGACGCGCGGTGGGCGCTGCTCTATCTGGGCGTGTTTGGACTGGGAACCATCACCGGCATGGCCATGGTCACCGTGGCGATCGCTGCGCCCTCGATTTACGCGGGCGCGAGGCTCGCGGGCATGCAACGCGGCATTCGCGTCGCATCCGGAGCCGTGAGCCTCGCCTTCGGCGCGTACCTCGGCTACAAGATCGGGTTCATCGACGGGCTGTTCATCGCTCAGCCACACTGAACGCCGTCTCCTCCTTCGGAACGTTTAAGGGACCAGCACGCGAGCATCTACTCGACGTTGATTGTCCCCTCCATGAACGGATGTGGAATGCAGTGATATGGGAACACCGTTCCCGTCGGGTCGTTGAAGGTGCGCGAGTACGATTCTCCCGAAGCGAGATTGGGCGAGCTCCAGATTCCGGTGTTGGAGGTGGAAGTGTGTGAATCGATGCCGGGATCGTCGCAGTTCACCCAGGTCACTCTGGTTCCGCGCTTGATCGAGACCTGCTCCGGAACGAACGCAAAATTCCGAATGAAGACCACGACCGTGCCGGCCGCAGGTGATGAGATGGGGATCCGACAATCACCGTTGAGAGGAAGCGGACCAGTTGCCGACTGTCTTTCCGAGAAACAGCCGGACAACCAGGCACAGGCCAGAGCGACATTCACCAGTGCCGTGAGAACCGTTGCCCTCGACGAGCCGAAACGTCGGATGCGCTTCAATTCTCCTTCACCACGATGCTTCCCCTCATGAAAGCGTGGGGAATGCAGAAGAAGTTGAAGGTGCCTGCTTTGGTGAAAGTGTGGCGGAATGTCCTGCCGGGCTGAATGAGCCCCGAATTGAAGCTTCGATTCACCGCGGTGACCGTATGAGCGAGCGGATCGCGGTTGGTCCACTCCACCGTCGTGCCCACGGTCACTTCGATCCTCGACTGCAGGTAGTTGATGTTTTTTATGCCGGTGCGCACCGTTCGCATGGTGCGCGCCGCCGTCGCTGGCGAGCGAAGAGCTTTGGGTGCAACGGGCGGGCGAGCGGGAGTGCGGCTCGACGAGTCGACCCTGGGCGTCACCGCATCTATCGTTTTGACTGCTGAGTCCGGTTTCTCGGGCGCGACTTGAGCGGGTGCAAGCGACGCGTCAGCTTGCGCCGGGACGACCGGCGCCGAGTCTGGCTCCGGTTGTTGCTCGGCGCGTCTGCCGAAATACCGCCGCAGAGTCAGCGGTATGGTGAATTCAAAACCGTAGCGAATGTCGCTCGTGCCACGCGACGCTCCCTGCAGGGTCGTCACCAGAGTATTCGTTGCCTGGAGTGAAACGGTGTGTGGCGTGAGGGGAATCGCGAAGTGAAGTCCGACGCTCCACGCCACTTTCTCGGTCGAGTCGCGATTACTGAGCGATGCGACGTCACCGGCAAGCGAGACGTAAGTCCCAGCTCTGATCACCGCTGCTCCCGCTACCGCATATCGCCGGTCGCCTGCGCCCAGCGGATCGGACAACGTTCGCCCCGCGACGATGAGGCGCGCGATCCCTATGCCGCGCGCGAGGGACACTTCGCCGTCGATGCCTTGCGCTGCGTTGTTGTATCCGATCTGCCCGCCGACGTCGAGCGGTGCTCCGTAGTCCTCAGACAGCGGTGCCCACCGCGCGAATACCTCCCATTCATTGGGAAAGCGCGGAGCGAGCGTCGAATTAGTGGAATAACTGAGACCGGCAAGAAAGCGCTTCGGCAATCCTGCGGCGAGAAGGAACGTCGGGACGTTGGAGACCTTTCGCTCGGGCTTGCCGCTGGTGGAAAAACGGTGGACGAAATTGAAATAGAGAGTGCCCGGCGCGCCGGTCCAGTCGCCAGACACGTTGGGCGAGCGGTCGAGCAGCGACTGCGCAGCCGCCGCAGGTGGTGCGAGAAGGCTGGCGGCTGCGAGAAGTGCAGGAAAGAGGCGTGTTTGACCGGATCTCAGTACTGGCATTCGTCTGGAACATTCTGTCCCGACGATGCCACGCGGCAGGCTGGGTGAGGCGCGCTACAGACTTTTCGCGGCTAGGGGCGCTTCAGATGCGGTGAGCCGTTGCCGTGTCGCCGATCAAAGTGAAGGATTTCAACTTTACGAGTCTTTCCGCGCACGCGCCCGGAGGGGCTCGAACCCCCAACCTTCTGATCCGAAGTCAGAAGCTCTATCCAATTGAGCTACGGGCGCAACTCCACCTCTAACTTACTGCGGTCACCCCTGGACTGAGTATACCGAAGAGCGATCGGTTTTCGCTCTCGCGCTGCCGCTACGAAAGGGCGGCCGCGCTGAAGCTGCGCCACCGGTGGTGCCGGAAGACAGCCGTGAGTAAGCTCTGGACCAGAGTTATCAAACGATTTGACGCTGCCGCGCCTTCCAGCGTATCGTTGGGTTCCGGGTTTTGTAATCCCGCGAAGGGAGGCTGATGCAAGGCGATGTCCGTGAACAGCTCCAGGCGTTATTGGGCTCTGCCTACACCGTCGAGCGAGAGTTGGGCGGCGGCGGCATGTCCCGCGTATTCATCGCCCAGGACGCATCGCTCGACAGAAAGGTGGTCTTCAAAGTTCTCGACCCGGAGCTCGCCGCCGCGGTCTATCTGGACCGCTTCCACCGGGAGATCAAGCTCGCCGCACGACTCCAGCACCCGCACATAGTTCCGCTGCTGTCAGCGGGCGAGGCTGGCGGACTCCCTTATTTCACGATGCCTTTCGTGGATGGAGAATCTCTTCGCGCCAGGCTCACCACCGGCGAAGAGTTCACGATCTCCGGCGCCACGAGATTGCTCCGTGAGGTCGCATCGGCTCTGGCGTACGCTCACGAAGCCGGAATCGTGCATCGAGACATCAAGCCGGAGAACGTCCTCCTGTCGCATGATTCGGCGATGGTGACGGACTTCGGAGTCGCAAAGGCCCTGAGCGCCGCGGCGAAACCGGCTGACGACGCGCTTACGTCGCCGGGAGTTGTGTTCGGGACGCCGACCTACATGTCGCCGGAGCAAGGATGTGGCGACCCCCAAACCGATCATCGCACCGACATCTACGCTTTGGGAGTTCTCGCCTACGAGATACTCGCCGGCGAAGCGCCTTTTTCAGGACGTCCCCGCCAGTCGCTGCTAGCTGCGCACCTCACTGAAAAGCCGACGAACATAAGTGAACGGCGTCCCGGAATTCCTCGAGCGCTTGCCCGGCTTGTGATGGCGTGTCTCGAGAAGGATCCGAACGCCCGCCCGCAGCATGCGAACGAAGTGGTCGCACTCCTCGACACAGTCCCTTCTGATATCAGCCAGACCGAAGAACGTTGGGATGCCCACCAGGCATCGATCGCCGTGCTTCCCTTCGCCAATCTCAGCGCTGATATCGAGAACGAGTACTTCTCTGACGGAATAACCGAGGAAATTCTCAACGCGCTACAGTCACTGCCAGCGCTCAAAGTCGCCGCGCGGACTTCGTCCTTCGCACTCAAGGGAAAGAACCTCACCGCCAGTGAAATTGGCGAGCATCTCAAAGTCGAGACGGTGCTGGAGGGAAGCGTCCGTAGGGTGGGGCGTCGCGTACGGATAACCGTCCAGCTCGTCAACGCGAGCGATGGCTACCGGATCTGGTCGGAGCGGTACGATCGCGAGGTCGAGGACGTGTTCGCGATACAGGAAGAAATCGCCAGGAGCATTGTCGGCAAGCTGAAGCTTGGTCTCACGTCCGGTGAGAACAAGGCGCTGGCAAAACGCCGCACCGACAATTTCGAGGCGTACGAGCTGTATCTGCGCGGACGCCACGTCTGGATCTCGAACAGAAGGATGGACCTGGCCATCGCCTGCTTCGAAGAGGCCTTGAAGAAAGATCCGGAGTACGCGCTCGCATTCCACGGTCTCGCCGAATGCTACGCATCGCTTGCGGGTTACGCCGTGCTTCCGCCGTCAGTCGCGATCCCGCCGGCGAAAGCGGCCGCTCTCCGTGCAGTCGAGCTCGCCCCTGAGATGGCGGAGACCCGTGCCTCACTCGGGTACATTCAGGCTCTCGAGTGGGACCGGGCTGCGGCGAGGGAAAGTTTTCAGGCGGCGATCGACCTCGACCCCCGCTATGCAGTCGCGCATGCCTACTCGGCGTGGGCTTTCGCGTCAGAAGGCCGCAGAGGCGAGGCGGCTGCGGCAGCTCGACTCGCCCAGGAGCTCGACCCGGTCTCGGAGATAACGAACGGTATCGCGTCGCTCGTCCGGTACCAGGCACGCGAGTACGACCAGGCGATCCGTGAAGGGAAGCGGTCGCTCGAGCTGGAGCCCACGTCGTTTGTCGGATTGTTCGCGACGAGCGTGTCGCACGCGGCCGCTGGAAAGCACGAAGAGGCGATCGGTTACGCCGAGCGAGGCGTTGCTTTTTCGCCGGAGTCGACGTTCCTCCTCGCTCTTCTGGGCGCGGTGAACGCCGTGGCTGGCAGGAAGGAAGCGGCCAGGGAGGTGCTCTCCAAGCTCCATCAGTGGGAGACCCGCGGTTACGTGTCTCCAATTCTCTTCTCATGGATATACGGCAATCTGGACGACGCCGATCGCGCATTCGAGATGCTCGACCGGGCGTACGAGGAGCACTCGAGCACAATTGGATTCGGGGAATGGCTGATACCTTTGTATGATCCCATTCGCGACGATCCCCGATTCAGCGCGCTTCTCGAGAAGGCCGGAATCCAGAGTCAGGCGCGAGTCGACCAGCAATGAGGATTGAATTGATGCGGAACTTGCACGCTCCGCGGAAACGGCAGTAAGTTCGCGCAATGAACGCGCAGCCCGGGGCAGAACCTCGCACAAGAGGCTGGCTCAGCGATTTCCTTCGTGGTCCCTATGCGCCGTGGCTCACGCACGGAAGCCTGGCGATCATCACCCTCGCGTACTTCGCACTGCTGCTGCTCGTGCCGTTCTGGATTGCGTTCGTCCCGGCGGTAATTCTCTCCCATCGAATCGGAACGCTGCTGCACGAGTACATGCACGGAATTCCATTTCGGCGGTACAGCCTCAATCACACGGTCGTCACGCTGTTCGACGGGTTCATGCTGATGTTCGGAACCCTGGAGATGTTTCGCGTGTCGCACCTTCAACATCATCGCTGGTTGAACACCGACCACGATCAGGCATCGGAAAAAGCGGCGAAGGTGGGCCGGAACAAGGTGCTCGACATCGTTGCGGGAATGGAAGTTGTTCAGTATCTGATTGCGTTTTTCCCCGCCGCGATGGGAAAGCAGAAGAACGTGCGACATGGGAGAATAGCGGTCGCCGCGCTGCTCTCGGTGGTCACGATCCTGGCCTGGGTTGCAGTCGGGCGAGGCGACGTGGTCTGGAAGATGATCACGGTCACTCTCTTTACCATGTTGGTGCCCGTCTCACTACGCGCGGCGATCGAGCACTACAGCTACGAAGGCGACGCTAATTTCGCGAACGAATACAGGGTCTGGGTACCGCTCTTCAATCTGAATCGGCATATCCATCACCATGAGGATCCCGCTGTCCCCTGGTATCTCCTGCAGTGGCGGACAGGGCAACCACTTCCACGGTGGTTCTACGTGTCACACTGGTTGCACGTGTACATCAAGCGCGACTTCGTCCTTATGCGTCCAATGCGCGCACGTGACCGCGCGAAGGCACGTGCCGACGGCGTTTCGGCCCGCTCGTTGAGATCCTGAGTTTACCCGCCCGGGTCGGTTGAGCTGGCGCACTGCCCCGCCTGGCGGGGCAGCGCACTGCCGCCGGTCGCCTACCTCGGCAACGGGAAGCCCAGGCCCACGGTGGCAGCTAAAGACCGGGTCTTGATCGTTTGGCTGCCGGACTTATCGCTGATGTTCGTGAGCCCAAAGTCGTACCGCGCGTCGACCCTCACGGCCTGGTTGCCCGCCTTGAATTCAAGCCCCGCACCGCCCGTGGCACCGAAATCCGTGCTCTTAAGCGTGAGTTCGGGATTTTTGTCGCAATCCTCGGAAATCGAGCCGCTCTCCGCCGTGCAGCTTACCTTGAACGCGCCGTAAGGCCCTGCAAAAACGAACGGCCTAACCTGACTGTCCGAGACCGGAATCCAAAACTTGGCGAGCAGCGGCACTTCGATGTAGCTGACCTTAATGGTTCCGGATCCGTCGCTGCTGCTGAACTTGGCTCCTTTCACGTTGAACAGCGCCTGGGGCTCGATGCTGAACACGTCGTTCACCGCTATTCCCAGGAACGCTCCGCCAACCACCCCCACCTTGTAATCGATCGTGAGGCCGGCGTCCGCGGGGTCCTGAACCACCTTGGTATAGTTCGCTCCGGCCATTACCCCGATGGTCATATCGCCGGCCTTCTGCGCCGCGGCAACGGCGGGGACGAAGGCACAACCCAGCACCATCATACCGCCTACTGCTGTCGCGATTCTCGACATTCTTAGCTCCTCATGTGGATGTCCAGCCGGCGCGCCGATTTGAAGCGCCGGCATTCAATGCACGATGCTCGCTTCCAAGTCAGATCAGGATGGCAGGATTCTCATTCGCCGCCGCATCCCTCCTCGTGTATCGCCACCTATGTATAACGGCGGCAACGGTGGGTCAAGCGGAGGTTTCGTTCCGGGGTGTTTGCTAATCCGCCGAAGAGCGGCATATTGACCCGCGGCAAGGGCATATCGAGCTGGCGCACCGCTAAACAGAAGGTTCAGGTTGGGATGCCAAAGATTCTGCTGGTTGAAGACAACGAGATGAACCGCGACATGCTGTCGAGGCGCCTCACCAAGCGTGGTTATCAGGTTGCCATTGCGCTCGACGGAGTGCAGGGGGTGGAGCTGGCGCGGAGTGAATCTCCGGATCTCGTTCTCATGGACATGAGCCTGCCGCTCAAGGACGGATGGGAGGCGACGGCCGAGATCAAGTCCGATCCGGCGACCAGCTCGATACCGGTGATCGGACTGAGCGCGCACGCAATGTCGGGCGACCGCGACAAGGCGATGCAGGCTGGATGCGACGACTACGACACGAAGCCGATCGAGCTGGACCGCCTTCTCAAGAAAATCGAGGCGCTGCTGGCTGAACGGGCCCCGGGTAACGGGTAACGGGTAACGGGTAACGGGCTCAGTTGCCCGCCTTCGCGACCGCCTCCCCGCGGATTGCTGCGTACTCTGGGA
>JBGPLS010000077.1:0-13313 GCA_041486565.1 Gemmatimonadaceae bacterium
GCCAAGTATCCGGTGGGCACGCGCGTGTCGGGCAAGGTCGTGTCGATCACGAACTACGGCGCGTTCATCGAGATCGAGCCTGGCATCGAGGGGCTCGTGCACATCAGCGAAAAGAGCTGGACGCGCAACGTCCGCCATCCGTCCAAGCTGGTCAGCATCGGCGAGGCCATCGAGGCGGTCGTGCTCAAGGTCGATCCGAACGAAGAAAAGATCTCGCTGGGCATGAAGCAGACCGAGCAGGACCCGTGGATGATGCTGCCGCAGAAGTATCCAATCGGCACGCGTCTCGCTGGAAAGGTCCGCAACCTGACGAGCTTCGGCGCCTTTGTGGAGATCGAGCCCGGCATCGACGGGCTGATCCACATCTCCGACATGTCGTGGACGAAGCGTGTTCAGCATCCGTCCGAGGTGGTGAAAAAGGGCGACAGCGTCGACGTCGTGATTCTCAACATCGACGGCGACAACAAGCGCATCTCCCTCGGCCTCAAGCAGGCGCAGGAAGATCCGTGGCTCAAGATCGGTGAGACGTATCCCGTCGGCACCGAGCTCCCGGGCACCGTCGTGCGGCTGATGGACAAGGGCGTCGTCGTCGATATCGGAAACGACATCGAGGGCTTCGTTCCGGTGAGCCAGCTCAACTTTGGCGAGCCGGTGAACAGTCCGGCCGACATCGCCTACGAGACGATGAGGCTCGACGTCCGTGTGCTCGAGGTCGACCCGATCCAGCGCCGGATCGTGCTGGCGGTCACGAACGTTCCGACCGACCAGCCGCCGCGGCCCGAGACGCCGTCGAAGGTGATTCCGATGGAGACCGACGATTACAACCTGTCGGATCCGATTCCGGTCCCTGTGGTATTCGACGAAGCAGAAGGGTAGGGGAAGCGGTCGAGAAAATGAGACGGCCCTCTCGAGAGAGTGGGCCGTTCTGCTTCCGGGGCCGCACGCCCGCCAGGCGACGCGGGCCCGCGCAGTAGCAAGGGCGCAACCACAACGTTCGGAGTGATACAATGCGCATGACGTTCCTCATGGTCGTGACTTCAATGCTCCTCTCGACGCAATTGCACGCGCAGGACATCGCCGCGCGCGCCGACTCTGTAATGCGTGTAACTGAGGCGAAGGGGTTCAGTGGAGTAATACGACTGGCTAAGAACGGCGCCGTCGTTTTCGAGAAGGGATACGGTCTGGCCAACCGCGCGGAGAAGATTCCGTTTACGCCCGCGACCGTTGTGCAGATCGGTTCGAACACGAAAGACTTCACTGCGGTTGCAATCCTGCAGTTGCAGGATCGCGGCATGCTCAACGTTCAGGACAGACTCGGGAAATTCTTCCCATCGGCGCCCGCGGACAAGAAGGACATAACGATCTGGCAGCTCATGCAGCACGAAGCCGGATTCCCGCTCGGACTCGGCGGCGATTTTGCGCCGCTGAAGCGCGAGCAGCTCGTGGACAGCGCGATGGCCTTCAAGCTGCTCTTCACCCCCGGCGCGCGGGAGAGTTACTCGAACACGGGTTACGCGCTTCTCGCAGCGATCATCGAGAAGGTGAGCGGCAGGACGTACGACGAATACGTACGCGACAATATTCTCGCGCCGCTTGGACTGAAACGAACGGGCTTCCTGCTCCCGGGGTTCGCCGCTCGCGACCTCGCCCATGGCTACCGGGCGAACGGTGAGGACGCCGGCACGATGCTGTCCAAGCCGCACGCGTCCGACGGCCCATACTGGAACCTTCGCGGCAACGGAGGAATGCTGTCGACGGTCGGGGACATGCACGCGTTCTACAGGGCCCTGTTCGAGACGGACAAGCTGCTCAAGCCGGAGACGCGAAAGCTCAAGTTCAACCCGGCCGAGCCGGTGGGCCTGGCTGGGTCGGATCTGGTCAACTTCTTTCTGTATGATCGCGACCCCCAGCGCGGCGTGGAGATGGTGATCGCATCGACTAACGCCAACGTGAAGGCGCCGCTGGTGAGAGGAGCGCTCGCTTCAGTGATGGGTCTCCCTGACATTGGGCGGCCCGGTGGCGAAGGAGGGGAAAAAGGCGTGGATGCGCCGGTCGCCCGCGCTACCGGCGCTCCTGTAGCGGGTCCTGTCGCGGCGATCCTGAACGAGTTCGTGAGCACCGTCAATAAGGGCGACAAGGAAGCGCTTCGGAAATTCATAGGCGAACACTTCGTTCCTCCCGCGGATGGTCCGACCGATGAGCGGCGCGCGGAACGCCTCTCGGGACTACACTCCAATCTTGGAACGCTCAACGTCGTGCGCATGACGGCGATCGAGGATGGTCCCATTCAGGTTCTGGTGAAGACGGAGCGCGAAGGGGAGGCCCTTCTTCTCTTCGACATGGAGGCCGCCTCTCCCTGGAGAATCAAGCGCTTCGGCATTCAGGTCGGAGGCTGACCCACAGTAACGAATTGGGATGGCCAAGCGTCCGTTTAGACGGGCGCGACTTTCTCGGACGGACATCCCATGACTCCAGGTCGAAAATCGATTCTGCTGCTCGGAGCTACGGGCCTCGTCGGGCGCGAGTGTCTGCGGCTGCTCGTCGAGAACGACGCCTTCAGCAAGGTGGTGGTGCTCGCGCGTAGGCCATTGGGTGGTGATCTCGCCGGTCCCAAGGTCGAGGCACATGTGGTGGATTTCGATCATCTGACCGCTGCCGCGCCGTTCTTCGACGTCGACAAGATCATCTGCGCCCTCGGAACCACGATCGGCCAGGCAGGATCGCGCGACCACTTCCGGACGGTCGACCTCGTCTATCCGCTGACGGCGGCGCACCTCGGGATCGAACGCAAGGTCTCCCACTTCCTGCTTGTGAGCGCCCTCGGCGCAGATGCAGGATCGTTGATATTCTACAATCGCATCAAGGGAGAGCTCGAGGATGCAGTCAGCGCGCTGCCTTACCGGTTGCTGACTATCGCCCGTCCTTCGGTATTGGTGGGAAAACGTGACCATCTGCGAACGGGGGAAAGGATTGCGGCAGGCCTGGGCTTCGTGTTCCCGCTCCTGCGACCCATCAAGGCCTCCGATGTTGCACGCGCCCTGGTGCACCAGGCGATTCTCGACGAGCCCGGACGGCGCGTGCTCCTGTCAACCGAGCTTCGCCAGATCGCGGGCCATCCGCTTCCGTCCGGACCCGGCGAAAAAGCCGCGCGGCTCGAAGACGAGCCAATCCCGCGGTCATCGGTTGCGTGACTGCGGACCGCTTACGAGCTTAGAACACGGGCAGGAGATTGCTCGCCTGGCCGAATCTCGCCGCCCAAGCCCACATTTCCCGGAAAGACCGCAATCTCGATGAGCACATTCAACGGAAAACTCGTGTGGCCAGCTATTCTCGCCCTGGGTGTTCTGCTGGCGGGTGGTGACTATGCAATGGGAAGAAAGAACCAATCTCGCGAGGCCTCGATCCCGGCTGGGCCGATGGACTCTACCGCACTTGCGCAGTGGACATACAGGCGCTGCCGCAGCCTCACTGGCGATGCGAAGATGGATTGCTACTCGAAGACACTCGATTCTCTCGCTACTCAGGGCGAGGTCCGGGTCGCAATGGGGACGCTGGCCCGGCTCGGGGTCCTGGATCTTGACGTGAAGCGCGACGGGCATGTCTACGCGCACGGCATCGGCATCGCGGCAGGGAAGCGCGGAGGCGACGTGGCGAAGACGTTCGCGATGTGCGACGAGAGCAACCAATCGGGTTGTTATCACGGCGTCATTCAGGCGTACTTCGACGCGGCAAAGACAATCGGCCCGAATGAGGTCAACGCCCTTTGCAGTGCATTCCGTACCAGCGCGGCCGACCAGTGGCTTCGATTTCAGTGCGTGCACGGAACCGGACACGGCCTGACCATGATCTACGGCCATGATCTTCTGAAAGCCCTGGCATCATGCGACTACCTCGCCGAGACCTGGGACCGAAGATCCTGCTATGGCGGGGCATTCATGGAGAACATCGTCTACGTGACGAATCCCCATAGTCCTGCGCATGACCTTGGCTCGCATTCCAAGATGGACATGGCCGGGATGGATCACGCCGAATCGCATTTCAAAGCGATCGATCCGGCCGACCCGCTGTATCCATGCTCGATCGTGACCGAGCAGTATCTGGTGTCTTGCTACGAGATGCAGACGTCGGTGATGCTCTACCTGAACCGCGGCAACATCGGCGCGGCAGCGAAGACGTGCGACACGGCCCCGGCGAAGATGAGGTACGTCTGCTACCAGAGCCTCGGGCGGGACATCAGCTCGTACTCTCTGCAGGACCACGACAAGTCCATCGCGATGTGCTCGCTCGGCACGCCGAAATACCAGCCATGGTGCTATGTCGGCCTGGTGAAGAACTTCGTTGACCTCAACGCGAGAGCCGACGACGGACTGCGCTTCTGCCGCAGAGTGACCGGCCTGGCGAACAAGCTGAAGTGTTACGAGGCGGTAGGCGAGCAGATCGGGAACCTTAAGAATGAAAGCGAGGCGCGGCGGGCCCTCTGCCAACCCTCCGAGCCGGCTTATCTCCCGGCCTGTCTGTACGGAGCGCGCGTGACCTCCGAAGAGCCACTGCTGCTGGCGAGGCTCAATGCCGAAGCCGCAGGAGGTTGATGGTCACGCCGTCAGGCAGCGTCGCACATCCTTATCCGTGCGCAACCAGAATTCGTCGAATCAGAAGGAAAAACAGGGTGAGGAGAGCCGACATGAGCTAGATTGCATTACAGACACATGGGAATTAAATGGTAAAAGATTTCGAATTTGTTGATGCGGGAAGGACATTTAGCTGCTGCGCCGAGGCTCCCATCGCAAGCCGCCCTGAGAAATGGTGGTGGTTTCGGGTCTCTACCGACGATCGCCACCGTTATGCGCCTTTCGAGGCAGCCGCGAGCGATACGAAAGCAGGCGTGCAGAAGCGCATAGTCGCCTACTACGAGTCGGTACTGGCAGCGCGGGCGCGGCCGGCCGCCAATCCATGGCGCCGCCCGGATCCGAAGGCAGCCGCGACCCCGGCTGTCGCTGGCGTAGGGGTGCCGGCAATTGTCGAAGTGCCCGTGGCGCTCGCGAAATAGCGAAGCGCCACCGAACCTGGCGCTGGCTTGCCTCATGCCGGAAGGCGCGCACGGATGATGAGAAACTCCGGCTGCTTGAGGAGACGCGCGTACGCCTCGGGTTCAGCGGCGCGGAACCAGTCGTTGGGCCGCGGCTCGACGATTCGGTCGATGACGAAGCCGGCGTCCGTCAGCGCGCCGGTGATCGCCGAAAGTGGACGGCGATAGAATCGAACCTTTCCGACCCAGCTCCAGTAGTCCTCGACCATCTCTGTCGCGAAGTAGTCGGAGACATCGTAACGCGCTGCCTCCGTCGCCGGATGGTGTGTCGAGAGCAAGAGCCAGCCGCCAGGCTTCAGCACGCGGCGGAACTCGGACAATGTCGGACCCCAGTCCCGTAAGTAGTGGAGCACGAGCGCGGAGAGCACTCCGTCCACGCTGGCTGCATCGATGAACGGAAGCGGCCGGGTGAGATCCGCCGCGCGGACTGACGCCCGCCCCACGCCGGCCTCGCCTGTGTCCAGCAGTCCCAGTTGTGCGAGCCGCGACTCGGCATGTCGTGCCATCTCCTGGCTTTCGTCCACTGCCGTCACGCGCGCACCGAGCCGGAGCAGCTGTTCAGCGTAGAAACCTGACCCGCAGCCGGCGTCGAGAATGTGCGCTCCAGTGAGGTCCGGGAGCAGCGCCAGCGTCGCCGGGCGCTCGTAGTACGCGTTGAAGGGCGCGCTATCGACCCCTGCCGCATAGGCTTCGGCGATCTCGTCGTAGCTGAACTGCGACTCGGAGTCCGGCATGACCGCTAGGAGAATATCTGGCCCGGACCCGATCGGGATCTCAGGTTCTAAGCCGCGCCACTCGTGCGACGCGCTGCCGTGAAGCCCCACCAGGCCAGGAAAAGGGTTACGACCGCTCCAACCGCGGAAATCGCCCGCGGCAGCTCCCAGCTTCCAATTTGGAAAGGGAAACCCACGGCGACGCGTACCACATGGGCGATTCCGATCAAAAGAAAGATCGCCCCGGAGACGGTGCAATAGCCTTTTGTCGACATCACGACCTCCTCGAAGGATTCGAATTCGCAGGAATAAGGTGTAAGACGACCGTTATAGATGCTAGGCCGCGCGCCAGTGTGACACCCTTGGTTCGTGAGCACCCCAAGCCGGTTCTAGGCAACCGCCGTCGCTGCGCCCAGCCGGTATAGTCTGGCAGCGTTGGCGCCCAGAATCGATTTTCGCTCGTCTTCCGATACGCGGAGCGCCGCGAGACTCTCCTTCATCTGGGGAATGCTTCCGATCTGGTGGGGATAGTCACTGCCGGCGAGGATCTGTCCCGCTCCGGCGAAATCCACCGCCAGCCGCAGCGCGTGAGGATCGAAATTCACCGTATCGAAGTAGAATCGGCGCAGGTATTCGCTGGGCGGTTTCGAAATGTTTGCCCGGCAATCGGGAAATGCGCGCCATCCTCTGTCAAGTCGCTCGGCGAGATACGGGATCGCGCCGCCGAGGTGGCTCAGGACCCATTTGATGTTGGGATAGCGCTCGGGAACTCCGGCGAAGACGAGCTTGGCCGCGGCGAGCGTTGTGTCGAAGAGGAAGCCAACGAGCGGCATCAGCCAGTAATCGGTCATCGCCTCCACTCCGACCGGATTGGTGGGATGGATGTGAAGCACAGCCCCTAGCCGGTCGGCTTCCGCGTAGAGTGCGTCGAAGCGCGCATCGGCGAGCGCGACGCTGTTCACGTTGCTGAAGAGCATCGCTCCCGGCAGGCCAAGCTCTGTCATCGCCCGGCGAAGCTCGATGACGGAAGCAGCGGGGTCGCACAATGGAAGCGTCGCGAGCGCGGCGAAGCGCGGCGCGCGCTCACGAACAATCTCCGCAAACTCATCGTTGACGCTTCGCGCCAGTCTCAGGGCGCGATCGGGCGGCTCGACGTGAGTGCCAGGAGTTGTGAGCGTGATGATCTGAGTGTCCACGCCCTCTCGCTCGAGAACGCGCTGCCGGTAGACGATGTCGCGATGTCCCTCGACAGCGACGTTGTAGTCGCCGGGATAATGGAGGCACGGGTTGCCTTCGGGATCGATTGTCAGCCTGATGATGCTGTCGCCGCTGCGAATCGCGTCGAGATAATCGGGCGGATAGAAATGATTGTGGACGTCAATCAGCATCGGCGGTCGCGGACCTCGGCTGGCGTGACTTGCGTAGCCAGAAATAGTAGATAGGCCACCCGGCCGCGACCAGCAGAATCCCGGTGACGCTGTTTACCGGCTCGGAAATGATCTGATTGGTGACGATGTAGAGCGAAGAGAGTATGAAGACGAGAGGAATCAGTGGATAGCCCCGCAGCCGGTAGGCGGGGGCATATTCGCTCCGGCTGCGCAGCCGCATCAGTCCCGCCGCCATGAGAGCGAAGAAGATCCATTCGGTGTAAACGACCCTCGTAAAGAGAGAGCGGTAGCTTCCTGTGACCACGAGGACCGTCGCCCAGGCGGCCTGCAAGACGATCGCGCGGTACGGTGTTCGGAACGTCAGGTGGATCTCTCCCGCCCATCGGAACAGCATTCCGTCCCGAGCCATCGCCATGTACACGCGCGGACCAGCGAGAATCACTCCGTTGAGCGCACCAAAAGTCGAGATCGCCACCAGCGCCGACATGAACGCCGCTCCGCCCGTGCCGAGCACGGCGTCGGCGGCGTCGGCGGCCACCCGCGTGCTGGAGGCGATCCGGGTCGGCGGCAACACATGGAAATACGCCGCATTGAGTGCTACGTAGCAGGCGGTGACGAGAATGACGCCGATCAGCAGCGCGCGCGGTACCGTTTTCTCCGGCTCCTCAGTTTCCTCCGCAGTGTAGGTGACGATGTGCCAACCGCCGAAAGCAAAGAGACTGGCGACAAGAGCCAGCGCGAACGCGTGAGCCATTCCGGCACTCGAAGCGGCATGCGTCGCGTCTATTGTCGCCGCGACGCCTGTCGCAAGCGGCTCGCGTGGGCCGACAATGAACGCAACCGCGATTATCGCGATGATCGCGGTGACCTTTGCGATCGTGAACGACGTCTGGATGGCGCTGCCCTGTCTCACGCCGAGGTAGTTGACAGCTGAGAGCGTCGCGATCGCACCGACTGCCAGCAGCTTGAGACCGAGATTGCCCACGGGGATGAAGTACGCAGCGTATCGCGCGAAGACCATCGCGATTGCGGCGATTATCCCCGTGTGCATCGTCCAGAACATTGCCCAGCCCCAGAGGAAGCCGACTCCGGGCGAGAACGATTCCTTCAGGAAAATGTAGACACCGCCGGCTGTCGAATAAGCCGAAGCGAGCTCGGCTGCGATCAGCGCGCCGAACAAAGTCAGGATACCAGCCACGATCCAGACCAGATAGACTGCGCGAACAGAGGGTACAGCTTCGACGATCGCCGAAGGCTGGACGAATATCGAGGCACCGATGATGGTGCCGGCGACAAGCGCCGTCGCGTGAAGAAGTGTTATCGATCGTGTCAGCGCGGAAGGCATCGCGCGTTAAGCTGCGGCACGCAGCAGGAGACTCACTCGATCCAGGTGCCCATGGCGACGCCTACGGTACCGAACAACAGAACGAACACCGCAAGAGCCCCGAGTGAGACGGCAATTGTCCGCATTGCAGTGAAGATGATAACGACGGGGCTGCCCGCAGCTCGTCCTGTGACGGCAAGTTCGCGATCCGCAAGAGCCCACACCCCGAATGCCATGAAAGCCAGGCCGACACAGAGGAAAATCGGCCATCCACGCGGCTGCCATACGGTCATCGCAGTCACGATAGCTTGCCCGCCGATGACATCGGTTGCGAGGCGAAGATTAGATGCCGCGCGCGCCCGGCGCTCCAGCGCCTGAGTCAGACTCGTCTGGGTGGAAGCCGTAGACTGACCTACTGAATCCATAGCTAAAAAATACCATGCTCGAGGGAGCAGCAGGGTGAATTTCGACCCTTCGCCATCGGTGCCGGTTGCATTCAGGTCTCCCACGCTCCTGGCATCTCGCAAATTTGACGGCGGCAGGGAAAGCCTGCCGCCGCCAAAAAGGGGGGACGCTCTCCTTCCGATCTTCTACTTTGCCGGCGTGACTGAGAAGCCGTCTATGTGGACGTCGAGATTGTGATTCACGCGGACCCCGGCGATTCCCGTCGTCCCGGTCCCCGGTCCGCCCATGTCAACCTGTGCCCGGGGCAGACTGTTCACCTGGATACCGTTCACGATGAAGTTCACCTTGTCGGGCGCGACGACGATCGAAAGCGCGTTGGTCGCTTTCCCGCTGGCGTCAATCGGCTTCACGGCGTCGTTCGCCGTCCAGTCCACGAGCTTGTGGACCGTCGAGTCGTTCGCCCGGTGATTGATCAGATACTTCCCATCCTGACGCACGACGAAGTAGAGATAGTGCTGGTTGGGCGAATCGAGATCATTGCCGCCGATCAATATGCCGTATGCCTCGGCGTGCGTGGCCGCCTTGGTCTGCGAGAAACTGGCGCCGACTGTGTAATTCCCGCTCGCCGTGTTCGCCGGATTCCAGTAGATCGCCGCCGGGCCGGAAGTAACGTGGAAGCCATTTCCCATCGAAACGACCTTAGCCTCGGAGATGTTCCGGCCCGCCTTCGCGGCCTGCGGATCGATTCGGCCTGTCCAGCCGGCAACCTTGACGCCACCGTCGGCCAACGGCTTGTCGGGATCCTTGGCCTGCGCACCCAACGCGCTGGCGGTGAGTCCCAGTGCGGCAACTGCCGTCCACAGAATCTTCATGCTGCCTCCGTCAGAATTGATTTGGATCGAGCGTGTGATCGGGGACCTGTTGTTCTCAATGACTGACTGGCTCGGTGTAGAGATCCGCCAGCTGGCTGCGCAGGTTTGCGACTTTCGGCGCATCGTTGATCATAATGTACGGGTCGTGGGGGTGCAGCGTCGCGTAATCCTGATGATACGCCTCCGCGACATTGAATGCGCGCTGTGCAGAAACCTCGGTCACGATCGGGCGGCTGAAAGCCTTCGCCTGGGTGAGCTGAGCGATGTACGCAGTGGCGATCCGCTTCTGCGAGTTGCTGTTGTAAAAGATTGCCGAGCGATATTGCGTACCGACGTCGGGACCCTGGCGATTGAGCTGCGTCGGATCGTGGCCGACGGAGAAGAAGACCCGCAGCAACTGGCCATAGGTCACCTGCGACGGATCGTATACGACGCGCACGGACTCCGCGTGCCCTGTCGAGCCGGAGCTCACTTCCTCATAGGAGGGCGACGCTACGGTGCCGCCGGCGTAGCCGGAAATCGCGGACTTCACTCCCTTCACGTGCTGGAACACCGCTTGAATTCCCCAGAAACAGCCGCCGGCGAACACCGCCGTCTGCTCGCCTTTGGAGGTTGCCAATGCGTCGTCCACCACGGGAGCCGGCAGCGCGCCCGAGCGACTGGCGGAGGCTGCGGTGGCTCTGTTGCCGAGCACGAGAACGACCCCTGCTACGAGTACGAGGCCGAGAATCGCCCGACCGATGTTTCCCAGCATGAAGACCTCTGTGATTGAGCGTATGTCTATTGAACGCCGCTCACGACGGATCGGTTCCATGAATCATAGCGGAAATTGCCGGGCCGGGCACCGCCGTTCAGCAAATCGCGCCGCCTCCGCGTAACCTAAGGTACCAGCCGGTCCCGAACTGATGCTTCGACCGGGTGTAACTGAAGAGCCAACGACCTAACGTGGAGTATTGATGTCGAGCAAACACGGCTCGCTCGCCCTGATTCTTCCCGCATTACTCGCTGCTGTCGCGACAAGGTGTGCACCGGCCGACACCGATGCAGCAACGGTCGGCCAAGCTCAACAGCCGCGATCTGCCGCAGCTTCGTTTTCAATGGCGGGCTCGTCGGTCGAAGGGCTGCATCTGATCGTGGCACCTTCCGGAAACGAGGCACGCTACCGCATTCGCGAGCAGCTTGTTCGAATAGATCTCCCCAGTGACGCCATTGGGCGCACGTCCGACGTCACCGGGGGAATCGGTGTCGGAGCCGATGGCCGGATCATCTCCGGAGAATCGAAGTTCGTGATCAACGTCGGAGCGCTGAAGAGCGATCGCGACATGCGCGACGGATTCGTTCGCCGCCGGGTGCTCGAGACGGATCAGTATCCCACGGTCGAATTCGTTCCGACCCGTCTTCGCGGGCTGCCGAAAAAGCTGCCGACGTCGGGACCGCACACGTTTGACGTGATTGGCGATCTCACCGTTCGTGGCGTCACGAAGCCCACGACGTGGCGCGTCAAGGCGGAGTCGAAGAACGGACAGGTCACCGGCAGCGCTTCGACATTGTTCACCTTTTCCGACTTCAACATTGATCAGCCGCGGGTCCCCATTGTCTTGAGTGTCCAGGACACCATACGACTGGAGTACGACTTCACGCTCGTGCCGAAAGGCTGAGGCTTACGCCCCCGCCGCACGATCCACGGCCCGCTGGCGATCGAGCGCTTCTGCCCAATCGATAACTGGAGCGACTTCCTCATCGGCCAGTGTAAGGCTCTCGATGGCGCGGGTGATAACCGGCTCACCGAATTCTCGGGGGAGTGCACGACCGAAGTCGAGCTCTGCCTTTCGGCAGAGTCGCTCCTCCTTCGCCCGATCGCGATTGTCGCGTCGGACGCCCATACGATCCGCCCGGGCGTGAATGCCCTCGTGGACGATAGACGATGCGACCGTTGCCGGCGTGATGTCCCGGCGCGCCAGAAAAGTGAGTTCCGTCAAGCAGGTTCGTTCATCGGGGAAATAGGCGCCACGGCAGGGGAAACGCGCAACGCGGAATTGTATCAGGTCGCGCTCGAGGTGACGAAGTCGCCAAGGCTGGTATTTCTCGATCAGACCAAGCGCGTCGGCGAGGCGCGCGAGCACGTCCGACGTCGCGATATCGGGGCGGGTGTTCTCGACCAAGACGCGAAAGCCTCGGACGCTGTTAGTCACCGCAGATGTTGGCTCGGGTGCCGACTCCGGTGGGGCGGCGAACCATTCGAGTAACCTGTCGAACGTCAGATGCATTGTCTCTTGCGGAGGTCAATCACTGTACGGATAGTCCGGATCAGCCAGCCTGGCCGCCTTGGCCGCGGCCTCCGGCCCGGCAATCTCCTTCGCGAGATCGATCAGCATTGTGCTCAGGTGGTCGCCGTATCGGAGAAGACTCGCTGCTCGCGCCGGCCGCGCGAGAAGAAACGCCAGTATGTGCTGATCGGCTTTCTGGATGTTACAGGCTGGGCAGGCGAGGACGAGGTTGTCGCGCCTGTCGTAGGCGGTCTGCCCGCGGCGCGGGGTGACGTGATCGAGCGTGATACCTTTGATGCTGATGCGCCTGCCGCAGTACGCGCACACCGGGCCGTGTCGGTCGAGCAGCCACTGGCGTGTGTCCGCGTACGCATTCCTGCTCGTCGGCAGCGATGTCTTCTGCTGCGGTGGACGGGGGCTGCGCCGGCGCGGCCGGCTGGGACGACGGCCGGGGCTCAGTGCTCTCGAGGTTGAAGGGATGGGTCAGGCATCTCGCAACTGAAACATAGTCCTGTCACTCGCCTCGTTATCGAACCTTGTTGCCATTTCCATCCCAGACTTCGACCGTTCCGACATTCAGCGCGCGAATGGGCTTCTCGATCTTCGACAGATCGCCGGCGACGACGACAATGACGTCATTCGGATCGAGCTGGGCGGCCGCACGCTGAACATCCGCGGGCGTCACCGCCGCCAGACGCTCGCGATATATTGCGTAGTAATCGATCGGCAGCCTCCAGAGAATCAGATTCTGCAGCCGCGTCTGAAGACCCTGGTTGCTCTGCACGGCGTTGGGGAATCCGGAGATGAGATTGTTCACATATCCTTTCAGCTCAGACTCGGGAACCACGTCGGACACGATCCGCTTGTACTCGCTCAGCGCCTCGGCAAGCGCCGAGTCCGTGGCATTCGTCCGCACCTCCGTCGAGAGGCTGAACGCCCCACCGCCGCTGCGCAGATCGAGCCTGCTGAAAGCGCCATAGGTGAAGCCGTGTTTCTCTCGAAGATTGGTGTTCAGTCTGGAGCTGACCGCACCGCCGAACACGTGATTGACGGCGAGGAGAGGAATGTAGTCGGGGTCGGTGGCCGAAAAGCCGGCCCGTCCCATCATCAGTGTGGACTGCACCGAAGCCGGGCGATCCACGAGGACGATGCGAACACCCTTGTCCATGCGGACCTGATTCGTGATCGCCGACAACAGCGGCCTTGTCGCGCTCCACGACCCGAACGCCCTGGTGAGCGCGTCCTTCGCCTCAGCGGC
>JBGPLS010000078.1:0-13312 GCA_041486565.1 Gemmatimonadaceae bacterium
AACACCCCTTCGCCCGACCTGAACGCCTCAAATAATCCATGACCGCTCCCAACAACCGAGAGCGAATTCTTCCCCGGCTGATCCACGAAGAAGTCAGGGAATCGTTCCTCAACTACTCGATGAGCGTCATCGTCTCGCGCGCACTCCCCGATGTGCGAGACGGTCTCAAGCCGGTCCACCGGCGCGTGCTCTACTCCATGAACGAGCTCGGCCTCGTCCCCGGCCGCCCATACAAGAAGTCGGCAACAGTCGTCGGTGACGTGCTCGGCAAATATCACCCGCACGGCGACTCGTCGGTCTACGACGCGATCGTCCGCATGGTGCAGGACTTCTCGCTTCGATATCCGCTCGTCGACGGTCAGGGAAACTTCGGCAGTGTCGACGGCGATCCCGCCGCGGCGTACCGATACACCGAATCGCGACTCACCCGCATCGCCGTGGAGATGCTGGCCGACATCGACAAGAACACGGTCGATTTCGCCCCCAACTTCGATGACCGCCTTCAGGAGCCGACAGTGCTCCCGTCAGCGGTGCCGAATCTGCTCATCAACGGATCGTCGGGGATCGCGGTCGGCATGGCGACCAACATCCCGCCGCACAACATCGGCGAAGTCGTCAACGCGACCATCGCGCTGATAGACAATCCGAACCTCGAAGTCTCCGACCTGCGCAAGATCGTGAAGGGTCCCGACTTCCCTACCGGCGGATACATCTACGGCCGCGCGGGAATCAAGGATTACCAGGAGACTGGACGCGGCCGCATCGTGATGCGCGCCCGCGCCGTGATCGAGGAGAAGGAGTCGTCCAACAAGTCGCAGATCGTCATCAACGAGCTCCCGTATCAGGTCAACAAGTCGAAGCTCGTGACCGACATCGCCGAGCTCGTGCGCGACAAGAAGCTGGAAGGGATCTCCGACCTGCGCGACGAGTCCGACAAGGACGGAATGCGCATCGTCATCGAGCTCAAGCGCGACGCCATTCCGCGCGTCGTCCTCAATCAGCTCTACAAGCATACGACGATGCAGTCCACATTCGGCGTGATCATGCTGGCGCTGGTGCCCGACTCGCACACCGGCCGGCTCGTGCCGAAGGTCATGCCGCTCAAGGAAGTGCTGTCGCACTACATCGAGCATCGCCACACGGTGATCGTGCGGCGGACGCAGTTCGAGCTCGACAAGGCGCTGGAGCGCGAGCACATCCTCGAAGGTCTCAAGATTGCCGTCGACAACATCGATGCGGTGATCAAGCTCATCCGCGCTGCCCCCGACGCGCCGACGGCGAGTGCACAGCTCCAGAAGCGGTTCAAGCTCAGCGAGCGGCAGGCCGAGGCGATCCTCAACATGCGTCTTGCCAAGCTCACCGGTCTCGAGATCGACAAGCTCGAGGCGGAGCTCAAGGAAGTACGCGCGTTCGTCAAGGAGCTGCGGTCGATTCTCGCTTCGCGTCCCCGCCGGATGGCGATCATGCGCGAAGAGCTCCAGGAAACCGTGAAACGCTACGGTGACGAGCGGCGGTCGGAGATCACGAGCGATGAGGGCGAGTTCACGATCGAGGACCTGATCGCCGAAGAGGACATGGTCATCACCATTTCTCACTCGGGATACATCAAGCGCACGTCGGTCTCGACGTACCGCAAGCAACGCCGAGGCGGGCGCGGGCTGAGCGGGCAGGGACTGAAGGACGAGGATTTCATCGAGCGATTGTTCATCGGCTCGACGCATGACTACCTCCTCTGCTTCACCGACGACGGGCGTTGCTTCTGGCTCAAGGTGCACGAGATCCCGCAGGCGGGACGCGCGGCAAAGGGCAAGCCGATCGTGAACCTGATCAACGTCAATCCAGACACGCGCATCAAATCGATCGTCCCCGTGCGTGAATTCAGCGACACGCAGTTCCTGCTGTTCTGCACGAGAAAGGGAACGGTGAAGAAGAGCGCGCTGTCGCAGTACTCGAACATCCGCACCAACGGGATCAAGGCGATCAAGATCGAAGCTGGTGACGAGCTGATCGACGTGCAGGTGACGAGCGGGTCGAACGACATCGTCCTCGCCACCAAGCACGGTCTCTCGGTGCGCTTCCACGAGATGGATGTCCGCGAGATGGGACGCGACACAACGGGCGTGAACGGAATCCGGCTTCGTCCTGGCGACTCGCTCGTTGGGATGGTGGTCATCAAGCGCGACGCGACGATTCTCGTCGTGACCGAGAAGGGACTCGGCAAATGCTCGCACATCGACGACTATCGCGTCCAGCGGCGCGGCGGGACGGGCATCATCACTGTCAATCGCACCGAAAAAACGGGGGACGTCGTGGGCGTGATGGAGGTCCTCCCCGAGGACGAGATCATGCTGATTACGAGGAATGGTGTAATCATCCGTTCCTCGGTCGCCCAGATCCGGGTAACCGGTCGTATCGCGCAGGGGGTGCGGCTCGTCAATCTGGATGATGGTGATGTGTTGACCGCGGTCGCTCGCGTGATTCCGGAAGAAGATGGGGAATCCGCAGGGGATGATTCGTCTGCGCCTGAGGACGAAGTCGAGGTCGTCGCGGACGAAGAATGAGTTCCATTACCGAGGCTGCCACGCTTGGAACCACAGGCATTGAACGAGCTCCAGTCGCTGAGAACGGCCCTGCGAAATGCAGAGGCGGAGCTTCAACGCGTGCGAGAGGAAGGGGAATCCCGCGCTCACCTGGTCGACATTCTTCACGAAGTGATGGGAGATCTCCCGACTGACGAGATCTTCCATTTTCTCGCGCGGCGCCTGGCCCGCGCGCTCCGTCTCTCTCACGCCTCCGTAATCAGGGCGAATCCCGGCGCTCGCACCGGGATTGTCGTAACTGCGTTCGAGCAGCCGTACCTGCACGACCTGGAGATCGAGCTCGAGCGCTATCCCGAGGTTGTCGCCGCGCTGAGCGGCCAGATACCGGTTCTCATTCCGGATCTGGATTCGTCACCGCTCTACTCGCAGCTCCGTGAAAGCTGGGCCCGCGAAGGGAGGCAGGTGACTGTCCGCTCGGTGATGGCGGTTCCATTTCCAATCGCCGGCGACACGATGGGCGTCTTTCTGCTCAGGCGGACAGGCGAGGAGCCGAGGTTCGACGCTGCCGACGTGGAGTTCGCGTCGACAGTGGTGCGAAGCGGAGTCGCCGCCATCCAGCGGGCGAACGCGATCGAACTGGCGCGCGCCGACAACCACCGCCTCGAGGCGCTGGCGCACACCGATCCGCTGACGCAGCTCGTCAATCGTCGCGCGCTGACCATTCGTCTGGGGACGGAAATGGAGCGAGTGCGGCGATACAACGCGCCGCTATCGATGTTGCTCATCGATCTCGACCATTTCAAGCTGATCAACGACACCTATGGCCATATTGCCGGCGACGATGTGCTCGCCGCGGTGGCGACAATCCTCCAGCGCGCGGTGCGAGCCGTCGACATGGTTGCGCGGTACGGCGGCGAGGAGTTCGTGGTGGTGCTTCCAGAGGCCGGGCGACACGGAGCGGGTGCATTCGCCGAACGCATTCGCGAAAAGGTTTCCGCGCACACGTTCCACCTCGGCGAATCGCAGCAGGTCCACATCACGACGAGCATCGGAGTCGCGACCTATCCTTCGCCGCGGCTGGAATCGGTGGTAGATCTGTTCCGCGCCGCCGACATAGCGCTCTATCGCGCCAAGGGCAACGGGCGTAACCTAGTCTGTAGCTGACGCGCTGCGGCCCTCCCGGGTCGTGCCCCAACCGAAGCCCGGATCATGGACAAGAATCATCCGCGCGATGGCGCGGCCCACACTGCCAAGACGCGCCACCTGGCGCGAATGCTCTTCGCTGTGATGCCACTCGTAACGAGCGCGTGCATCGAGATGTCAAAGGACTCCTCCAGCGCCGACACCACTGTTTCCCACACGAGTCCTGTCGTGAGCGCGACGCCAGTGAATCAGGGAACTTACGGAATGGCCTCCCGTGTTCGCTGGCTGTTGTCGCCCGACAGCTCGGCCATCCTGGTGGTCGTCGATCCCGCGGGAATCGAGAATGAAGCGGTTCCCAACGCGTTCTTTTTCGGAAGCGAGACGCGAAACTTCCAGGCACGGATAGACAGCGTATGGGACGTCGCGCCCGCGCCGGACTGGCAGTCGATCGCGTTCTCGCGCGCCTACGTGGTGCGAGGCGCCGAGTCCGATACTATTCCGCCCCAGGAGTGGATCGTCCTCGCTCGGCGCACGGGAATGGATACTGCCACCGTGATTCAGGGCTCGTTCGCTTCGAGCGGAATGTCGACGGCACGCGCGATCGCGCAGCCGGGAGTGATTCGCATTCCAGCCGACATCCGTGCACCCGGCGCAAGCGACGCAAGCGCGCCGCGGACATTCCCGATCGCGCGTGGATGGCGGGTGCGGTGGACCGCGGACGGCTCGACGATAGCGCTCGGCAACAATCCCGCGAGGGCCGAGGACAGCGAGAGCTCCGAGTCCTGGGCAGCGCTCGATCCGACGACGGGCGCGTTCCATGGGACGCTGCCGGCCGGCGCGCAGCTCGTGGTTCCACGCTGGGTGAACGGACCGGTGCTCGACGTGTCGGTGCCGGTTGACATGAGCGGTGCGCGGCCGATTCGTGTGACCGCGGGGAAGCGGACTTATTCGATCGAAAGCCAGCGGGGAGTGATCACCGCGCGCGACACGACACCGGGCGCAAATGTGGCGGCAACGCCGTTCACGATTGGATCGGGGAAGGCGCTCGCCGCGACGCGTGGCGGCCGTTACATCGTCGCTCTGGCGCCGCGGCGCAACGCCGTCGCCAACGAGATCCCCGTCGAAGCGGTCGTCTACACCGTGGCATGGTGAGTACGTAGTGTAGCGTCGTCGAGCTCCGGGCGATTACCTGCCGATGCGCCGGAGCTCGACCATAAGGCATCTGTCCTGCACGACCTTGATTCCCGCTTTCGCGAGCTGCTCGGCCGCGGCGTCGTTGCGGATACCCAACTGAAACCACACGGCTCCGGGTTTCTTTGTGATGATGTCGTCCGTGTGCGCAGGGATGTGCTCGGCGCGGCGGAAAACGTCAACGATGTCCACCTTGCCCGGAATGTCGGCCACCTTTCGATATACGGGCTTGCCGAGCATCTCGGTGGCGTCAGGATAGTAGACGGGGACGGGGATGATCTCGTAGCCGGCCATCTGCGCGTATTCGGGGACGAAATACGCGGGCCGATCGTACTCTCGCTTGATTCCGAGTACAGCGATGCGCTTCGCATCCTCCAGAATTATGCGAATGCCCTCGGGTGAAGTGACGAGATTCTCGCGCCACGTTTCGTTTTGTCCGGCGCTAGTCATGCTTGGTTGTTGGTTCGTAGTCCGTAGTTGGTTCGTACTCCGCAGTTAGTTCGCAGTCCGCAATGGTTGTTGGTCCGCAATCCGCAGTGGTTGTTACTGCAACGACCGAGCCCGGGTGACCGAAGCACAGGTGTGGCGATTAGCTTTCGCACGTCTCACTCGCTTGACAAACGGAGATTTGATCTGATGAGGATGCTGGTTCTCGGTGCCGGCCTTCAGGGCTCGGCATGCGCGTACGACTTGCTGCAGAACGACGAAGTTACAGAGGTGCGGCTCGCGGACCTCCATACTGCCCACCTGCCGGAATTCCTGGCGCCCTATTCGGGCAAGCGCCTCATTCCCACGCCTCTCGATGTGCGCGATCACGATGCGATCAGCGCGCTGATGCGGGAGAGCGACGCGGTGATGAGCGCCATACCGTACTACTTCAACCTGGATCTCGCGAAGCTGGCGGTGGCGGCGAGCGTCCATTTCTCGGACCTCGGAGGCAACACCGAGATCGTCTTCGCACAGAAGGAGCTGAATGGCGAAGCGCTCATAAAGGGAATCACAGTGATTCCCGATTGCGGTCTCGCGCCGGGAATGGTCAACATCCTCGCCGAATACGGCATCAGGCAGCTGGACACGGTGGACGAGGTAAAGATCTTCGTCGGTGGGCTGCCGCAGCATCCCGAGCCGCCACTCAACTACCAGATCGTCTATTCACTCGAGGGAGTGCTCGACTACTACACGACACTGTCGTGGATAATCCGCGATGGCGTGCGGACGCAGGTGAAGGCGCTGTCGGAGCGCGAGGCGGTGCATTTCGCCAAGCCGTTGGGCGAGCTCGAGGCGTTCCACACCGCGGGTGGGCTGTCTACGATGGCATCTCGCTATGAAGGACGGGTTGCGTCAATGGAATACAAAACGCTGCGCTACCCGGGGCACGCCGTGATCATGGAGGCGATTCGCGATCTCGGGCTGCTCGATCAGGAGCCGATCGAAGTGAAGGGTGGCCGCGTCGCGCCGCGTGACGTCGCCATCGCGACAATGGGGCGACATCTCACCAGGCCCGGCGAGCACGATCTGGTCGCGCTGCGAGTTACCGTGCGCGGCTCGAGGGCCGGAAAGCCGAAGCAGCTCGGGTGGGAGCTCGTGGATTTCTTCGACGAGGAGCACGGCATCAGCGCGATGATGCGTTCCACTGGATACTCCCTCTCGATCACTGGCCAGATGCAGGCGCGGGGAGAGATCCCCATCAACGGCGTTCACACTCCCGACGAGTGTGTCCCTGCGGCGAAGTACATTGCGGAGCTCGGAAAGAGAGGAGTGAAGATCAGGGAAATCGTGAGCTGAGTGGCTTGAGATCGGTGGGCTCTCCTCGGGTTCTGTCCTTCGTACGGATCTCTGAGTTCGCAGGGAGGCAGTGAGACGGTGAGGAAAACCACGGGCATACATCGTGTCGCCACCTAAAGCTCATCGTGGCAGATGGTTCTTCTCTTTCTTTGTGAACTGCAACCACAACTACACTCGGGTCTCTAGATATCGCGCGCAGTTCCCCAAAAGAAGTTGTAGTTCTCACAGTCTCACAGTCTCCCCGCCAACTCACGGATCCGTCTCAAGCCCGGATCTGGAGACGGGCCCGACGATCTCAACTCGTCAGCGCGCGAAGTTGGCCAGCGTCTCGCCCATCACGTCGATCATCGACTTAGCCGTCCACCGGTCGGCGCCATTGTAGATGAACGAGAAGGCGATTACCTCACCGTCGGCGGCGGTCACGTACCCACCGAGGCCGATGACGTCGTTCGTCGTCCCGGTCTTGGCGTGCAGGTTCCCCTGGGCGGGGCTTCCCTTCATGCGGCGGCGCAGCAGCTCCGACTCGCCGGCAACAGGAAGTGATGCGTGGAAGTACGGTCCCCAGTCAGCGCGGTGTGCGTAGCCCAGCATCTGCACCATCGCCCGCGGCGTAACGCGGTCGAGCGTCGAGAGGCCGCTCCCGTCGAAGACCTCGAGTGATGAAGAATCGGCGCCCAGCTTGGTCGCGAAGAACTGACGTAACAATGAGCGCCCGTTGGCCGCACTCCCCTGGACGTTCTTCTCCCGGCCGCGCGCCGCGTCCCTCAGGAGCAGCTCCGCGAAATGGTTGATGCTTTCGCGATTCATCGCCGAGATGATTCTGTCGAGAGTCGGCGACTGGATGCTCGCGATCTTCACTGCACTCGACGGCGTCGCCCCGAGCCTGATTCCACCGTCCACCGCGATTCCCTTCGCGATGAGAGCGGCACGAAGGGCGCCGGTGGTGAAGCGCGCCGGGTCTTCGACTACATACACGTATCGGCGCGGCGGTGAGCGCGAGCCGATTGTACCCGACACAGCGATTGTCCCCTCGGTGGACCTGCGCACGGACAAGCGCGCACCGTGGCCGTTTACCGTCCGCACGTTGCTCATGAGCGGAATCGCGCTTGTCGCCGGCTCGAGGCGTACGCTGCCCGGCGCGACGGTTACCCAGACGAGGTTCTCGTTCAGCGAGAGTGCGGATACTCGAGCCGCATAACCCGACTGCAGATAACGTGTGAGCCAGCCCTCGGGAATGCTCTGATCGTCGAAAGCGGAAGCATCACCGACAACCTCTCCGGTAACGTGCCTGATGCCTCGCGTGGCGAGCTGATCGGCGAGGAAGTTCATCGGCGCTGACGGTCCGCCCTGGAGATACCTGCCTGAAAGCGACGGGTCGCCGTCGCCCCTGATATACACATTCCCATGGATCGTGCCGTCGGATCCGAGTGTCCCGTCGTACAGCACCTCGGTGGTGAACTGCCAACCGGGTCCGAGTCGATCGAGCGCGATCGCGGTGGTGAGCATCTTCATCGTCGACGCCGGGAGAAGCGGTGTGCCGGCGTTGTGCGAAAAGAGCGTGTCGCCCCGGGTGAGCGACACGGCCATGATGCCGAACTGACCACTCCGAATCCGTGTTGCCATCGATTCCATGTCGGCGGCGAGCGACTGTGTGGTGCGGGGCGTTGTGTAACGGATCGCCGGTACGGCCGGTCTTGCCGCCACTTTCTTCTTCTTCGGCTTCTTGCTGGTCCGTGACCTGGCTGCGGCGGACCTTGTCGTCTTCTTCGTCGTCTTTCGCCGAGTCTGCCCGTCGGACGGGGCAGCCGCGAGCGATGCCAGAAGGATTACGGCCAGGAAGCGGAGCTTGCGATACAGCATGATTGTCATTGGGTGCGAATAATCAACGTAACGGAATGTTCAGGCAGAGAAACGCGAATTCCGCACCACGATCCGGGCATTCTTCCGGAGGAACTGCAACTCGCCCATCGGCTAGGCAAAAGCGGCGGGTTTGAATAGCTTCCCGCTAAATCCACCAGCGCGTGAGGAACTTCAATGTCCGAGCGGCACAGTTCAATTCGTGAGGGCATGGCAGCGGGCTTCCTCGGTGCGACGGCAATCGCCGTCTGGTTTCTTATCGTGGACGTGGTCTCCGGTCATCCGCTGTACACTCCCGATCTACTCGGCCGCGGCCTCATCAGCGTCCTCGGCAAGCCGCCGGCAATGCCCGACACGATGATGACGCACGTCCTGGCATATACACTGTTCCACTATGTGGCGTTCTCGCTGGTCGGCGTCATCGTCGCGTCGATCGTTCATCAGTCGGCGCGCACACCGGCAATTCTCGCCGGCTTCCTGATCATGTTCGTCGTATTCGAGCTCGGAGCGTACGGACTGGCGGGGCTGCTCACGGAATCCGAGTTCGGCGGCCTGGCATGGTACCAGATCTTCGTCGCGAATCTGCTGGCCGCTGTCCTGATGGGGTGGTTCATGTGGGTCCGTCACCCCGGTCTCAAGCGCGACATCGGTACTGCGCTAACGGGCGACGACGCCTGAGCCGTTACCCGCTACCCCGTTACCCGTTACCCGTTACCCGTTACCCGTTACCCGTTACCCGTAACGGCTTCCAGTCCACCTGCGCGCCGGCAGTGCTGTCCTCACCGCGTGCAGCCCACTTGAAGAAGACGACCGTCATCATCAGCGAGAAGATCAGTCCGCCAGGCACCCACATTATCAGTCCGCCGAGCAGCTGATCGTTCATCGGCGACAGAGGTGAAATCCTCGGCGCCGACGCGTACGCGGGATACAGCACGTGATCTGCCAGCGTGATGTAAATGGCAATGATCGACATCGGGATGCTCATCAGGAAGCAATAGAGCATCTGGCCGGGATAGGCGAGACGCGGCAACTCCGGCAGCGGACTCATCAGCGGCCACCACATCAGCACCGCTGCCGCCATGAACATCAGGTGCTCGACGATGTGGACGTTGTGATTCGCCATCGCCGCGTTGTACAGGTCGGGGATATGCCACGCCGCAATGACGACGTTGAAGATCGCATAACAGATGATCGGCCTGGTCAGGCGTCGGGCGATTGCCGCAACTACCCGATTGCGAAGCAACGGGCGGAGCATCCAGCCGGGAATTCCAGCGATGAGCAGCGGCGGCATCGCCAGGGTCAGCAGGAGATGCTGAACCATGTGGGCGCTGAACAGGTAGTCGTCGCTCAGGTCGTGGAGGGGCCCGTTGAGCGACGCGAAGATCACGAACAGAGCGGAGAAGAACGAAGCCTTGCGCAGCCCGCTCAGACTCTCTCCCGGTGGTGCATGCCGGGCGCGCCACAGATAGATACCCGCCAGAGCGGCGAGGCCAATCACGGTGCTCGGATGAATCGACCACGTGAGCCACCCGAGCTGGGTGAATGGGTGGAGCATCGCGAGCACCGGCATCGTCGCTACCGCCCGAGCTTCGCCACCAGGTGCCCGAACAGGAACATCAGCGCGATGAGCGTGACCGCGGCGATGAGAAGTGGACCGGTGAAAAGGGCCCGGAAAAGCTTGTGGTCGTACTTGAGGTGCATGTAGAACATCACCACGATCGCGAACTTGAGCGCCGACAGCGTGAGAAGACCGGGAACGAAAACGCGCGATGCGACGATGGCGGGTACGAAATACATCCATACCTCGCCTACCGTGAGCAGCGTCAGAATGAGCGCCACCTTCCAGTACGTGGACCAGCCCGGGTGATGGTGTTCCACGTGCGTTTCCGCGGGAGGGGCTGCCACGTCGGTGTGCATTGTATCCTGTTGCATCGGCCTCTACTTGATCAGGTAGACGAGTGTGAAGATCGCGATCCAGACGACGTCGACGAAATGCCAGTACAACGCGGCGATGTCGACGATCAGCGCGTCATTCGGACCAAGCCCGCGCTTGTAGTCGATCGACAGCAGCGTCAACAGCCAGATTACACCTGCGGTGACGTGCGCTCCATGAAACCCGGTGAGCGTGAAGAACGACGATCCGAAGAGATTGGTGCGAATCGTCAGCCCTTCGTGCACGAACGACGTGAATTCGAATGCCTGGAAGCCGAGGAAGGTCGTTCCGGCAAGCGCGGTCGCCCACAGCCAGAGCTTCGACGAGCCGAGTATCCTTTCACCCGTCGTGTGCTTGGGTACGTCCTTGTTCTGGACGGCGGAGAGGGCGAGCACCATGAACAGCGACGACATGAGCAGCGTGAACGTCGACGCCGAGGTGACCGGGATGTTGAGGATCGCATGGAAGTGGTGGCCGCTCGTCGGATCCACCCACGTCTCGTGCGGGAACGGACCAACTCTGCTCCGCCCCTTGTAGATGAGATAGGTGGAGATGAGCGACACGAACAGCATGCACTCCGAGCCGATGAAGGCCCAGATGGCGACCTTCCGGCTGTCGAGCCCGGTGGACGTGTAGTGGTGCGCGGCTGGTGCTGACATAATCTAGTGGTGCTCCGGCTCTAGCGGGCTCAGGAGCCAGCCGTAAAGGGATCCGACGAGAATGGCGGCGCCGATGAAAATGAGCGCGTGCGTTATCATCAGCCCCGAGAACATGACGATCAACCCGAGGGCGACAAGCAGAGGTTTGATCGTGCTGTACGGAAGGACGATTCCCAGCTCTTCGGCGCTCTTCCCTTCTTGGGAGTTGATCCGCGCGCTCTCGGCGTCGGCCTCGCCGCCTTCCCACAGCGGGTAACGCGACGTGACCATCGGCAGCACCGCGAAGTTGTACTCGGGCGGCGGCGACGGAATGCTCCACTCGAGTGTTCCCGCGTTCCAGGGATTCGGGCCGGCGATACCGCCGCGCTTCCGGCTGGTGAAGAAGTTGTAGACGAAGACCAGCGTCGCGACGACCAGCATATAGGCGCCGATGCTCGAGATGAGATTGTAGGTGTCCCATCCCTGGCCGGCGTCATACGTGTAAATGCGGCGCGGCATCCCGAGCATCCCGGAGAAGTGCATCGGGAAGAAGGTCAGGTTCATGCCGACGAAATTGATCCAGAAGTGGATCTTGCCGAGCTTCTCGTCCATCAGGCGGCCGGTGATCTTCGGGAAGTAGTGATAGAGGCCGGCGAAGATTCCCATGATCGAGCCGCCGAACAGCACGTAGTGGAAGTGGGCGACGATGAAATAACTGTCGGTCTGCTGGAGGTCGGCCGGCGGCGAGGCGTGCATGATGCCGGAAATTCCGCCGATCGTGAACAGCGCGATAAGGCCGATGCCGAACATCATCGACGTCGTGTAGCGAAGAGACCCCTGGGCCATCGTCGCCAGCCAGTTGAAGATCTTGACGCCTGTCGGAATGCCGATGAGCAGCGTCGAGAGCGCAAACACGCTGTCGGCGATCGGTCCCATTCCGACGGCGAACATGTGGTGGGCCCACACGCCGAACCCGAGCACGCCGATGAGGATTCCCGAATAGACCATCACCGGGTAGCCGAAGAGCGGCTTGCCGGAATATGTCGGAAGCACTTCGGATACCAGACCGAAGGCCGGGAGGACGAGGATGTATACCTCGGGATGCCCGAAGATCCAGAAAAGGTGCTGCCAGAGGAGCGGATCGGCGCCGGCCGTCACCGTGTAGAAGTTCGTCCCGAAAAAGCGGTCGAACAGCAGAAAGACGAGAGCGATCGTGATGACCGGAAAGGCAAGGACGAGGAGGAACTGCACCACGAACGCCATCCAGGTGAACATCGGCATTCGCATCAGCGTCATGCCGGGCGCGCGCAGATTGATGATCGTCGTGATGAAGTTGAATGCCGCCGCCAGCGAGGATACGCCGAGCACCAGAAGTCCGATCACCCAGAAATCAATGTTGATTCCCGGCGAGTAGGCTTTGGTGGTAAGCGGGACATAACCGAACCACCCGCCGTTCGGGGCAACCTGAAAGAGGATCGGCAAGGTGATGAAGATTCCGCCAAACAGGTAGACCCAGTAGCTGAAGGCGTTGAGCCGCGGAAAGGCGACATCGCGCGCGCCGATCTGCAAGGGAATCAGGAAATTGAAGAACGAGGCCGACAGCGGCATGACCGCAAGGAAGATCATCGTCGTGCCGTGCATCGTGAAAAGCTGGTTGTAAAGCTCGGCCGACACGAAGTGGCGATTGGGTCCCTGGAGCTGGATGCGGAGCAGCTCCGCCTCGAGCCCGCCGATAATGAAGAACACGAGAGCGGTGTAGAGATAAAGCGCTCCAATCCGCTTGTGGTCCACCGTTGTGAGCCAGCTCCAGACCCCCGATTTCTCGGCGTAGGGAGCCGCAGCGGGCGGGGCAGCCTGGGTCGGGGTTACGGTCGATGCCATCCGATATCCTCTTACTTCAGCGCCGAAAGATATGCGACGATATCAGCGATCTGCTGGTCGTCGAGTCCGCCCTGAGCCTTCGTGACCTGTGTCTTGAGCACCGGATCGAATTCATTCATGCCCAGCGTCGGCATGATGACTCCGGGCTTCATGACGCGCGCATTCTTGATCCAGAGTGCGAGATAAGCCGGCGTGTTGGGAAAGCTGCCCGCGCCAATCGTGGCGCGCGACCCGAAGTGGGTCAGGTTGGGTCCGATGTTGCCAACCGACGCCGGATTGCCCGTGATCGTGTGACATCCGATGCACGCCGCCGACGAATAGATCTGCTGGCCGCGGTGCGCGTT
>JBGPLS010000079.1:0-13173 GCA_041486565.1 Gemmatimonadaceae bacterium
GCTTACGTTCGCGTCAACGCGGAGGCTTCCCTCTTCCATGCTCACGTCGCTGACGTCGAGATACTGGAGGATCTGGCGGAGGGTGCGAAGGTAGGCGCCCGCTTCGGCCGCCGAGCCGATGTCGGGCTCGCTGACGATCTCGAGCAGCGGGACGCCTGCACGGTTGAGATCGATGGCCGTGACGCCCGGATACCGGTCGTGGATCGACTTCCCGGCGTCTTCTTCCATATGGAGTCGCGTTATGCCGATGAGCTTCTCGCCGCCGTCAGCGATGGCGATGGCGAGATGGCCGCCGGTCGCGAGCGGCCGGTCGTACTGGGAGATCTGATAGCCCTTCGGGAGATCGGGATAGAAATAATTCTTGCGCGCGAAGACCGACGTCGGATTCACCGTAGATCCGAGCGCGACAGCGGCGCGTGTCGCGAGAGCTACTGCCTGCGCGTTGAGAACCGGCAGCGCCCCGGGCAGCGCGAGACAGACCGGACAGGTATTCGTGTTCGGCGGATCACCGAAGTTCGTCGAGCAGCCACAGAAAGCCTTGCTCCTTGTCCGCAGCTGGACGTGCACCTCGAGACCGACCACCATCTCGTACGCGTCGGTGCTCAACGATGCGCCTCGTCGCCGAGTGCCTGCTCCAGCGCGTATGCAACGCGAAACATTTTCGGTTCGGCGAAACGATCAGCGATCAGCTGACCGCCCACCGGGAGCCCCTCGTCGCGGCCGATAGGCATCGACATCGCGGGGACTCCGGCAAGGTTTGCAGTCACTGTGAAGATGTCGCTCAGGTACATCTCGTACGGATCGGTGACCGATCCGATCGGGAAGGCGGTCGTCGGTGTCGTCGGAGTGAAAAGCACGTCAACGCCGTCGGCAAAAACGTTCGTGAAGTCGCGAGAGATGAGCGCGCGGACAGCTTGTGCCTTCTTGTAATACGCGTCGTAGTAGCCGGCGGAGAGGACGTACGTCCCGAGCAGGATCCGTCGAGTGACCTCCGGTCCGAAGCCTGCCGAGCGCGTAGCGTCGTACATGTCCCGGAGTCCGCTCGACGCAGGGATGCGCGCGCCGTACCGCACGCCGTCGAAGCGCGCGAGATTCGACGACGCTTCGGCCGGAGCGATGATGTAATAAACCGGAATGGCGAGCGAGGTGTGCGGCAGCGACACCTCGCGGACCGTCGCTCCCAACTCTCTCAAATGCTCGAGCGAGCGGTCGCATAGTTTTCGGATTCCAGCGTCCAGCGAAGGGGGAAAATATTCGCGGGGCACACCGATGGTCACGCCGGTGAGTGGCGCTTCCACCGTCGCGCGGGACACGAACTGTTCGCGGTAGGACGGAACTGGAATGTCGGCCGATGTCGAGTCGCGGGGATCGACGCCAGACATCACCTCGAGCGCCAGCGCTGCATCATCCACGTTTCGCGCGAAGGCGCTGATGTGATCCAGCGAGGACGCAAACGCCACTAGTCCGAAGCGGCTGACTCGGCCATATGTCGGCTTCACACCGACAATCCCGCAGAATGCGGCGGGTTGGCGGACGGATCCACCGGTTTCCGACCCGAGTGCTATGGGGACTATTCCCGCAGCGACGGCCGCGGCCGAGCCCCCCGATGATCCGCCCGGCACGCGGCGGATGTCGATCGGGTTGCGTGTCGGGCCGTAGGCGCTGTTCTCGGTGGAGGAGCCCATCGCGAACTCGTCGCAGTTGGTCTTCGAAACGACGATCGCTCCCTGCTCGCGGAGCCGTGTGATGGCGGTTGCCTCGTAGGGACTGACATATCCGGCGAGGATCTTCGAGGCGCAGGTGGTGGGCAGCCCAACGGTGCATATGTTGTCTTTCACAGCGATCGGAACACCGGCCAGAACTCCGCCGCGACTTGCTCCCCCGAGCTGAGTCGTCAGCGTCTCAGCTTCCTTCACCGCAGCGTCCTCGTCGCTCCAGAGCACGATGTTGAGCGCGTCCCGACCCGCGCCGACGCCGCGCGCCCGCGCGAAGCTCGCGCGAACGATGTCAGCCGGAGTCGTCGTTCCCTCGCGAACGCGCGCGGCGATGGTACCGGCGCTGAGTGTCGGAAAGTCGGCCGCGCTCACGACGACTCCTCTCCCGGATCGTCGTGCGAGGCGAGTCGGGGCACGATGATGAAACCGTCGCGCGTCGCGGGCGCGAACGACTCGAGCGGAAGGAACATCGGAATCGAGCCGCTCGAATCGGAGCGGAGTGGCGTGCTGGTCAGCGGCATGCCGGCTGCCGGGCTGTCGTCCTGGACAGATCCCGTGTCCACCTGCGACAGGACTTCCATGTGCGCGAGTATGCCGTTCAGCTCGCGGACCAGATCATCCAGTCGCGACGGACTTACGCCGAGCCGTGCGAGGTCCGCGATGTGACGCACGTCGTCGTGGGTTACCGCCATTTATCCGATTCCCCGCTCGAGTGTGGTGTATGCGAGCTTGATGGTCTTTCGACCGACAGTTTCGTCGTCGAAGTCGATGACCGCCTTGACGTCGCGTCCTGTCCCGCTGACCTCGACAATTGCCCCGCCACCGAACAGCCGGTGCTTTATTCTCTCGCCCGGCCGATACAGTGGCTCATCCTGCGAGATGTCGGGGTCCGGCGCAACTGCTGCGGGTCGCCACGCAGGGACCTGATGCATGCTGCGCGTTGTCTGAGTTCGCCACGTGTTGGGCTCACGCTGCTGCGCATCGCGCGAGAGCTGCTCTCGCGAGTAGCTCCTTCCCGCCGAGCGCACCTTGATCGTTCTTCGATCCTCGAGCATGCCGGGCGGAATCTCGCGCAGAAAACGCGAGCGCATTGACGGCATGAACTCGCCATTCCGCCGCCGGCTTTCGGCGAACGTCAGGTACAGCTTACGCTCGGCGCGCGTGATACCGACATAGAAGAGGCGCCGCTCTTCCTCGAGCCTGGGCGGATCGTCGAACGACTGCGACAGCGGGAAGAGCCCGTCCTCGAGCCCGGTGATGAAGACCACGGGAAACTCGAGCCCCTTTGCGTTGTGAAGCGTCATCAGCGTCACCCCGTCGGCATCGGGGTCGAGTGTATCGATTCCGGCGACAAGCGCTGCCCGCTGGAGAAAATGATCCACCGGAGTGAGTCCGACTTCGCCTCCCTCATCCACCACCGTTTCCGCGGCGCCGTCAATCAAGGCGGCGACGTTGTCGAGGCGATCGCGCGCCGTTTCCGGAGCGTCGGCCTGGAGATAGTCGCCGTACCGGATGGCGTCCACCAGCTCACGGAGGAGCTCGTCGACGCTGGTATCCTTCGCCCGCACGCGGAGGCGCCCGATGAGCGCCGCGAACTCCCTGAGGCCGTCTCGCGCCGCGCCGCGCACGTTGGCGAGAAGATCGGCGCGCGACGCCGCCTCGAGCATCGGGATTCCCGCTCCCCGCGCCGCCACTGCGACAGCCTCGATCGTCGTCTCGCCGAGCTTTCGCTTCGGCACGGCGACAGCGCGCCGAAATGCCTCGTTGTCGGCCGGATTCGCGATCAGCTTGAGGTAGCTCATCAGGTCGCGGATCTCGCGCCGGTCGTAGAACCGAACGGCCCCGACGAGACGATACGGAATTCCAGTCTTCCGAAGCGCGTCCTCGAGCGCGCGGCTTTGCGAGTTCGTGCGGTACAGAATCGCGAAGTCCCTGAGCTGGCGGCTCTCGGTGGCCTGGCGCGCTCGGATCTCGTCCACCACGAAGTCGGCTTCGTCGCGCTCGTCGAGCGCCGCGCCGAGCGTCACCGGCTCTCCGCCGGGTCGCGTGGCGCGCAGCGTTTTCCCGCGCCTGCTGACGTTCGCGCTGATGGCTGCGTTCGCGAGATCGAGAATGCCGGGAGTGGAGCGGTAGTTCTCCTCGAGCCGAACGACCTTCGCCGACGCGAACTCCTTCTCGAAGTCGAGAATGTTGCGGATGTCGGCGCCGCGCCAGCCGTAGATGGACTGATCGTCGTCGCCGACAACGGCGACGTTTCCATGGCCGCTCCCGAGGAGCTTGACGAACTGGAACTGGGCGCGATTCGTGTCCTGGTATTCGTCCACGAGGATGAAACGAAAGCGGTCGCGATAGTATCCGAGAACCTCCTGATTCTCGCGCAGCAGCTGCAGGGGAAGAACGAGGAGATCGTCGAAGGTGACGGCGTTCGCGGCGCGAAGCGCCCCTTCCAGCTCGGCGTAAACCGCCGCTGCGGCGCGGGACAGGGGGTCGAGCGCTGTCTGCTGGAATTCGGCGGGAGCGACGAGGGCGTTCTTGGCGTCGGAGATGAGCGAGGCGATCGATTTCGGAGTCCACTGGCGCGGAGAGACTCCGACGCGCTCCATCACGCGCTTGATGAAGCCGAGTGTGTCGTCCTCGTCGTAGATCGTGAAATTCGCGGTGCGGCCGACACGAGCGGCGTTCGTGCGGAGCATGCGCGCGCCGACAGCGTGGAAAGTCCCGCACCACATCTTTCTGACTGCATCCATCGGCCCCATGCCGGACTGTTTTTGTTCGTAGTCCGCAGTGAGTAAAGCGACGATCCGCTCCCGCATCTCTCCCGCCGCCTTGTTTGTGAACGTCATGGCGAGAATGCGCGCCGGGTCCACACCGTGGTGACGGATGATGCGGGCGATGCGAGTCGTCAGGACGCGCGTCTTCCCCGAGCCGGCGCCGGCGATGACGAGCAGTGGGCCTTCGAGATGGAGGACTGCTTCGCGCTGTGCAGGATTGAGCCGCGCGAGAGGCTCGGCATCGCCGGCGACAGCATCGGCCGCGGCGGTGTCGGTCATTCTGTTCATCAACTCAAGATAATGTCGAACGTCGCTCCGCGTTCGGACGGGGTGAGCAAAAGCTCGCCACCGTGATTGTCGCGAATGATGCGGCGGGCCAGTGGAAGCCCGATTCCCCAGCCGTGTTCTTTCGTGCTGAAGCCGGCCTCGAAGATCCGCTTCCCAAGGTCGCGGGGGACACCGGGCCCGGTGTCGGACACGCGAACGCGGACACGCCCCTCGGGAAGCGCCGTTGCCGACATCTCTACACGCCCGTCGCGTCCGGCCAGCGCGTCGATCGCATTCTTCGCCAGCGACTCGATCGCCCACTCGAGAAGCACCGGATCGCCGCTCACGACGAGCGGCTCGTCGCTTCGCGTCGAGGCCACCGTCACACGCTGGGCGAGCGTTGGCACGCGCGCCCTGAAATAGGCCGCAACGCGTTCCACGAGCTCGCCTACGTCGACCTTCTCCATTCTCGGGGGACGCCCAATACGCTCGAAGCGATTGGCGACGCGCTTCAGCCGCTCCAGGTCGGCGTCCATGTGGTCGAGCGCGCTCATCGTCATCGGATCTCCCTCCGCCTCTCGCAGGAGCTCGATCCACCCGCTCATACTCGACAATGGAGTGCCGAGCTGGTGCGCCGACTCCCGGGCCATTCCGGCCCAGATCTGCTCGCGGTCCGCCCGCCCGCGGGTGCGGATCGCATAGGTCCCGGCGAGGAGGAACATCCCGATCAGCAGCGACTGAAGGAGAGGGATGATACGGAGCCCGCGCACGAGAGGCGTGTTACCGTAATGAACGGTGCCGAGCTCGCCTTCGTTGATCGCGCGGTTCTGCATGTCGAGAGTGCGGACGTACTGCCTGACTTCCGCCGAATTGAGTGGAGCGTTCATCGGCAGGTTGGCTGCAGCGGTGGGATTTCCGCGACTATCGGTGATGATCAGCGGAACGCCCGACTCGCGGATGTGCTTCGACAGATCGAGCAGAGCGCCGTTGGCGGCTTCGGGGGACGGATCGTTCAGTCCGTCATACACGCGGGCGTACATCAGGCCGACGCGCGAGGCTTCGCGCCGCAGCTCACGCACGACCCCCTGAGTGTAGATGACGTACCAGATGAGGAGCGCGGTAACGCAGACCGATACGATGGTGACCGGAGCGAGCCGGCGCACGCTCAGCCCAACCGGTCGGCGCCGACGTACGGCCTGAGCGCGTCGGGAAGCGTAACTGACCCATCCGGATTCTGGAAATGCTCGAGCAGCGCCGCCATCACTCGCGGAAACGCCAGACCGGATCCGTTGAGCGTGTGCACGAAGCGCGGCTTCCCGCCCTCGGCGGGACGGTACCGGATGTTGCCACGCCGGGCCTGGTAGTCGGTGAAGAGGCTGCACGACGACACCTCGAGCCACGCGCCGACACCGGGAGCAAATACCTCGAGGTCGTAGGTCTTCGCACTGGCGAAGGTCGTGTCGCCTGCGGAAAGCAGCACCACGCGATACGGCAGCTCGAGCAGCCGCAGAACGCTTTCAGCATGTCTGGTGAGCAGCTCCAGCTCAGCCTCCGAGCTCTCGGGCGCGGAATAGCGCACGAGCTCCACCTTGTCGAACTCGTGGACGCGAAGCAATCCGCGAGTGTCCTTGCCGTGCGCCCCCGCCTCGCGGCGAAAACACGGCGAGTACGCCACGAAACTCTTCGGCAGGTCGGCTGCTCCGATTATCTCGTCGCGGTACACATTCGTGACCGGGACCTCCGCGGTAGGAATCAGAAACTGATCGTCCTCACGGAGGACATACATGTCGTCCTCGAACTTCGGGAGCTGCCCGGTGGCGGTCATCGACGCACGATTGACGACCACCGGCACCCAAAGCTCTTCGTATCCGTGTTCACGGGTGTGAAGATCGAGCATCATGTTCATGAAGGCACGAACGAGCCGCGCCCCCTGGCCGCGGTAGAGAATGAAGCCGGAACCACTGAGCTTCGCGCCACGCTCGAAATCGATCAGGCCGAGCTTCGTCGCGATCTCCCAATGCGGCTCGACGCTTCCTTTTTCGCGAGGCGTTCCCCATTCGCGCAGCACCGAATTGCATTCCTCGCCGCCTTCGGGGACGTCGGAGAGAGTCACGTTCGGAATCTCGAGCATCGCGTTGGTCAATTCTGTCTGCAGCGTCGCCAGCTCGCCCTCGAGGCGTGCGATCTCTTCGCCGAGATTCCGGGATTGGCTGAGCAGATCGTCCGTCTCTTCACCCGCTTTCTTGCGACGCCCGACTTCCTGACTGATGCTGTTCCGCGCCGCCTTGCGCTCCTCGACCGCCTGAATTATCCCGCGGCGCTCGGCGTCAACCACCTGCGCCCGTTCTATCACCGGACCGAGTGCCTCGAGCTTTCCGCGACGACGCATGCCTTCGCGAAGCGTATCCACCTGCTCCCGAACCATGCGGAGGTCGTGCATGGCTACTTGCTGGGAATGCCATCGAGGAAAGACCTGAACCCGCAATTGGGGTCCATCACCGTCTGGATGACGATTGTGCGGGTTGCCACATCGATCGTGTCGATCACCATCTTCGTGTAGATGTTGGGCGAGATGTTGAACGAGCAGAGGTCGCCCGTCGTGCTGCGATTGGCCTCGACAACGACTACCTCCCCCACCCCGGCCACGACCGCACTGTCGGTCGCGTAGGTGCCAGTCGGAGCGCTGTCGAGGTCCTTGAAAGCGACCGCGACTTTTCTCAACCCCACGGGACGGTCGCCGCCGATCGAGCTGACGATCAGCTTCACCGGATAGACCACCGCCTTGCCTTCGGAGTTGATGTCGAACGCCATGTCGAAGTTGGCGGTGCCGTCCACGCGCGTCGCCACGCGCCCGACGGTGTTGAGACCGCTGGGATATGCCGGCGGCGTGCCGGTGAGCGCAAAGATCGTGAACGTGTCCGCCACTGTTGGAAGCGTGGCGGCGTAGGGATTGTAATCCCCGCAGCCGGCGAGGAGCACGAGCACGGCGGCAACGCCGGCCATTGATTTTCGAAGATTCATACGATCCAAAAGAGAGATGGCGGCGAGTGAGCCGCAGCTTTCGATAATACCCTGTAAATCGTGTCAGTTCAAGGAATTGGCCGCTTGACTTCACCCTCTGCGCGGTCTAGCTTCGCAACACTTACGACGGATTTACCGATGCCGAGCATTCGCGACCTCACGGTCGCAATTCGACAGCGGCCCGGCATCGAAGCAGTGGTTGTGCTCGGCCGCGATGGGCTGCTGATCGACGCCCAATCCAACATTCCAGTCAATCCAGAGGATTTGGCAGCACGGATCCCGGGTCTGGTTGCTTCGGCCGACGAAATAGGCCACACCACTCAGCGCGGCGAGATGCGCCTTGCGCTCGTCGAGCACGAGACCGGATACGCGATAGTGTCGGCCGTCGGCGATGACGCCCTGCTCTGCGTCCTCACCGATACCACTGCCGACCTTGGCATGCTGCTCTTCGATGTGCGGCGGCATCGGCAGGCAATCGCTGCGATCCTATAGGCGCACAGCAGATGACGACCGAGCAACACACCGAAGAGCGCCACATCCTGGTGGCCGACGACGAAGCGCACATCGGACGAATCATAAAGATCAAGCTCGAGCAGGGACCATTCCGCGTCTCGCTCGCATTCGACGGCCAGGAAGCGATCGACGTCCTCGAGCGGGAGAATGGCGCGGACCTCGTCGTCCTCGATCTGATGATGCCCCGACTCAGCGGCCTCGACGTGCTCGACCACATGCGGTCGCGCCCGGAGTGGCGGGAGATTCCGTGCATCATTCTTACCGCCGCCGGCGAGGCCAGGTACGAGCAGGATGCACGTGAAGGCGGGGCAACCGAGTTTCTTACGAAGCCGTTCAGCCCCAAGAAGCTTTACAGCCTCATCGCTCGGCTCACCGGCGTCAGCGCGGACGACGGCGCTGAGATCCCCGAGGGCACGGTTTGAGTCGCTGGGGCGTGATACTGGCAGGCGGCATCGGCTCTCGTTTCTGGCCGCTGAGCACTCCGAGCCGTCCCAAGCAGCTGCTTCCACTGGTGAACGACGAGCCGCTCCTCGTCAACACGCTTAAGCGTCTCGAGCCGATCGTCCCCACCGAGCAGACACTCGTTCTGACCGCCGAATCACTCCGTGCGGTCGTTGCCGCCGCTGCGCCGCGCATCCCCCGGCAGAACATCATCGCCGAGCCGCGGCCCGTCGGCACAGCGGGTGCGCTGGCCTGGGCGGCGCGCGAGATCGAGCGCCGTGCGGGCCGCGAAGCAGTGATGATCTGCCTGCACGCCGACTGGGCGATCGGCGACGACAACGCATTCCGCGAGACGCTCCTCGCCGCCGAGAGAGTAGCGATGACAGAAGGCGCTCTCGTTACGGTGGGTATCGTCCCGACACGCCCTGAGACGGGCTTCGGCTACATCCAGCCCGGCGAGCGGACCGAAAGCGGCGCGTTCGAGGTGCGCCGCTTCGTCGAGAAGCCAGAACGCGAGCGAGCGGAGTGGATGCTTCACGAGGGCTACCTCTGGAACTCCGGAATATTCGTCTGGAGAGTGGGCGATTTCCTTGCCGAGATCCGCGCGCTGACGCCAGAAGTCTCGGCGGCTCTTGCCGGGCAGGACGACGGCTCCTCCGACTCCGCCGGCCGCGACCAGCCGACTTCGGCACGATACTTCGACGCCGTGACGCCGATCTCAGTGGACGTCGGCGTTCTCGAGCGAAGCGGGCGGGTCAGGGTGGTGCCCGGAGATTTCGGCTGGGACGACGTCGGCACATGGAGCGCGCTCAGACGCGTGAAGCCCCAGGACGAGAGCGGCAACGTAACAGCGGGCCGCGTCCACACAGTGGAATCCGTCGGCAACGTCGTGCACGCAGAGGATGGAGCCGTCGTTCTCTACGGCGTGAGTGATCTCGTGGTCGTCAGCAGGCCCGGCGTCACGCTGGTGACGACTGCCGACCGATCGGCGGACCTCAAGGCGCTTGTCGATTCGCTCCCCGAGGAGCTGAGGGAGCTGAAGTGAGCGCTCTCTACCTGTACGACGACGCGCGGGCTCGTGCATTCGAGCCCTTTGCTCTTACGCGCCCGGCATCAGAGCTGATGGCTGGTGCCGAGATCATAAGACGGCGATGGGAGCGCGTCCTGGAAACGAAGGCCACCGGCTTCATCGCGGCGACTCACCTCGCCAGCTTCGACGAGCCCAACGCTCCCCGGAGTGTTGGACGCGATGGCTTGATTCCCGCCGGATCTCTCATCGCCAATTCGCGGTTCGTCCCGTCGATCGGCACGAGTCTCCATGGCGCCGGACGGCGGGCGGAGGAGGTCTCAGCATTTCATTGCGGAGATGAGATCTGCGCTGTGAGGACGAGCAAGGACATCCGCGCCTCCGATCTCGCCGATGGAGCTCTGCCATTGGCGGCGCTCTCGCACGGAACGGACAGCTGCACCACCACCGGCAGGTGGCTGAGTGAAGTGTGGGACCTGATCGGCCAGCTTGTGGATCAGCTCACCGAGGACATTCCGCAACTGGCCTCGACGCTGTCAACGTCACCTGTCGGCGATGCAACCGTGCTCGGGAAGTTTGGCGTCTATCGCGAAGCGGGTGCGGAGATCGAGCCTTACGTCATACTCGATGCTTCGGCGGGACCGATTCTCATCCGGCGTGGCGCGACGATCTCATCGTTCAGCCGGATCGTCGGCCCATGCTACATTGGGGAGAATGCCACCATGGTGGGCGACAGCGTCAGGGCGTGTTCGATCGGCGAGACTTGCAAAGTGAGAGGGGAGATCAGCAACTCGGTCATGCTCGGCTACTCCAACAAGGGTCACACCGGTTTCGTCGGTCACTCGTACGCCGGGCGGTGGGTGAACCTGGCCGCGGGTACGACGACGAGCAATCTCAAGAACACCTATGGGTCGGTTCCGATGTGGACGCCATCCGGACTGCGCGACACGAATGCGCAATTTCTCGGAACGATGTTTGGAGATCATGTGAAGACGGGCATCGGGACGATGCTCACTACCGGCACTGTCCTTGGCGCCGGCGCGAACGTTTTCGGCGGGAGAGTGACGGAGAAGCATGTGCCTGCATTTGCCTGGGGCGGCGGTGAGCCGTACGGAACGTACGACATCGACAAGTTCATCGAGGTCGCCGGGCGGATGATGGCGCGGCGCGACATCGAGCTCACCGAGAACGGAAGAAGGCTTCTCTTCGATGCCTTCGCGCTGAGCAGGGCTGGAACAGCGTGATCGTCCGCGTGCTGGGAAGCGGAAGCAAGGGAAACGCAGTACTCCTCGAGGCAGGCGGAACGCGAGTGCTCATCGACGCCGGCTTCTCGCCGAGGCGGATGGAGAGGCGCCTTGGCGTCCTGGGAGTGGCGCCGGGATCGATCGAGGCGGTGATCGTCACCCACGAGCACACCGATCACGTCAGCGGCGTCGCAGCCTGCGCCAAACGCTGGAGATGGCGCATTCTTGCGAGCGCGGGCACGTGCACCGGGTGCGCGTCACTCGCGCGTGCGTCGGTCGAGAGGATTTCGACTGGCGGGAAGCTGACCATCGGTGCGCTCGACCTCGCGACGATCAGCGTGTCGCACGATGCGAACGAGCCGATGGCCGTGGTTGCGACATCGCGAGAGACCGGCGCCCGCGCCGGTATCGTCTACGATCTGGGTGTGTTCACCGAGGCTCTCAGGCGCGCGGTTCATGGCGTGGATATCCTGATGATCGAAGCCAACCACGATGTCGAGATGCTTCGGCGGGGCCCTTATCCACCGATGGTGCAGCGCCGGATCGCCAGTCGTCATGGGCATCTGAGCAATGACGACGCGGCGACGGCGGCGAGCGAGTGCGTGCATCCGCGATTGAGCCATGTCGTTCTCGCGCACCTGAGCCAGGAGAACAACACACCAGGGATCGCGCTCGAGACGGTCCGCGCGGCGCTCGCCCGGACGGACTTTGCCGGAGAGCTGACCGCAGCATCACAGGGCCGCGTTACGGGGCCATTTACGCCGAAGGGAATGCCGTATCGCGGGCCGCTCCAGCTTCAACTGGGGATTTAGGCCCTTGTAAATCGAGTTTTGCTGGGCTCTCCTTACTCGCATCGCGAGGCTCAGGATCTATGAGTTTGCCGGTGAGACAGTGAGACGGTGAGAACTACAAGAAATGGGGGAACTGCGCTCGCGGCTTCGGCCTCCGTGCGCAGTTGCCGTTAACCCAAAAAGAAGAAATCCTGCGAAGAGACTAGCCCCGAGGATCGATCCCCATGTTCAAGTCTTCCTCACAGTCTCACCGCCTCACCGGCGAGCTCACAGATCCCAACGAACACCGAGTCCATCTTACGAGCGATGCCGCTCGGCAGCGAGCGCGCGCTCGATCGCCACGAAGAAACCCTGGATGTCGTCCGTCGTCGTCCGGAAGCCGAGGGTGCACATCCTGAGCGAGAAGGCGCCTCGAAGCCGCGTCGATGATATCAGATACCTGCCTTCAGATACGACGCGCATGTTGATTCTCTCGTTGAGCGCATCGAGGGAGGCAGCATCTTCGCCGCTTCCCGGACACGCCCGGAAGCAGACGATCCCGAACTGAGCCGGCGAAAGAATCTCGAAATCGGCCGAGTCGCGCACGAGCTTCTCGAGAAGCCGCGCGCGCTCCATCGCTTCCTCGATGGCCCGCGCAATTGCATCGGTGCCGAAGTAATTCACCGACAACCAGACCTTGAGGGCACGCGAATATCGGGTCAGCTGCTCGCCACGGTCGGCGAAGTTCACTTCCTCCTCGCCCGGCTGAACGTCCTTGAGGTACTCGGGCATGATACGGAAGGCCGACGTCAGCGTCGCCGTGTCGCGAACGAGCAGACAGCCGCACTCGAAGGGGACGAACAGCCACTTGTGGGGATCGAGCGTCAGGCTGTCGGCCCGCTCGATTCCGCTCAGCATCCGCTTCCCTTCCGGCGTGAGCGCCGCGAATCCCGCGTAGGCAGCGTCAATGTGCAGCCACAGCTTCTCGGCGACGCAGCAGTCGGCGATCTGGTTGAGCGGATCGACAGTACCAGTGTTCGTCGTGCCGGCACTGGCGACGACCATGAAGGGCGTCCACCCGGCGGCCCGATCTGCGGCGACTGCACGCTCGAGCTCGTCGGTGACCATGCGGTACTGCTCGTCCATTGCCACCGTCCGGACGTTGTCGCGCGGTATCCCCGCGATCCACGCCGCCCGCGTGACAGATGAATGGGCCTGTGCAGACGTAAAGACGGTGAGCCGCGATATGTCTCCGCCGGCTTCGATCGCGGCGTCGCGTGCGGCGACAACCGCCGTGAGATTGGCCGCAGACCCGCCGGTAGTGAGAATCCCACCGCTTCCCGCCGGCATTCCCATCCATTCGCGGAACCAGTCGAGCACCACGATTTCGATCTCGTTCGGTCC
>JBGPLS010000080.1:0-13133 GCA_041486565.1 Gemmatimonadaceae bacterium
CGCGCCGGCGACTTGTCGCGTGATCCTGATGGTCTCGTCGACCGGCAGCAGCTTCTCACGATCGAGCCGGTCCCGCAGCGACTTGCCCTGTACGAGCGGCATCACGTAGAACAGCACGCCGTCTGCGCTTCCCGAGTCGTACAGCGGCAGGATGTGGGGGTGCTGCAGGTTGGCGGTGACCTGGATTTCCTGGAGGAAGCGTTGCGCGCCGAGCACCGCCGCGAGTTCCGGCTTGAGCACTTTGAGCGCCACTTGTCGGTTGTGCCTGAGGTCATGAGCCAGGTACACCGTGGCCATGCCGCCCTCGCCGAGTTTGCGCTCGATGCGGTATTGACCAGCGAGAGCCGCTGTTAGGCGGGCGACTGCGTCATCGGTCATCTCGCCCCAGTTCGAGAAGGTGCTCTAGACGAAGGGGCCCATAATACCGCCGAGCAGCGGCTAAGTCACTAAGAACCAAGAGGCCCCCACAATGCTCTGCATTGCAGGGGCTCATCTTAGTAGTCGGGGCGACTGGATTTGAACCAGCGACCTCCTGCTCCCAAAGCAGGGCAATACACTAACCAACTACTACATTCTGCCGGACTTCAGAGGGAACCCGAGCGTCGGTGCCGGAGTTTCCCGACATCAATGCCGTACTCTGCAGGTAGAAACTCACCCCCAAACACACCCCCGTCCAATGTGCAGGCTGGGTGATCGTGACCCGCCAATTCCTGGTCCGATTTTGAAACCCTCGAGATTCATTCTCCAATGCTCAACCGAACGACCGAGAGAACAAGGCATCATTGTTCGGCTCGAATCGGCGGCGCCGTTATCCGGAGGTTTGAGAGCGAGCGCGAGCGAGCACCGCAGTGCAGAATCGTTCAAGACGAAAGCCGCGCTCGACTCCAACTTTGAAAGCGCGCGGGGCGCCACGACGTCGTCCTTTCACCGCGTTCTCTCGAATGACTCTCACGCAGAGTCCAAGAGGAATGTCTCAATGCAGCTATGTTCGTGTCTGATCATCGCAATGCAGCTCGTCCTCGGCTTGGGCGCGTGCTCCGACCCCCCCACCCGCGACATGACTGCCTACGCACAAGCTCGCGACTCGGCTTACGCTCTCCCAATCAATCACAGCGAGATCGCCTTCACCTTTCCGAACAAACGCCTGCTCGCAGAAAACGTAGCATACGATCCGGTAACCGCTTCATTTTTCGTCGGGAGTACGCACTTCGGCAACGTGTCGCGTCGGGGGGCTGATGGCTCAATATCCGAATTCATACCGACCGGCCGCGATGGGATGTGGATGGTGATCGGCATGAAGGTGGACGCGCAGCGCCGGTTGTTGTGGGTCAACAGCTCCGCCGGCAGCAACTTCGTTGGCTTCAGAGCGGGGGACGCAGGTCGTGCCGCTCTCTTCTCATACGACCTGGCGAGCAGTAAGCTCACGAAGAAACTCGTGCCGAGTGACAGTGAATCGCATTTTTTCAACGACCTCGTCGTCCTGCGCGACGGATCGGTCTTCGTCACCGACATGGCTGCGGGAGCGATCTATCGATGCGCTCCGGGCGCGATGCAGATCGAGCGCTGGGTAAACTTGGCCCGAGCGAGCTCACCCAACGGCATCGCGATCGACGGCGACGAGCGGTCCCTTTACGTAGCAGTGGAGGGCGGAATCAACCGGATCGAAATTGCAAGCAGGACGGTGGAATCGGTCACCTCCGACTCGAGAGTGGACGCTCGCGGCATCGATGGCCTGTACTGGTACGATGGATCTCTCATTGCGATTCAGGGTGGACGACTTAACCGCGTTCAGCGATTCAGACTCTCCAATGATGGAGCGTCGATCATCGGGGCCGACCTGCTCGAGGCGAACCATCCGATGTTCATGAATCCGACGACGGGAGTGATCGTCGGTCGAGCGCTGTTTCTTGTGGCGAATTCGCAGTTCGACAGTTTCCTGCCAGACGGAACGCTGTTCCCGGACGGCCGCCTGTTCGAGACGGTGATACTTCACGTTCCCCTCGGCGGGCGTGGCACACCTCAGTAACGGATCGCCGCCTCCGGCGCGCTCCTCGCAATTTCGTTCAAGATTCGAAAATGGACGGTTTGCACATTTCGATCTGCTGACTTTCAGGAGACTGACCATGCAAGGTGCTTCGAACGCGCGTCCCTTCGTCGCTCTGTGCCTCGTGGCAGCAGCCACATCGGCGTGGGCGCAGCAAAGACCTGCACCCGCGCCCATGGTTCACGCGAGCAGCCCCGACGTTTCGCCGGATGGTCGACAGATCGTTTTTTTTTCGGACGCGGCCGATACGTCACGACTCTACGTTATGAACGCCGACGGGTCCGGCGTGAGGTTGCTGCCGGGGACAGCGGGCGTAGTTGGTCGGCCATATTGGCTACCTGATGGCCGAGGGATACTTGGCACGCTGAGAACAGCGGACACAGCGGTGGTGATGTTGTTTTCTCCGGACGGCAAACCGAGCACGTCGCTAGGTCGGGTCGTGGGCCGCGGCGCCGGCACGCCCTTCCCCGACGCCTCGCGCTTCGTAAGCGGCGTGGGATCGTGGAGGGAGATGCAGCTCGAATCCGTCAAGCTCGACGGAACCGGCCGCATTCGCCTCACGGCGGACCACGCGGCGTACTGGTGCCCACGCGTCTCACCATCGGGTGACCAGATCGCGGTGGGCCGTCGCGACTCGAGCGGAATGCAGATCTGGACGATGGCGAGCGATGGGTCAGGCGCCCACGCGGTTACACACTTCACGCGCGCGGAAGGAGCCCCGCAATGCCCATCATGGTCGCGTGATGGCCGCCGGCTCGCCGTCCAGGTGGACGCTCGACTCGCCGCCGACACGACCAGGACCACCGGCCATATCTGGATCGTGGACCTTGGGACTGGACGCATGACGCAACTGGCGAAGCACGAAACGCCATACCACGACGAGCTGCCGGTTTGGTTCCCCGACGGTCGGCGCATTGCGTTCGCCAGCGACCGGACTGGGAGTCTTGAGGTCTGGTCCATGAATATTGACGGTTCGGACGCGCGACTGCTCACACGTGGCGTGCCATTGCGTATCCGAGGTGTTCATTCGTTCTGAAACACTGATCACTTTGCGATCATAGCAAGCTGACGGACATCGGGTATGAGCGGCGAACCAGCGCCGATCAGGCGCCGAGAGCCCGGATGGCGCGGCGATACTGCCCCGGAGTCACCCCGAAGACACGCTTGAACTGACGGTTGAGGTGACTCTGGTCAGCGTATCCGGATCGATGCGCAACGTTGCCGATCGAGCACGTCTCACCCAGCAGTGCGCATGCCGTGCGCGAAGCTGCGTGTGGTAAACGATCGGCGGCGCGCCCACGACCGACCTGAACCTGCGAATGAGCTGATAAACGCTCAATCCTGACTCACGCGCGACGGCTCCCAGGCACGGCGCGCGGCGCGGTGAGTCGTTGAGAATTGCTATGAGGCGTGTGACGGCTGCGTCGATGCACGGCGACGGAACCTCCCGGGCCCGTTCAAGACATGTCCCCGCGACGACCCGCAGCAGCTCCACCCGCTCCGTCGCGCAACTCTCGGCGCTGAGGACCGCCGACAACAACCTGTGCAGCATTCCGGCAATGCGCGGATGGCGCGTCACGAAGGATCCGTGGGCCACGCCAAGTAGGACATCGGGCGCGACGCCCAGCACCCCGCGGACGAGCGCCGGCGGGACATGCAGCATCGTGTACTGCCACGGTGTACCACCCGACGACTCGACGGCGTGGATCGTCTCGGGAGGGAGAACGACGACGTCGCCCGCCACAACGCGCAAGTCGCGACCGTGCACGATCAACCGGTGCTCTCCCGCCTCGGCAAGCCCGAACGCGAACTCGGCGTGCGCGTGCGGCGCGAACGCAAACCGCCAGTGTCGCGACCGGAGCACGTCGATCGCCGACCCGTCATTCGCAACGGGAATGCGCCGAAACGTCGACACCCTGCCACGCGCCTCCATATGCCCATCATATGCGTCGGCATTTTCAAGCGTGCCAACCGGCTCGGCTTCCGTTCCGAATCAACCATTCGGCGTTGCGAACAGCACTTCCCCGCTCTCCGCCTTGCGCGTCACACGGGCACCGGTAGACTCAACCGCATGTCGAGCGCGCCACTGGCCACACCGGACTCCCGCGATCGCGTGAACGTATTTCGTCTGCTGCTACCTTCGGCGCGAGCGGATCATTCACGGGTCACGATTGCTCCGAACATCCGGAAAGTCGCTCACCCGTTTGGCACACGAAGCCGGGTTTGCTGACCACAGTCATTTTACCCGAGAGTTTGTTCGCCGTTATGGACACGCCCCGTCCGAAGACCGGCTCAAGGCCACACCCGATGTTGTCTCCATTCAAGCGTCAGATTTTCCGGCGGTGCATCTTGGCTGCCTGAAGTCAGATGGCACGGCCCGGAGCGGAGACACAAAATGGGATGGAAGGGAGTCCTCGAAGGCTTGAGCTGGGTCGTAAACGTTCCCGCTGTGTTGATCGCAGTGACAAACAATGAGCTCGGCACACTTGCCATCGGCTCCTTGGGCCCGCCAGCAACAACATCGTTGAGCAATTGGCTCCTCATGGGTGGGGGACTCGCCGGAGCGACCGCAATCTGGACAAAAGGGCCAGCTCGCCGCGAATGATCCCGGAGACGGCGACTACGCCGCCATCTCTTACTTATCCACGCACATTGTTCCGCCCCGTTCCATTGAATTCCAACGTTCTCAGTAGAGGGTTGACCAGCGTCATGGCTTGACGATTTTCGTCACGAAGAATTGCACACTGACGTGGCCGCACGCCATGGACCCTCTCATCTCGCCGTGCTTTTCAACAGCCGTCGCCGTGCATGCCTGCCCCATCATGTCCAGTGTCCAGGAAATGTCGGTTGATGTCACGGCCAGGTTGCTGACTGGAACCGCAGCCATGTTTGAACCCATGGACAGATTGAGGGCGGTCAACTTCAAGACCGTATCCTTCGAAATGGTGAGGTTCATCGTCCCCGACGGTCCGTGGTCGGCGGTGTACGTCCCGTCCCACTGTCCGATGAGCGCCCTGCTCGTATCTTCTGCTGCCGGACTCGCGATTGGTGCTCCGATCGCCAGGCCGCTGGCCCGGCCCCACGGCATTGCCGACAAGACCAGAGCCAGACCGATCATTGATTTCATTCTTTTGCCGCTCATTGGTTGCTCCTTCAATGAGAACTTGAATCGCGAAAACCTTCGTCATGTGTTCCTGAACATCCACGGCTATTCATATGAGAGCGCCGCCGCCGTCGTCACCCGCATCGCCGCGTATGCAGGCCAGGCACACGCCACGAACGAGACCAGCACCACGACGGCCAGCCACGACGCGGCGCCAACTGGCTCCGGCAAGAGCGTGACCGGGACCGTGATCATGATTCGGCCGAACGCCTGGCCGAGCATCACGCTGATCGGCAGCGACAGTGGCAATGCGAGAAGCCAGCTGAACAACGCGATGACGAGCCCCTCGACCTGAATCATCGTGAAAATGGCTCGATGCTTTGCGCCGATCGCCCGAAGCACACCGATCTCGCGCGTGCGCTCGAGGACCGAGAGACTCATTGTCGATGCCAGACCCAATCCGCCTACGACGATCATTAGCTCACCCATGATCCCAAGGAATCCGACGACCATGATCATGTGGTCCTGCATGACGGCGCGTTGCTGCAGCATGAGCTGGCCCGACTCGACCTCGAACCCGGCGTCCGCCAGGTTGCTCCTCAGGCGCTGCATGAGATCGAATTGCGATGCAGATCCGGTGGCCGTGGCCGCGATCACAGCCAACGTGGCACCGGATTGCCCACTCATTCCCATCAACGCCGCGCGCGTCGCATAGGCTGCCGCCGAGGGACCGCTCTCCGCCACGCCTACCACCGTCCACGTCACCGGTCGTCCTTCGACCATTAGCTTCACACGATTTCCCAACTCGAACGCCGCGTCCTCTTCGACGAGCCGGCTGTTCGCAACGAAGGCATCTGTGTCTGCGGGGCCGAGATTCCTTCCACGCACAATCGGCAGCTCGAGCATCACCGTTCGCGTCGGCGTTCCGGTAACGGCGAAGGTGTTTCCCATCGTTCCATCGTCCCGGATCTGTGCCGCGCGAGCAGCGACCCACGCCTCGGCTCGCGCCACGCCCGGCACTTTTGAAACGGCGGCGGCAATGCTGTCCGGTGCGTGCGGCTTCACGAAGCGCACGACGATATCGTATCGCTGCGGGGCAAAGAGTAGATCGATGGACCCGATCACGCCCTGTCGCAGATTCCGCGTCCCGATATAGACGGCACCGCCAGTGGCGAGAGTGAGGAGCGTCAGAATCATTCGCTGCCGTCGACGGAAGGCATTGCGCAACGACAGTAGCAGCGGTCGTCTCAGGCCGCTCACCCGCCGTATGAACCCGGCGTCGCCGGCCGATGTCTCGACGATCCCCACGTCTCGCAGCGCCACGGCCACGGACACTCGGCAACCCTGAATAACCGGGATCGACGCTGCCGCCAAGGGCAGCAGTGCACCGACGGCGATCTGGAGCGCGAACGACCAGCGGGGAATCTCGAAGCCGCGAATGTCGAAATTGAGAATCTCCGCCGTAAACTGCGCGTATCCGCGTCCAATAAGTGCGGCGAGCGGTACTGCGATGGCGCAGGCGACGAGACCGAGTGCAACGGAGAGGACGAGATACATTCGGGCGATCTGCGGTCCGCGGGCGCCGATAGCTTTCATGGTGCCGATCTCCCGTACCTGGCCAGCGAGCATCGCCGAAATGAGATTCACGACGAGGATTGCGCTCAACAAAAGCGCCAACGCGCCGAACGCGCCTTGCGTGAACAGCAATGAATCGATCTGCGCGGCGTGAATGTGCCGGCCAGGAACCGGCACATCTACATCGATGACTCGATGCCCGGTGCTCTCGACGAGCGCCTTGACGTCGTAGGCGACTTGCCGCACATGGTCGCGGTCGAGCCGATCAGCGTTCACGACGATCTGCAACTGATTCGGCTGTGATGGCACGCCGAACGTGGCGAGTGTCGCTGGCGTGACGAATGCATACACCACATGTTCCATCCACCCGGGCGGCAAGCCGACGTCTCGCGCGATTCCCGCCACCTCGAGCGTACGAGTCTGATCGCCGATTTTGACCTCGAGAGATCCTCCAACCCTGACGTGAGCGAAGTCGACCGACGAAGCCTCGACGACGATCGAGCCATCGGTCGGCGGCCAGGCCCCCGTCTCGTGTCTGAGAACACCGATGCGCTTGTCGAAGTCGGGTGCCACGAAGAGCATCAACGTTCGCCAGCCGCGTTCGGTCCGGACACTCGCCAGGACGGCCCGTCGACTTTCGGCCGCGCCGACGGTGCCTAGTGCGCGCACGCGCGCCAGCAACTCGCCGTCGACGGAGTTGACACGTATCGTCGCGGAAGCCGGATTGCTCGCATGGAACTCCTCGCCCGTTACGAGGCGGAGTAGGCTCCACGTGTTAAGCACCGATCCGGCGCCGATGATCCCGATCGAGATCGCCAGCACCACGAGACTCGTCCGGGCTTTGTGCAGCCAGACGTCGCGCACCACCTTGCGCCAGCGTGCGCTAACCATGGTTGCCATTCGTCGAGGCAACGATCCGACCGTCAGCCAACGTGATCGTGCGCGACGCGAAGCGCCGCGTCTTCCGTTCGTGCGTCACCATCACGACGGTCTGGCCGTCGCGGACGAGAGACGCCAGCACCTCGAGCATCGACTCCGCGGTCCGCGAATCGAGATTGCCCGTCGGCTCGTCGGCGAGCAGCACCGGTGGTGCGTTGGCGAGCGCTCGGGCGATGGCAACGCGCTGTTGCTGCCCGCCCGATAGCGTCGATGGCAGCTTGTTCGCTTGGTCGGCGACACCGAGTCGCTCAAGAAGTGTGGATGCGCGATCGTGGCGCTCCGCCGGCGGCCACATCGATGAGAAGTCCATCGGCAGCATGACGTTCTCGACGGCAGTAAGCGTCGGCAACAATTGAAAGAACTGAAAGACGATGCCGACGGCCCTTCCCCGCCAAGCGGAGATGTCGCGCTCGCGAAGCGCATGGAGGGGAGTCCCGTCGACGTTGACTTCCCCGCGCGTCGGGCGGTCGATTCCGGCTAGCAACGCGAGCAGCGTCGACTTGCCGCTCCCGGACTGTCCGACGATGACCGCGAAGTCTCCCTTTGCGATTTCCAGGCTGATGTCGACAAGCGCGCTGAACTCTCCGGCGGCGGTCGGAAAGGTCTTGGTCACGTCGCGGATAGTGATGATTGGATTAGTCATGCATGACGATACGCACGCGCATCGGTCCCCGAGCCCCGTTCGCCGTATTGAATCTGCCGTTCAGCGAATACTTCGAATTGGCACCGGCGGAGCGGCGTACGATTGAGCCACACCACTTCTCATGGAGGCACTCATGCGCTTTCGATCAATTATCTTCGCGCTCGCGTTTTCACCGTCCATTCCTGCGGGCCAGCACGGCGACGCGGCACCATCGGTTGCACCGCCACCGGCCGAAGCCAAACAATTCGACTTTCTCGCCGGCCAGTGGAAGCTCACGGTGACACCCCGGGTTTCCAGCCTCGGCGCCCTGATTCACGGTGTTCCCAAGTTGGCCGGCACCTGGACTGGCTGGCGCGCGCTCGACGGTTGGGGTATCGAGGACGACCTCCGCATCACTGACGCGTCCGGAAATCCGAAATCGCTGTTGCACTCGGTGCGTCTGTACGACGCGAAGGCGCACAGATGGGCATTGTCGAACATCGACGTCTATCGCGCGACGTTCATATCGTCGACCGCGGCTTTAATCGGTGGCGCGATGACCGTCAGCTCGCACGGTACCGACACCGAGGGGAAGACGTATCTGTCGCGCGGTCGCTACACCTCCATTACGCCGGCCGCATTTCATTTCACGCAGGAGCGTTCGTACGACGACGGGCGGACATGGGAAACGTATCTGACGGTCCGGGCCAAGCGGGTTCCTACCGCCGTGCCCCGCTGATACTCTTCTCTGATGTCGCGACGCGTGCTATGGACACAGCTCCTCATCGGGTGGCTCCCGATGTGGGCGTTGGTCGTAACGATGATCATGACCGTTCATGGGGCAGCGTTTACTCCGACGGCCCTTCTTGCGCTGCGGATGGTCCTGACTGCCGCCGTACTCGGCCTCGTCGTGCAGCGTCTCACCGAGCGGTTCCCCTGGCCGCGTCGGGTGACACCTGCCTTCGTCGCCGGTCACCTCGCCGCTGCCGTTGTCTATTGCGTCGGGTGGCTATTGCTCAACAATGCCATAGAGAGCGCCATCCGCGGTCGAATCGTGGCACTCTTCGGCATTGGGCTCGGGCCGCTCGTCGCGACCGGCCTCTGGTTCTACGTAATGATCGCCGGGGTGGCATACACGGCGCAGGCAACCGAGCGCGCAGCGCACGCTGAAGCGGCGGCGGCTCGTTCGCAGCTAGCCGCGATCCGGTCGCAGTTGAACCCACACTTTCTGTTCAACGCGCTGCACACCGTCATCCAACTGATCCCGCGCGAGCTGGGGCGCGCCGCCCTGGCGGCCGAGGAACTCGCGGTGGTTCTGCGAACGACAGTCGAGGAAGATCGCGATCTGCTGACCGTCGCCGAGGAGCTAGCGTTCGTCGAGAAGTATCTCGAGGTGGAACGACTCAGGTTCGGCGATCGCCTGCGCGTCGTCGTTGACGTCAGCGACGCGGCACGGAGAGCAATCGTTCCCTCATTCGCCGTACAGACTTTGGTGGAGAACGCCGTCCGCCATGGCGCCTCCCCGCGCGTCGAGCCAACCGATCTCACGATTGCCGGCGGTATCGCGGGGAGCATGTTGCATGTGAGTGTCAGCGACAATGGCGAAGGTGCTGCGGCTGAAATGGTTGGGACAAACGGCACGGGCCTCAAGCGGCTGCGGGAGCGGCTTGCGGCGCTCTACGGAAAGCGCGCCAGCCTCGAGGTCATCAGCTCAGAGGGTTTGGCGGGATTCACCGCCAGCCTTCTCATTCCACAGGAGCCGACCGATTAGCGCATCGGAAAGCAAAGTGTCCGTCGTCATCGCTGAAGATGAGCCAGTGGCGCGTGCCGGTTTGCGCGACATGCTCACCGGATTCGATTGGCTGGTCATCACGGGCGAGGCCGCGAATGGGCCGGCAACGGTCGAGGCGATCGACCGACTGCGCCCCGAGCTCGTCTTTCTCGACATCCAGATGCCCGGCTTCCTCGGGACGGACGTGCTGGCGCGTGTGTCGCACCAGCCGTACGTCGTGTTTACGACGGCGCACTCGCAGCATGCGGCCACGGCATTCGAGCTTGGAGCGCTCGATTACCTGCTCAAGCCGTTCGGACCGGAGCGTCTGGCGAAAGCGCTCGAGCGCGTGCGTGCGGCGCTGGGTGAGCCGAGCGCTGCTCCGGCGCTGGATCGCCTCCGCGAAGCACTGAGCAGCCGGCCGATGACACGACTCTTCGTACGCCTGGGGCCAAACGTGATCCCAATAGCGATAGATAGCGTCACCTGGTTCGAGGCCTCAGGGGACTACGTCACCGCACACGTCGGGCGGAGGCGCTACATGATGCACCTCTCACTGGCTCGGCTCGAAGCGCGTCTCGACAAGACGAAGTTTCTGAGGATCCACCGCACGCACATCGTCAACATCGACAACGTCAAGGCGTTCCGGAAACACGGCAAGGGCCAGTTGCTGGCGGAGCTGGCCGATGGAACAAGTCTCGTCGTCAGTCGTGATCGAGCAAAGGAAATACGTTCGCTGGGTCGCTAGCGTGGCGCGGGTCGCTAGCGTGACGCGTGTGGTATCGACGGCGGACGCGGCTACAAATGCGCCGATGGCGCGTGCGCCCGCGCGGGAGGTTTCTGCGCTTTCAGGATTCGTCAGGCGGGGATACCTAATTCGGAGGAGATAATGGCAAGTCTTCTACACCTGAGCTCTTGGTCGCGATTCGCGCTTCTTCTCACTCTTTGGCCGGCCGCTGTCCGCTCACAGATTGCTTCTCCGCCCAAGCCGATCGATTACTACAACCCTCAATGGTCCCCGGATGGCCGTACGCTCGTTTTCGAATCCACGCGCGACGGCAAGTTTGCCGTGTACACAGTCGCGCCTGACGGGGGCGCGCTCACCAAGGTGACCAGCAGCGAGTATAACAATGAACAGCCGACGTGGTCACACGACGGCCGCCTCATCGTGTTCTCTTCCGATCGGGCCGGGACGGGTCTCGATTTGTACCTGATGAACCGCGACGGCTCCGAGGAGCGCCGTCTCACGAATTTTCCAAGCGGCGGGCATTACAATGCGTCCTTTTCGCCGGACGACAAATGGATTGTATTTCAAGGGCGCGAAGACAACCATTTGACTAGCGACAAGATTCACGTCGTCGGCGTCGACGGCACGGGCTATCGGCAGCTCACCGACTCGGCAATGATTAGTGAAGGCCCGCATTGGTCCGCAGACGGAACCCGCATTTTCTTCCACCAATATCCGCCGCCTAAACGGCTTTGGAGCGAGATGACGCGCGCTGAAGCACAGGGCATGCGTAATACGCAGGAGATCGTTTCCATTCGCCCGGACGGGTCCGGTTTCTCACGATTGACGACGAATTACGTGAAAGACTGCTGCGTTCGCGTCGCCCCGGACGGCAAGTCGCTTCAGTTTGTCTCCGCTCGCGACAGCGTGGACGCAATCTATGAAATGAATCTCGACGGCTCGGCTGTCCGCCGAGTTGCGGACGCAACACCTGCGCTCCGAGGGGTGCGGTCACCTGACGGGCGGTTGGCGGCGTACGCAAAGAACGAAGCCCCTATGGCCGGCATATACGTCGTTGAGATTGCCACCGGTCGGCAACGACTGGTCGTCGGAAGTCCTCGGGCAAGTGCCTCCAAATAGAGCATGGCTTCTCACGCCCTTGGGGCGATTCGCCAGCTCCGGTGGGACGATATTGATTTTTCGCGCAGCACAATCAGGTGGCGAGCCGAGACTGACAAGAAAGGCAAGGAATGGGTTATTCCGATTCCCGCCGAACTTTCGGAAGATCTGAGATCGTTCTGTGTGCTACTGGGAGGCATATTCGGCGGCTTGATCTTCCCCAGCCGGTCGAACTCAGACCGACCCGTGAGCCGAGACTCTTTCGGGCACTGGTTGGCGGACGCGGAACGTCGCGCGAATCTTCCTAAATTGGATGGCTCACTCTGGCACGCGTACCGGAGAGCGTGGACGACCACGCGAAAGCACTTGCCGTTTGTCGACTTCGCTGCAGCGGGGGGATGGAGTGATGTCAGCACGTTGCTGAAGTGCTATCAACACGCCGGCTACAATACACTCTTGGAAGTCATGTCGAGCTCGAAGAAAATCATGGAACCGGCGCGAGCAGGATAGGAGCGAAACTGACCCCAAGCAGACAGAAACTGACACCAAATAGACCCCACGCAGTTTTGCAGTAAAAAGCCTCTACAACACAACTCGTTGTAGAGGTTGCAGTTACTCAGTCGGGGCGACTGGATTTGAACCAGCGACCTCCTGCTCCCGAAGCAGGCGCGCTACCGGGCTACGCTACGCCCCGAATTCGATAGCAGCGGGCGCTCACGCATCCGCAACGCGTAACATAATCCCCTCAGCGCTTCGGTACCAACACTCGCCCCGCCAGAGGCTCCACAGTCACCTCGAATGGCGAATTCCCCAATAGCTCGCCGTCTGCCTGGCCCATCTGCGGTGGTATCGTCTCGATCCTGAACTTCTTCCCCGATCGATACGTCACACACGGGTCGGGACGGAAATTCTTGCGCGACATCATCCACAGTATCCGGAGCGCGTCACGCAGGTTTCGCGGTGAGTAGACGCACGCGTTGAGCAGCCCGTCGTCGCGTCTGATTCCATCGCCAAATGAGATCAAGTCGTTCAACACCGCGCCGAAGTTCGCGATCAGCACTGCCGTCGCTTCGAGCTCGATCGTCTCGCCGTCCACTGTCAGACGAACGTGAAACTTTTCCATCCGCAGGGCCGCCCTCGTCGCGCTCAGCACGTACGCGAAAATACCAATCCGCCGCTTGAGTGGCGCGGGCGCGTTGGCGATCATCGCCGCGTCCAGTCCCACACCCATTC
>JBGPLS010000081.1:0-13083 GCA_041486565.1 Gemmatimonadaceae bacterium
CATTCTTGGACATCGATTCCGAGGTGCCGCTTGTACCAAGCCTGTAGTGCCTTTGGGTCTTTGGCTTTGAAGAAGATGCCGCCAATGCCAGTGACTCGCTTCATAGAACCTCCGAGGTCGGGTGGTGGTGAGGGAGAGTGTGTTTTCTGCGGCCTAACGTCGATTGTGCAGCAGCCAAGCGGCAATATCATCCGACTCCAGATACGGATAGTCTTCGAGAATGAAGACGGCGGTACGGCGCCTTCGGATATTGTGAATTTGCAGGCTTAGGCGAGGGCGGGGTCTGCGGAGGAGTTGCTTGGCGTGGGGGCTTTGCGGCGGAGGAGCGCTGCAGAGATCAAGGTGATGAGGAGGCCCACAGGCAGAGGTTCCATGAAGGTGTAGGCCATGTTGATGAGGGGGTTCTGGTAGAGCTGCTGGGAGTGCTGGATAGCGGCGACCTGCGCGGCGGTGGTAGCGGAGTCGAGGCCGGCGGACTGCACCCTGTGGATTTGTGCGGCGAAGTAGCTGTCCATGAAGTGGGGCATGAAGTTGAAGTAGAGAACTTCCCACATGACGACGTAGCAGACGGTGGCGATGAGGGTGATGAGGATGCCGCAGGCGAAGGCGCGGCCGAAGGAGATTTGGCCGGGGAGGGTGTTGTCGCGGTAGCTGCGGATGCCGAAGTAGATGAGCAGGAACGACGCCACCATGATGGTGTAGCCGAGGGCCATGCTGTGGCCGGAGCCGATCTTGTCGGCGAAGAGCAGCGAGCCGCCCATGAGGACGGAGATGATGAAGCCGGAGATGAGGCCGAAGGTGAGGACGGTTTTCTTCATGTGAGGCTCCTGGGTGTGAGTGAGGATGGAGTCACGATGCGGTGTGGCACGCCGGATGTCGTCATCCTTTTGGATGATTTTGCAGGAGTGGAGCGGAAATCGTCCTTTTGGGTGACGCGATCAGGGCAGCAGGCCGAGTTCTTTGCCGCGCTGCACGGCCTGGGTGCGGCGCGCGGCTCCGAGCTTGTCGAAGGCGCGGGAGCAGTGGGTCTTTACGGTGTTCTCGGAGACGAAGAGCTGAGTGGCGATCTCGCGATTGCTGAGGCCGCGGGCGATGAGGGTGAGGATTTCGAGCTCGCGGGCGGTGATGCCGAGGCTCTGCTGCTGGGCTGTGTTTGGAGCGAAAGCCGAAGCTGGCTCGGCGCCCGGGCCTGAAGCAGGGACGAGGACTTTCCTCACCACGATCGTCTCCCGTCTGCGCGTGATGCGGAGGCCGAGCCAGATGCCGAAGGTGGCGAAGAGGATGGCGACGAGGGCGCTGTAAAGCTCGACCGAGTGCTCGATGACGACGAAGCGGTATTCGGTGTATTGGAGGGTGGCGATGAGGAGGCCGCCGACAAGACCGAAGATGAGGACGTGGCGCTTCATGGTGGGTTGTGGAGAAGTGTAATGGAAGGACGGATGAGGGGCGGGTTAGAAAGGCCACGGGAAGTTGTGGCGGCCCACCCATGCGCCCAAAGCACGCGTTTTCTCAGGAGTGAAAGCCGATGCCTCCCCTTCCTCCAGCTTCTTGTGCTGGCAAGTCTGGACGACGGTCCCAAGCATGGACATGCCATGCGAACCGTCATCCAGCAAATGTTTGGGAAGAAGCTTGGCCCAGGTGCACTCTACGGTGCGATCAACCGCCTCGCGGACAAGGGTTGGATTACCCCACTGCCGCCGAGTGCGCGCCGGCAGCCGTATGAAAGCACGGAAAGCGGAAGAGCTTACCTACGCAAAGCCTCGCGGTGATTCGTCGTCTCGCAGGATCGGGCCTCACGGAGGATAAACAGGTTCCGAGCTACTATGCGAACGTCGACGACACCACAATCGAGGGGGAACTTGCGCTAGAGGCGTTGAAACCACCAGCCTACGATCCTTTGCTCCTTCCCTTCGGACAGCTTGGTGGGCGGCGCTTGAAATTCTGACTTACCTTCTCGAACGAAAAGATGAAGGCGAGCAAAGCATTGTCTCCATCGTTAAAGCGTCAGGCGACGGCGGGAGAGATCGCTTGTCTGCAGCAGCGCACGTCAGCGTGCAGCCATTTACCAACTCGAATGATCTGGCTCTGGCAACTCGCGACGAAGCGGTCTCGGGAGGCACTCGTCCAGCAGGATGCGCACTTGTTCTCAAGGCCGCGGATTAGGCAGCCGTGTGCGAAACAAGCGCCTCGCGCGCCAGCTCGAGTCCTGCGTCGGCGCCGATCGCGCCGGCGTTGAACGGTAGTACGCGTCGGCCGCTTGAATGGTCGTCGTTCGCACGGCCGACGCGGCCGGCGGACTGTTCGCCGCGACCAGCAAAAGCACCAAGAGGGCGGTTCGGATTGACATCGCGGGATCCTTGCACTTCTATCTTCGAGGCTGGCAGAGCAGCCGAATGCTGTCTGCCCGCGCCGTCAATATCCGTGGCGGAGTGAGTTCCTGATTAGTTAGTCCGTTTCGCGAGACGATGAACGATGTCACGCGTACCTGAAGAGTACCCGACTGAACCGAATCCTTCGGTCGCGATTATCCCGCTACGCCAGCCTGCTCCTTCCATCGCTCAGCGTTCACGCCATTCACGAGGAGCCACCGCACAGTTCGCTCGGGCGAAGGGCTGGCTAGTTCCCCGCCCCTTGTGCAGCTCGCCGCCACCTATCTCCAGGCTTCTTCACGTAATTCACCAAGACATAGGGCCACGGAATAACGACAAGGCAGATCACGATCGTCCTCACGAAGATATTGATCGTCTCAAGCGTGCCCGGGTCCAGTTGATGGGCGGACCAAAGAGGCAGCGCGATGGCAATCATCCATACCGTCTTCCAGACCAGTTCGAAGAGCAGCACCGGCAACATCTGCAGCGGATATCGGATTCCCAGAGCGAAGAAGACCGACAGGCCAGCGAGTAGGCTATTGACCTCACCGTGCATCAAGTCCCAGGGCGTCGCATGGTGGATCATTGCGGGCCATATGTTGACTCCGAGACCGAGGGCGAACAGGAGGTAAAAGGCCCTTAGCAGGTAGAGGCGGAACGTCGACACTTCGGTCATCGGGTGACTCTCTTTTTAGGCACGGGCAGGATAGTGTCGCGAAAAGGTTACTCGGAGCGCCCAATACACCCCGAGCGCCAGCACGATGACGACCGGAATCGCCAGCAGCGGTATGATGCGGAATTCTGCCGGCAGGAGTTTCGCCTGGCCCAGGAAGAACGATTGGCTGGCGATGAACATCGCCGCGCACATACGCCACAAATGTCTGACGAGCCTGTGTCTCCCAGAAAGGCCCCTGACGACAATCATACGGACGTCCCCGGCGACTGAGAGCAGGGCGATGGACCCAAACATGAAGTAGAGCTGCGCCGGATACTTGTCCAGCGTACCCGTTGCGCTGCGCATGGCCAGGAACCCAAACGTGTACGAGGCACCCACGACAGCCAGGCCCAGCAGCATGAGGCCGAGATCGAGTCTCGCCACGCGGCGCCGAGTCGTGAGCAGAGCAGTCGTGACCATGTACAGGCTCATCGAACCGCCGAGCATGTTGCCTAGGTTGACCTTCACCAACGCCAGCACTGTGCCGGCCGCCGCGTTGACGATCAGCGCATAGACGAAGAACAGTCCGACCCGGCGATGCACCGGCGCGCCCTTGGCCGAATACAGTGCGATGAACCCCGCTATAATCGCCACGATTCCAGCGGCGATGTGCAGGAATCGGATCTCGGGATGGAGGAACCGCTCGAAGATGTTCATCGTTCGGGTTGTTTCACTACCCGGACTTAGCCTTTTCGGAGGCTCCACAGCCCGCGCGCCGAGAGGATGAAGGAGAAGACCCCGGTCACGCCGAGCGCGAAGAGCGTCCAGACGAAGAAGAAGCCGCCGCTGGACGCGGCGTGCTCGGCGTATCTCGCTCCCCTCATATGGAGGGCGGGTATGCCTGCCGCGATGAGCCCCCCGAGGAACATGATGACGTACCCCGATCGCCGTTCGGCGAGCAACAGCGGCCCGCACAGCAATATCACGAGGTAGAACACCGCAAAGAAGTTTGAGAACTCAGCCTTCGAAATCCCGCGGACGATGTCGTCCGTCACGTGCAGCGTCAGCAGGAGGATCGAGAGCAGAGACGTGATGGTCAACATCCTGTTGTGTTTCATCTGATATTCTCCGTGCCAGATGTGTGTGTGGCACTCACTGCGTGCGTGGTCATTTCGACTTCACCAACGCGTCGAGTGCCCGCTGTGTCAGCTGACTCTTCGGGTTGATCTTCAAGGCCATCTGGTACTGCTCGCGCGCCACATCCTTCGCCCCACGTTTTTCCGCAATCTGCCCGAGCCAGTAGTGCGCGGCGGCGATCCTGATCGAGTAGGCGTCCGTCGGCGGCGCCGCGAGAAACTGCGTCAGCGCACGCTCGCCGCGGTCTAGCTGCTGGCCAGTCGCACCCGCGACCCGCCCGGTGTGATAAGGGATCCAGCGGTCGTCCGGATGCCGCTTCAGATAGTCGTCGAGCGTGGCAAACGCGTCGGCGGCCTTACCAGCAGGCACCAGTGCGTCGGCGAGAGCGACATAGGCCACCAGGCTGTTAGGGCCGAGTGCGATCGCCTCGCGGCACGCGGCTTCCTCGGCCGCAGGCTTCTTCTCATACCGGGCGACAGTGCCGCGTGCGAGTGCGCCGCGCATCGGGTTGAGCTTCGCGATCTCCGCCGCCTGCTGGCGCGCCTTGTCCATGCTGCCTCCCATGATCCCCGGCGCGAACGCGTAGAAGCCGACGAGGCGGAACCGGGCATCGAGCTGATTCGGGTCGAGCTCCACCGCGCGCTCGAACTCCTTCTTCACCCGTCGCGCCATGAATGGCTGGCGAATCGAGCTCGCGCGCTGCGCGGCGTCGCCGATCGTGGTCGCGAGCCACATGTGATATTTCGCGTTGCCGTCCTCGAGCTGCACGGCGCGCTCGAACTGCCTGAAGGCCTCGTCGCCGTCGTTGTCGATCGTCGCGATGCGGCCGAGGAGGTACGCTGCCGCGGCGTTGCGACCGTCGACGCGCTGCACCGCCAGGAGCTCGGTCTTTGCCGCCGCGTACTTCGCGTCGTCGAAGAGCTGCTTCCCACGCACCATCGACTGCGCCGACATGTTGGGCGCCTGCACAATAGCCGCAAAAAGCACCTGCCCGAGCGAGCGCCTGAGAACCTGGTCAGCTCGCATGGGATGCGCGGACCTCCGACCACTTCTCCATGTTCACGCCCCTGATGAGAAGCCAAAGGCTGAACGACGTCTCTCCAACGAAGGCCGGAAGCACGATGATGGCGAATATCTGGCTGGCGAAGGCGGGAGCGAGAATGCGTACGAAACCGTTCATTAGATAGGCCACCCCGGCAATCTGATACAGAATGCCTATCGCCTTTGGGAAATAGGTCGACTTGAAGATCAAGTACCCGGTGACCAGGAAGAACGGGCCGAAGAAGAGAAGGCACAGCCCGAAACCCAGGTCATGCGACCTGAGCGCGAGGGTCGTCATGGCGTTGAGCTGTTCCGGCGAAAACGCCTTGAGATACTCGGCATGGCCCAGCGGAAACAATGCCTCAAAGAGCTGTAGCGAGTAGGAGGCTTCCACCGCGGTTGCTATCAGCCCGAAGAATTGCGACAGCAAAGCGAGATCCTTGCTCACGGGTCTCAGCAAGACATAGAGCAGCAGCGACAGGGTGACGGTGCAAAAGAACATCACCATCTCGCCGGCGATGCCGATGCGCCAGAGGAACTCCATCGACCGGAGATTCGCCGCGGTAGCCGCCGCATCCCCCGGCACGATGATCCGGCCTTTGACGAACGCTTCGTTGAAGATGCCGACGACGATGGTGATCAGGTACAGGAAGCCGGCGATCCTGGCCAGGACCTGCGGAGAAACTTCAACAGGCCGCGTAATCGCGATAGGTGTGCTCATCTTTGGTTCTCCAATGACAGGGCGATTACTCGTTGCGCAAGGCGACACAAATGTCTGACGAGCCTGTGTCTCCCAGAAAGGCCCTTGACGACAATCATACGGATGTCCCCGGCGACTGAGAGCAGGGCGATGGACCCAAACATGAAGCAGAGCTGCGCCGGATACTTGTCCAGCGTACCCGTTGCGCTGCGCATGGCCAGGAACCCAAACGTGTACGCGGTACCCACGACAGCCAGGCCCGGCAGCATGAGGCCGAGATCGAGTCTCGCCACGCGGCGCCGAGTCGCTGCCCCACATCGCTCACCGCAGTTCCGAACCAGAAATGGTAGAGCGCGTTGCGGTCGTCGTGCTGAACGGCGCGTTCAAACTGGTGAAGGGCCTCGTCGCCGTCGTTGTCGATCCTCGCGATCCGGCCGAGGTAGTAGGCCGCTACCGCGTTCTTGTTGTCGGATTTCTGCACGGCCACGAGTTCGGTCTTCGCTTCCGCGTACTTCGCACCGTCGAAGAGCTGGATGGCGCGGTCGATGGACTGCGCCGAGATGGCCGGCGCGAGCAACGTAGCGAGCGAATACAGTATTGCAGTTCGAACTGGCACCGCGTGCTCCCGGTTGGTGAATACGTGAACGGTGCCGTGGGAGCGTGACCGAGGCAATCGAACTGGGATACATCGCGGAAAAGCGGGGCGAACGACTGCGGGCAGCGGCGTTCATCGCCAGATGGACGCCTTCGCTGCATTGGCCTGCTCCCTCCAACGCTGTTCGTTGACGCCCATCACGAGGAGTATCGTTTGTCGTCAGGTAGCATATTGGTATTAGATATTGATACTTCGTTCGGACCACGAAAAAGGCGGGCCCATCCTCGGGTCCCGCCATTGCCCGCCCGCAGTACGCTCGGGCGCGCTACATCCTCTTGATCCTCATGGACGAGGCCGGGCATGAACCGCCTTTCGGATCGGCGCACTGGAGCACGAGATCGCCGGCCTCGATCCGTCCCGTGAACTGCATGCGATAGCGGTCGACGCCGGCGTCTGTCTTGCCGCCGAGCACGGAGAGCGGTGGTCTCTTGCTGGCAAGCTGCCGCTCACGGACTTCGAAACGAATCGTTCCGTTCGTATCGACTCGGACATTCTCGATTTCGACCAGGTAGTAGTAGACACCATGCTCGCCTTCGCGCAGCAGTCCATTCATGATTCCGCGCCAGTGACCGGACGAAACGGACAGGTCGAGAACCTCGCCTTCGTTGTCAGGCGACTGGAGATACTGCCAGCGACCCGCAAGCGGCGGCGGTGCTTGTGCGACGGCCGAGCGGCACGCCAGCACGAGGGCGGCCGCGATCAACAGGGGCCGTTTCACGAGTCCGCCTGATTCATCCGCGGCCTTCGAGCCGCGTCCGGAAGGTGTCGCGATAGCCGCGACTGAGGGCCACCTTCTCGCCGGTCGAAAGCGTGATCAGGTATTCGCCCGCGGCCATCGGCGCAAGCGACCGTACCCGTTCGAGATTCACGATGGCCGATCGATGTGCCCGCGCGAACTGGGCCGGGTCAAGCTGCGATTCCAGCGTCTTGATCGTCTGGCGCACCCGGTACCGCACGCCGCGCGCGTGGACTTTCACATAGTTGTCCGCCGACTCGATCCAGTCGATGTCGGCGACCAATACGACGATCACGTTGCCGTCGTGCTTGAGCAGGAGCCGGTCCGCGTATCGCGCCCGTCCGCCAATCTCGGCGAGCAGCGCATCCAATCGCGTATCGGCCACACCCGCCGCCGACGGCACCCGGGCGCGAGCCCGGTCGAGTGCCAACCGGAACCGTTCCCCGTCGAACGGCTTGAGCAGGTAGTCCACGGCATGCACGTCGAATGCGCGGGTCGCGTACTCGTCGAACGCCGTGACGAAGACGATGGAAGGCCGCGCCGCGGCATCGAGCGCGGCGAGGACTTCGAAGCCATCCATTCCCGGCATCTGGACGTCGAGGAACACGAGGTCCGGCCGGTTGGCGTGAATCGCTTCCAGCGCTTCCTTGCCGTTCCGCGCTTCGGCGACAATCGTCACATCGCGCTCCTGCTCCAGCAGCGAGCGCAGCCCGCTTCTCACGAGCGGCTCGTCGTCCACGATCATGACACGCAGCTCAGCCATCGGACGCCTCCTCGCGGAACGGGAGCGTGATGCGCGCCACGCAGCCGCCCTCCGGAGCAGGTTCGACGGTCAACGACTGCCCATCGCCATAAAGGCGCTCAAGCCGTGCGCGCACCGTCGCGAGGCCGACACGCTCGCGCGGCGTGCCGTCATCGGCCGGCCCCGCGCCCGTGTCCACGACTTCGAGGACCAGCGCCTCCCGCTCCCGCCGCGCGCGTATGCGAATCGAGACACCACCCGTGGACACGCCAATCCCGTGCTTGATCGCGTTTTCGGCGAGGGGCTGCAGGATGAGTTCTGGCACCAGCGCCGACATCATCTCAGGCGGAACGTCGAACGCCACGGTCAGGCGATCCTGGAAGCGAACCCGTTCGATCTCCAGATAGAGCGCCAGAATGTCGAGCTCGGCTCGCAACGGAACTTCCGCCACCGTCGCGCGGGAGAGCGTGTGCCTCAGCAAGTCGCCGAGCTGGGTGACCATGCGGGTGGCGACGGCGGGATCTTCCTTGATGAGCACGTTGATCGCGTGCAGCGTGTTGAACAGAAAATGCGGCTGCACCTGCATCTTGATCGCCTGCACCTGCGCCCTCGCCAAGTCGGCCTCGAGCTGCGCCGCGCGCATGTCGCGCTCTCTCAACCGGCGCTGGGAGTCCAGCGCGAGCGCCACGCCTACCACCGCGGCGTACGTCACGATCCCGCTCACGAGGCGCGTCAGGATGGCGATCGCGGTCAGCTCGAAGTCCGTCGGCCGGTTCGGATCGATGACCGTGCCGGTCACTCGCTCCACCAGCAGCGAGATCTGAGTGTGCCCGCTCTCGACCACTGCAATCATAGCGGTCGCAAGCGCGAGATGCACCAGCAGCGCGCGGCCCAGACGTGGCCGCGAGAACGGGAACCGGCGGCACGCCGCGAAGATCAGCGGAGTGAACGGCAGCCAGACCAGCCAGCGCGGGATCTGCGCGAGCACAAACACCCACTCGCGCTGCAGGGCTCCGCGCATCTGGAGCGTCCCGGCCTGCTGCAGGGCGGCCGTCACACCGAGCGTTGTCCACACGAGTGCTGCGACCGCCCACGAGCGCGCGGTGAATCGCGAAGCGCCCCTCGCCGGCTCGTGCTCTTCCTCCCGCCATCCCTCGGAGATCAGCGGGAAAGAACCGTCGTCGCTGGCGGGAGACGCGCTCAAGGTTGGCCCGTGAACTTGGGAAGGGTTGTCCAGTCGCTCAGCGGCAGGTGCATTGCGGCGAATCGTTCGGGAGTGAATCCGGCGCGCTTCACCGCAGCGGCTGTTTCGCGCGCGTAGGTCGCCGAGAAGCTTTCCGGCCCGCCTCCCTGAATGTAGTCCCCGGCGTACAGAAAGCGCTCGTTCGGAAAGTACGCCAAGAGGGCGCCTTCACTCCCCACTCCGTCGATCGGGCGCAATTGGATCGCACCTCCTGCGAGTGACAGTTCCGCGTTAACCGGCCTGAACGTGAAGCGAGACTTCGCGCGCCGCTGTTCCAGCAAGTCGGGAGCCAGGGTCCACCGCCTCCGCATCACGCGCTCCAGAAAGGACCGTGACTGGGGTGTGAGACCACGGTGGCGCCGAGCGCCGCCCAGTACCGCACGCCCGCGATGTGCGACCATGCCAGGTCTGTTACGACCAGCACAAGCGGATGGCGCCCCGGAAAGAGTATCCCGATCCATGCCGAGTCGCGCTGGGCACGATCCGCGCCGGTCTGGGCGTCGAGGATGAAAACTGTGTCCCGCTGCAGCGATACGACGTTCGTGTAGGCTCGCGTGACGAGCAGGAAGGTGTTCGGCGACACGCGAACGGTGTCGGGGTTCGCCGGGACGGGTGGCGTGGCCGGTGTGGCGTCCGCCGGCATCGACAGTGCGCCAACGCTGTCGCGCACCACGATCGCGTATTTCTCGTGGACGCGCTGTTCGTCTGTTCCACCGTCCACCAGCCGAAACGCAAACTGAGGCGCGACTGCTTGCGATCCTTTCACGGGAGTCCAGATGGACCAGAGGTATTCGGCGGTGACGTCGCCCCAGAGGTAGTGCGCTTCCCGGCGTTCGAGTTTCGTGGGGAATCCGGTCTTCGGGTCGAGATACAATCGCTCCGCACCTGCTGCCGTGGTTCGTCCGAGCACGGTACGCCAGTAGTCGCGGTACATGCATTCTTCCACCACGCGGACGTCGGGCGCATGGCGCCAGTCGGCGAGCACCGCCCAGGGGTCCATCGCGCGTTCGTCGAGCAGCCCTGCCTGCCGCTGCGCAAGCAGCACCGCGGCGCGAGGCGAAATCGCGCCACGGCGGGCACTGTCGCTCACGAACGCGACCGTGTTCGGCGGAGTGCCGCGCTCCGCGCGCTGGCCGCCGCGGCTCCAATCCATCGAGAGTCGCAGTTCATTCGACGCCCAGAGATATGGCGGATACATCCGATCGGACTGATACGGCATGTTGAGGGCGTCGGTGACCTTCGACGTGCGAACACCTGCGCCGACAGATGACAGTCCGAGTGAGCTCATGGCGCGGTCGAGCACTACCCGGGCATCAGACGCGGGCGCCGTGCGGCACTGCGGCAGCGCAAGCGAGGTCGCGATTGAAAACAGTAAGGCGATTGGAACTGGCACCGCGTGCTCCCTGGAGATGAATACGCGAAGGGTGCCATGAGAGCATCGCGGAGACAATCAAACTGGGGCGGGTTGCGGAAAAGCGGGGTCAACGACTGCGGCCAGCGGCGGCCTGTGAAGTCGTCGTTGGTACGCCGACATCGGCGTAAACCATTCGTATCGCGATTCGTGTCGAACCGACTGACCCCACCTTGGAGACCGTCATGTCCGCCCGCCTCGCGGCGCGCATTGCCGTCGCCACGTTGATCGTGGTGGCCCTCCACTCGCTCTCGGCGCAGGTTCCGCCGCCGTCGATGCCGGCTGGAAATCACCAATACACCGTGCGCGGATTCTTTCAGGGCGAAGAGATGGACGCGTGGACATCCGAGTTTGTGGCTGGCGACACCGCGTTCGGCAGCGAGCCGGGCGTTCGTATCGTCTACCGGTCACATCAGTCGGGAGGCGGCTATCTCTATTCCTATTCGGCGGCGTGGAGCCGGATCTCGCCCATCATGCGCGTCGAGTGGATCAATTCGGGGCAGATGTCGGTCAGCTGCAGTCTCGTTCTTGAACATGGTGAACTCAGAGGCAAGCTGGACAATGGATCCTCCGTCGCGGCCGCGCGAGTTGGCAGTGACGCCGTGCCAGACTTTGCAATCGGCGCGCATCTCGCCAGCAGGACGCTGGCAGCGGGCCCGTGTCTCATCGTCGCTGCTGCCTTCGAAGCGATAGAGACCGCCGGTGGAACAGACGAGAATTGAAAGTTTCGGTGCGGTCGGCGGCTCTGACCACGCCAGTTCTGTCACGAACCCGCGGATCAGTGCGAGCTGCGCCTGGCCCGCAGACCTGGCGGCGACTACAGTGGTGGTCCAGGTGACGCGAGCAAGTTTCCCGCGGCCACCTCGGCCACCCTCGATTCGCGCACCTGAGTAGGTCCAGGTAAATCCTGACGGGTGCGAGGGAACGCCGAGACATGGAGATGTCGCCGAACGCTGAAGCGTGCGGAGAAGCGCCACCACTACGATTGACATTGTTGCGTCGCTTCCTCTCGGAGACTGTGCAGGGTCATCTTAGAGTTCGGCGAACCAGGACATGTGAACGTGAATGATGCGGCCTAGCGCCCGAGTTAACCTGCGAGCGAGTCAAATCAAAGCGAGCGAAGCGAGCAATCCGCAGATCGCTTGGGATCTTGCATCAGTTTCGTTGACACTCATGGTTTACGCCGCCCGCTTCTCAAAGGCAAGCGGCGGAAGGTAGCCGAGGCTCGAGTGAAGGCGCGTCTCGTTGTAGTAGCGGATATAGGTACGCAGCGCGCGATGCAGCGCATGGTCGGTTGGAAACGTGATTCCACGGGTGAGTTCGGCCTTGAGGGAATGAAAGAACGACTCAGCGTGCGCATTGTCGCCGGGGCCCCGGACGCTGGCGCTCTGCACGAGGCCGAGCTGTGCCACCTGCGCGCAAAAGGGTGCTCCCATGTACTCCGAGCCGCGATCGCTATGGAAGATCACGCCGCGTGCGGCACGGTACCGCGCGGCTTGGACGAGTACTGCGCACGTGACCGCCGCAGTGCGACGGTGCGTCAATGACCAGGCGAGGATGCGCCGCGAGTAGAGATCCATCACGATGGCTAGATAGCGCCAGGCGCCCCGGACCGTGAGGTAGGTGATGTCGCCGACCCAGACCTGATTGGGGCCGGTTACACGCGTGGTCCAGAGTCGGTTCGGATGCCGCGCGTAGAGATGATGCACATTCACCTTCGCCCGGTAACCTTGTACCGCTTTCGCGCGGAGCCCTGCTGCGCGCATGAGGCGCGCGACCCGGCGTCGGCTCACGAGCCAGCCCGCGTTGCTTAGGAGCTGATAGAGACGTGGGCTGCCGTAGCGTTCCTGATGCGCATCAAACAGACGTTCGATCTCCCTCGTGAGGAGGCGGTCCTGTTCCGCATGGGCACTCTCACCGCGCCGACGCCAGGCATAGAAGCCGGCCGTCGTCACGGCGTAGCGCCGGCACAGCGACGCGACGCTGAAGTGCGCCCGCTGCGAGTCGATGAAGGCGAACCTGTCGCCTTTCGAGCGGAACAGAACCGAATGGCTTTTTTTAAGAGTTCGTGCTCCTCTTGCAGCAGCGCATGCGCCTTCTCAAGCGCCTGCAGCTGCGCGATCTCGCGTGCGGGACCGGGCGGTGGCGCCTTCCGCGCCCGCCCGCGTAGTCGGCCGTCCCGCGCATCCTTGCGCCACTTCGACAGCATGAATGGATGAATCGTCAGCGCAGCAGCCACGGTCTTCACTTGCAATCCCGGCTGCTGACTGAGTCGCACAGCAGTCAGCTTGAACTCGTCACTGTACTTCCGCACCGCTCGTGGCCCTGATCGTGGCATCGTTGACACTCCATGCTGGTTAGGTGGAAGTGTCTACAAAAGTGGTGCAAGAACCC